>NZ_JBIAGA010000005.1:0-311232 GCF_042869555.1 Nocardiopsis sp. NPDC006938 | reverse complement strand
GGGTTGTTCCGGGGTCGGGGGGGTGGGCGGGGGCCGCGGCGCGCCCCCCCCCCCCCCCCCCGCACCGGGGGCCCGGGGGCCTACGGAACCCCGCGTCCTCCGGCGGCGGTGTCCACGACACGCCCGCCCAGCTGGGCCGACACCCGCGCGGCCACCGCGGCGACCTCCGGCCCCAGTCCGCGCACCCGCGCCACCGGCATCTGGCTGACCAGTGACGACACACTGATCGCCGCCACCGGGTCCCGGTTGTGGTCGAAGATCGGCGCGGCCACGCAGCGCACCTCGGGCTCGTTCTCGCGGTCGTCGATCGCGTACCCGCGCTCGCGTACCCGCCGCAGCTCCTCGGCCAACACCCCGGGGTCGGTCACCGTCCGGGCCGTGACGGCGGGAAGTCCCGCCGCCACCACGTCCGCCACGAGGTCGTCCGGACCGAACGCCAGGATCGCCCGGCCCACGGCCGTCCGGTAGGCCGGCATCCGCGCACCGATCCGCGAGGACATCCGCACCGTCGCCGTGTTCTCGACCTTGTCCACGTACACGACGTCGTGCCCGTCCAACAGCACCAGGTGGCAGGTGTGCCCGGTCCGGCGCATCAGGCCGCGCAGGTGCTCGGAGGCGACCGACCGCAGGTCCATGTGGTCCAGGTAGGACTGCCACAACAGCAGTGCGGCACCGCCCACCCGGAACCGCCCCGAACGGGGGTCGCGCGTGAGCAGGCCGTACTCCACCAGCGGCGCGGACAGGCGCAGGACCGTGCTCTTGTTCACTCCGAGCCCCTCCGCGAGCTCGGTGAGGGTGGCACCGCCGTGCTCGGGCGGGGTGGAGCGCACCCGCTCCACCACCGCCAGGGCGCGGCGCAGCGACGCCGAGGAGTTGCGCCGGGGGCCGGACGGCGAACTCACCCCTTGACCGCCCCTCCCAGACCGTTGGCCAGCCGGTGCTGCACGAACAGGAAGAACACCAGCACCGGCAGCGTCATCAGGACCGAGCCCGCCATGATCCCGCCCCAGTCGTTCTCGTCCGGCTTGAACAGGGACAGCAGGGCGATGGGCAGCGTCTGGTTCTCCTGCGCGGAGATGATGAAGGTGCGGGCGAACAGGAAGTCGTTCCACGTCATGATGAACGAGAAGATACTGCACGCCACCACACCGGGGGCGACCAGGGGGAACAGCACACGGGTGACGAACGTCAGGCTCCCCGCGCCGTCCAGCCAGGCCGCCTCCTCCAGTTCCTTGGGGACCGCCGCGACGAAGCTGCGCAGCATCCACACGGCCAGGGGGATCGCGAACGCCGTGTGCACGAGCATGAGCGAACCCAGCTGGTTCAGTCCGATCCCGGGGATGCCGTACCCCAGGGCGCGCATGAGGAAGAACAGCGGGATGGTCAGGGCCTCCACCGGCACCATCTGGGCGGTCAGCACCATCACCAGCAGGGTCGTGCGCAGCCGGAAGCGGTAACGGGTGAGCGCCACGGCCGCCAGGAACGCGCACAGGGTGGAGACGGTGACGACCACGACCGCCACCAGCACGCTGTTGAGCAGGTACTGCCCGAACCCGTCGATGAGCAGGACCCGACGGAACGACTCCAGGGTCGGTTCGAGCGTGTAGGGGGCGGGGTCGCCCGCCTCCAGGGCGGCGCGGGGCTTGAGCGCCGACAGCAGCATCCAGTACAGGGGCAGTGCCACGACGAGGGCCACGAGCAGTCCGGCGGCGTCGTTCCTGAGTCTGCGGAGCGTCACAGTACCTCCCCTTGGCGGCGCAGCGCGCGCAGGTACACGAGGGTGATCAGCAGCAGGAGCAGGGTGGTGATCACGCCGATCGCCGACCCCAGGCCGTACTGCCCGGAGGCGAACGCCTTCTGGTATGCGTACACGTTGAGGACCAGGTTCTGGCCGGCGATCCCGCCGCCCCCGGTCATGACGTAGATCTGGGTGAAGATCTTGAAGTCCCAGATGATCGACTGGATGGTCACGATGGTCACCGCCGGGCGCAGCATCGGCAGCATCACCGACCACGCGATCCGGGACGTGGAGGCGCCGTCCAGCCGGGCGGCCTCCACGACCTCCTCGGGGATGGCCCTGATCCCGGCGTAGAGGGTGACCATGACGAACGGGAACGAGCACCACACCACCTGCGCGCCGACCAGTGCGAAGGCGGACCACTTGTCGTAGGTCCAGGAGTGCCCGGTGAAGTCTCCGACGCCCAACCAGGTCAGGGCCTGGTTCACCGGCCCCAGAGTGGGGTCGAACAGGTGCAGCCACACCGCGCTGCCGGTGACGGCGGGGGTCGCCCAGGCGCCCAGCGCGGCCAGGAACAACAGTGTGCGCACCCAGGGGGTCAGGCGGGTGGCCAGGACCGCGAGCGCACCGCCCACGGCGAGGGTGCCGGCCACGCAGGCGGCGGCGAAGCCCACCGTGTTGCGCAGCACCTCCCAGAACTGGGGGTCGGACAGGAGCGCGCGGTAGTTGGCCCAGCCGACGAACTCCAGCGGCTCGGCACCGGTGACCTGCGGTTGGCGGTAGTCGAAGAACGACACCAGCACCAGCTGGTAGAGCGGGTAGACCAGCATGACACCCAGCACCAGCGCGGCGGGTACCAGGTACATCCAGGGTTCGATCCGGCGACCGCGGGAGCCCGGGGGCCTCCCGGTGGGGCGCCGTACGGCGACGGGGACGGGGGGTCTGGCGTCCATGGGCGTCATCCCTCCCCGAACGCGGTGTCGAGGGCCCGGGCGGCCTCGTCGGCGGCCTCTTCCACGGTGGCGTTCCCGGCCGCCACCCGCTGCACCATGGTGGGCAGGACGCCCTCGGCGTCGACGGTCGCCCAGGCTCCGGTGACCGGGACGAACCGGGTCCCGGCGTCGATGGTCTCCACGAACGGGGTGATCTCCTCGTCCGAGGCGGCCAGTTCCTCGCGCACGTCGGTGTAGGCGGGCAGGTTGCCCATGGCCTCGTACATCCTCAGCTGGTACTCCTTGCCCGCCAGGAGCTTCACGAACTCCACGGCGAGGGTGCGGCGCTCCGTACCGGCCAGGACTCCGAGGTTGTTGCCCCCGGCGAAGGCGGGGGCCACCGTGCCGGGTTCGACGCCCGGGAGCGGGACGACGGCGGCGACGTCGGCGACGTCGCTGTCGCGCAGCGCGTTCAGGTTGAAGTTGCCGCCGATGGTCATGGCGGCGTTGCCCGCGAGGAAGTTCTGCACGGAGGCGTCCCCGGTCATCTGCGAGCAGGTCTGCGGCGGGCAGACGTCGTCGGACAGGATGCGCGTGTACAGCTCCAGGCCCCGTCGCGAGGCCTCCGAGTCGATGGCGGCGGTGTGGGTGGCGCCGCGCGCCTCGGCGATGTCGCCGCCGTGCGCCCACACGAACGGCATCATGGCGTAGGTGTAGGCCCCTCCGGTGGAGACTCCCAGCATGCCGGGGTCGTGTTCGCGCACCGCGCGGCCGGTCTCCACGAGCTCCTCCAGGGTCGCGGGGACCTCCAGGTCGAGCTCCTCCAGCACGTCGGTGCGGTAGAAGAGGGCGCGGGCGCCCAGGAACCAGGGCACGCCGTAGGAGGCGCCGTCCACCCGTGCGGTGGCCGCGACGTCGTCGGCGATGTCCCGGTGCGGCGCCCAGTCGGCGAGGTCGTCGGTGATGTCCACGAAGCCCGCCGACTCCACGTACCCGGCCAGGTCCGTGTTGCCGTACTCGGCGACGTCGGGGGCGGAGGCGGGGTCGAGGAAGGCGCCCTGGAAGCGCTCGGCCCTGGTCTCGACGGGGATGTACTGGACCTGGACGTCGACCCCGTCGTGGGCGGCCTCGAACTCGGTGACGGCCTCGTCGACGACCCGTTCCTTGGGCCCTTGATCGACCTCGGAGAACAGCCAGACGCGCAGGGTGCCGTCCGGTTCGTCGACACCGGAGGCGGCTCCGGTGGTCTGGAGGGGGGCGCAGGCGGTGGTCAGGACCGCGAGTCCGAGGAGTGCGCACAGGCGCGCGGGGGTAGTGAGTCGCATCGAAACTCCCCAGGTCGGAGGTAGGGAAAGCGGGTACCGACCCATCGGTGGGATGACTCTAGGGACGCCCTCGGACCAGGCAGAAGGGAGTGCGGACAAAGTTGTGCCCTGCACAACGCGGGGTGCGCAGTGCAGGGCGGTCGGCGGTGGGCCCCCGGCTTTGCGGGGGCGGGGTTCACCTGCCCAGGCCGGACATCAGGTCGGCGAAGGGCGTGGGCTCCTCGTAGGGGTCGGCGGCCGTGGGGGCGCTGTCGGTGACCAGTAGGGCCAGCTGCCGGGCGGCCCGCGCGACGCGCTCGGACAGCTCGCGGCCGCCGCTCTCGCCGGCGCCCCAGTCCTCGGAGGCGGCGTAGACGCCCGTGGGCACCACGATCGAGCGGGTGTAGGTGAACATGGGGCGCAGGGCGTGCTCCAGCACCAGCGAATGGCGGGGGCTGCCGCCGGTGGCGGCCACCACCACCGGCTTGCCGTCCAGCGCCTCGGTGTCGACGACGTCGAAGAACGCCTTGAACAGGCCGCTGTAGGAGGCGTTGAAGACCGGGGTCACCGCGATGATCCCGTCCGCCTCGGCCAGGTCCGCCAGCACCCCGGACAGGTCACCGGTGGGGACGCGGGTGGTCATGGCGTTCATGATGTCGTGGGCCAGGTCGCGGAGCTCGACCACCCTGACCTCGACCTTCTCGCCTCGGTCGGCGAGGGCCTCCTCGGCGGCGGCGGTGAGCCGGTCGGCGAGCAGACGGGTCGAGGAGGGGTTGCTGAGCCCGGCGGTGACGGTGACGAGCCTGCGGGTCATTCCTGGACCTCCGTGTTCGTGGTGGCGCGCTCCTTCGCGGCCAGGAGCGAGGCGTGGGTGGGCGCGTCGGGCACGTGGGCGGGCTTCTTCGCCGCGAACTCCCTGCGCAGCACCGGGACGACCTCCTCACCGAGGATGTCGAGCTGTTCCAGCACGGTCTTGAGCGGGAGCCCCGCGTGGTCCATCAGGAAGAGCTGGCGCTGGTAGTCGCCGAAGGACTCCCTGAACCCCAGGGTACGGTCGATGACCTCCTGCGGGCTGCCGACGGTGAGCGGGGTCTCGCGGGTGAACTCCTCCAGGGAGGGGCCGCCGCCGTAGACCGGGGCGTTGTCGAAGTAGGGCCGGAACTCCTTGACCGCGTCCTGGGAGTTCCTGCGCATGAACACCTGGCCGCCGAGCCCCACGACGGCCTGCTCGGCCCTGCCGTGGCCGTAGTGCTCGTAGCGGCGGCGGTACAGGGAGATGAGCTTCTTCGTGTGGGTGGCGGGCCAGAAGATGTTGTTGTGGAAGAAGCCGTCACCGTAGAAGGCGGCCTGCTCGGCGATCTCCGGGCTGCGGATGGAGCCGTGCCAGACGAACGGCGGCACGTCGTCGAGCGGGCGCGGGGTGGAGGTGAAGCCCTGGAGCGGCGTGCGGAACTTGCCCTCCCAGTCGACGACGTCCTCCCTCCACAGGCGGTGCAGGAGGTTGTAGTTCTCCAGCGCCAGCGGGATGCCCTGGCGGATGTCCTGGCCGAACCAGGGGTAGACCGGCCCGGTGTTGCCCCGGCCCATCATCAGGTCCACGCGCCCGTCGGCCAGGTGCTGGAGCATCGCGAAGTCCTCCGCGATCTTGACCGGGTCGTTGGTGGTGATGAGGGTGGTGGAGGTGGACAGGATGATCTTCTCGGTCCGCGCCGCGACGTAACCGAGCATGGTCGTGGGCGAGGAGGCCACGAAGGGCGGGTTGTGGTGCTCGCCGGTGGCGAAGACGTCCAGGCCCACCTCCTCGGCCTTCAGGGCGATCCGCACCATCGCCTTGATCCGCTCGCCCTCGGTCGGCGTACGTCCCGTCGTGGGGTCGGTCGTCACGTCGCTGACCGAGAAGATTCCGAACTGCATGGCCGTTCCCCGATCCAAATAGCTTCTCAGGAAAATACTTTCGATGAAACTATCATGCGGAACCCCGCCCCGGAGCCAGGTATTCCCGCGCGCGGACCCCGGGGACCCGGGGTGGCCGGAGCGGCACACCACGTCGCCGACCGATGTCCGCCACCGGTCACTGTGCCCCGAAGCGGGCCCCTTCGACCGAACCGACGCGGCCCCCGGAGCGCACACCCGGGCGGGCACCACGGCAACCGGCACTCCGACCCGCGTCGAGTGACGTCTCCCTCTCCGTCGCGTGGCGGGTTCCACTCCCCGGTGCTCCCCACCGCGGCGTCCCCGTCCGGAACCGCGGAGAGGACCGCCCACCGCCGACGGGTCCGGCGGCCGGGACCGCCCATCCGCGATCCCCGACCAGCGCGAGCTCCCCGGGTCGGGCGGGGCGTGGCGGGGCCGACCCCTCCGGCCCGGTCGCCCCTCGCCGACCGGGGCCGCGAAGGACTTGGACCCCCCGTGCCGGAGTCCGCACCCGCTTTTTACCGGGCCAAACGAAAATCGGAGCACTCACCGGGAACACCTATGCTCAGAGAAGCGTTCTCACAGGTGAAGCACCCCAGACCGACCCCGACCCCGACCCCAACACACCCACCGGATCTGTGCGAAGCTTCCGAGAACACCTCAAGACCATGCGCGGTTGTACGCGTTCGTGTCGGCAATGGGGGTTTCTGACACGAAACCATCGCTACAACCGCCTTCCCAGCGGCCAGACCGCACCTAGTGCGTAGGCCGCGCGGTCGGGTCCCACGTTGGGGGACGTGGGACCCGGCCAGGCTTCGGGGGGCGCGCCCACGGGCGCGCCCCCTTCGCCTTTCCCCGAGGGCGGCGGCGTCAGCCCCGCTCATGGAAGTCGATCAGGGTGACCGCGCCGAAATCGACCTCCGACACCACGCGGAGCGGGTCGGAGTCGTCCCGGGACACTACGGAGGCCTCCTGGCACGGGCCGTACCCGTAGGAGGGCGCGGGATGGCCCCCCTCCATGACGAACTCGTTCCAGTAGAGGCCGCACGCCACGGCGTCGTCGTACAGCCACACGCCGCTCCGGGGCCCCCTCGCGCCGTGCAACAGCTCGGACCGGTCGCTCTGCGCGTTCACGTCGCGGTTCAGCTCCGCCAGCTCCATCGCGTAGTCACAGTCCACGCCCCAGCCGCTGGCCCGGACCTCCCACTCCCGCTCCGCGTCCCACTCGTCCACCCAGTCCGGCAGGCGCACCGAGCCGCACACCGGGGCGTGCACCACGTCCCAACCGAACCCGTCGTTGCCCGCCGCCCACACCTGGGGGTCCTCCAGCTCCGCGGCCTCGCCCACCTGGTCGAAGTCCACCCGCACGTCCCAGCGGTCCGTGCCGTACTCGGCCCAGTCCGGGTGGCCCTCCGCGTCGAGTCCGACCCGACCGGTCACCTCTTCCGTGACCAGCAAGCCCTCTTCCAGGAGTGCGAGGACCGTGGACCCCGCGTAGACGCCCTTCTCCCCCCGGAGCGCCTCCGTGTCCTGTGCGTCGGCCAGGGTCCTCAGCGGGCCGACGAGCAACGAGACGGAGACGGAGTCGGCGTTCGTGTCGGGGTCGAGTTCCAGCGGCTCGGCCGAGGGTCGCCACAGCCCGTGCTGGCCCTCTTCACCGAAGGAGAGGCTCACCCCCGACACGTCGACGGACAGGTTCCTCTGGGACTCCTGCTCCAACCCCCGGTCCTGCGTCCGCGACGCGTACACGTACAGGTCATCCCGGTGACTGGCGACCGCCACCGACCCCGGGCCCATCACCGCGCCCCGGATGAGGAGGCTCCCCTCCTGGGCCGAGTACAGGTACTCCTCCTCAACCCGGCCCTCCTCCACCACGGCCTCCACCGGCTGCCCCGTCTCCTCCGAGACCTGTTCCGCGTACGCCCGGGTGGGGCTCCGGGTCACCCGGGCGGTGAATCCCGACCCCTCCTCCAGCGCGTTCGCGGCCGCGTTGATCCGGTCCGCGGGCCGACCGATCACCTGGTCGTAGACGACGTACCCTCCTGCGGCGATTCCGGCGACGGCCAGCACACCCGCGATCGCCCTACCGGTCCTCGACGACGCGATCGCGGCCACCACCCCGCGGCCGGGAGCGGCCGCCCCCGGCACCGTGTCCGTCGGCGCGCCGACCCCGGCGGGACCACCCCGCGCCTCCAGCGCGGCGGCCCAACCCGCCGGATCGTGCCCGGCCGCGTCCACGCCCCGCCAGTGGTCACCGATCATGCGTCTCAGGCCGTCGGCGACGGTCGCTCGATCCACGTCGGACCCGGGTAGCAGGGCCCTGACCAGCTGCTCCGAGCTCGGCCTCCGCGCCGGGTCGACCGCCAGGGCGGCGCCGACCAGGCCGCGCAACTCCTCGGGGAGCCCGGTGAGGTCGTACTCCCCCGCACGGGGCCCGTACTCCAGCTCCGCCGCCTCCGCGGTAGCGAACGGCCCCCGCCGCGTGGCGGCCAGCGTGACCAGCGCGCCCCAGGCGAAGACGTCGGCGGCGGGGCCGACCCCGGCTCCGTCGTGGGGCGCGCTCCCCCCGAGCGAGCCGGAGGAGGACGGGGCGCCCCCGGTCCGCTCCGCTCCGGTGCCGCCCGCGATACCGAGGTCCACGATCCTCGGCCCGTCCGGTGAGAGGACGACGTTGCCGGGTTCGAGGTCGCGATCGGCGATTCCCACCGCGTGCAGAGCCGCCAGCCCCTCCGCCACGCCCAGGGCGAACGTGCGCAGCACAGGGCCCGCCAAGGGGCCGAACACGCGCACGTGGTCACGCAGGTTCCGTCCGGGAATGTGGTCGAACGCCACCCAGGGGGCCTCGGCCCCCGGGGCCGAGACGCGCGGGCGCGCGAAACCGACGCCGTCGGCGCGGGCCAGCGCGGCGACCTCCCGCGTGAGCGCCTCCCGGAACCCGGGGCGGCGGGCGAGGTCGGCGCGCACGGTCCTGACCGCCACGCACGCACCCCGGTCGTCCAGGGCGCCGTAGACGGTGCCGGCGCTGTCGGTCCCGATCCTTCCCACCAGGCGGTGGGGGCCGATGGCCACCGGGTCGCCCTCGTGCAGAGGGGAGAGCCCGCGCGGCGGGGGGACGGGGTCCGGAATCGGGGACATGGCGGCCCTTCAGGCAGAAGTGGGGGGAACATCGATCGGCCACTCTGATGCGCACGCGCGGCGTGAGGTTCACGGGTCGATCAGCGTGGGGAACGGATACGATGCGCCTGCGTGGGAGGGGGTCTCGATGGCGGCTGGTGGAACCGCGGGCGGACGGCCGACGATGGCCGACGTCGCGGCGCACCTGGGTGTCTCCCGGCAGCTGGTGTCGCTCGTCCTGGGCGACCGGCCCGGCCCCAGCGCGGCCACCCGTGAACGGGTGCTGCGCGCCGCCGAGGAGCTCGGCTACCGCGCCGACACCGCGGCCCAGCTGCTGCGCCGGGCGCGCAGTCGACAGGTGGGCGTGCTGTTCACCATGGAGCACCCGATGGACGCCGACCTGGTCGAGGCCCTGTACCCGCAGGCGGCCCGACTCGGCTACGGTCTGGCGCTCAGCGCGATGCTCGCCAACCGCACCGAACGGCAGGCGATCGACGAGCTCGTCGGGCTGCGCTGTGAGGCCCTGGTCCTGATCGGCATGTCCGCGCAGGCCCCGGAGGACCTGGCCCGCGTGGCCGAGCGGGTACCGGTGGTGGAGATCGGCCAGCGCACCAACGCCGCCGGTACCGACAGCGTGCGCACCGACGCCGTCTCCGGGGTGCGGCAGGCGGTCGACCACCTGGTCGCCCTCGGCCACCGGCGGATCGTCCACGTGCACGGGGGCGGGCTTCCCGGCGCTCCCGAACGCACGGCCGGGTACCTGGAGGGCATGCGCGGCCACGGCCTGGCGGCGGAGGCGGACCTGGTGCGGGGCGGCTACACCGAGGAGGACGGGGCCCGGGCCGCGTCCGAGCTCCTCGGCCGGGAGGCGGTGCCCACCGCCGTGGTGTGCTGCAACGACCAGTCCGCGCGCGGACTCATGGAGACGCTGGTCCGCGCGGGGTGGTCCGTGCCCGGGCAGGTGTCGGTGGTGGGGTACGACGACAGCCGGGCGGCGCGGTTGTCCTTCCTCAGCCTGACCTCGGTGCGCCAGGACGTGACGCGCATCGCCGAGCTGACCCTGGAGGCGGTGGCGGAGCGTCTGGAGGAGGGCCGCGCCGAGGGCAGGCACGTGCTGCTGCCGACCACGCTCACCGTGCGGGAGAGCACCGCTCCCCCACGCCGCTGAGACCCTCGCGGACCGCCGGTCGCCGGGTGCCGCGGTCGGTGCGGCGGCCCGGCGATCTCCGGCGGTCCCGGGGCGCGATCCAGATCACGTGCCGCCCGTTGGAATTTCTCCGAAGCCGGTGCCATTGTTGATTTAGCACGTGCTAAATCCCTGTGCTCCACCCCTCCGAGCGACCCGTCTGCGCGTCGCGCCCCACGCCCGCACGCACCGCGGGGTCACCGACCCGCGCGTCCCGCCGTCCACCCTCCGAAGGGGGCACCGCCATGCCTCTGGCCCTGTTCGCCCTGGCCCTCGGGGCCTTCGCCATCGGCACCACCGAGTTCGTCATCATGGGGCTGCTTCCCGAGGTCGCCGCCGACCTCGACGTGCCCATCTCCACCGCCGGGTACCTGATCTCCGCGTACGCGCTCGGGGTGGTGGTCGGAGCGCCCCTGCTCACCGCCCTGGGAACCCGCCTGCCGCGCAAGACCATGCTGCTGGTGTTCATGGGGATCTTCCTGGTCGGGAACCTGGCCACCGTCATGACGAGCTCCTACGGGGCGGTGTTCGCCTCCCGGGTACTGGCGGGGCTCCCGCACGGCGCCTACCTCGGCCTCGCCGCGCTGGTGGCCGCGCACCTGGCCGGACCGGCGCGCCGGGCGACGGCCGTGGCGCGCGTGATGCTCGGGCTGACCGTGGCCAACATCGTGGGGGTGCCCGCCGGGACCCTGCTGGGCCAGCTGCTCGGGTGGCGCACCGCCTTCCTCGTCGTGGTGGCCCTGTCGGCCCTGACCATCCTCGGGGTGGCGCGCTTCGTGCCGCACACACCGGCCTCCCGCGTGGGCGGCCTGCGCGGAGAGATGGCCGCGCTGCGTCACCCGCAGGTGGTCCTCGGGCTGGCCACCGCGGTGTTCGGCTTCGCCGGGGTGTTCGCGGTCTACAGCTACATCTCGCCGATGATGACCGAACTGGCGGGGATGCCCAGCACGGGGGTCCCGATCGTCCTGGCGCTGTTCGGCGTGGGGATGACCCTGGGGTCGCTGGTGGTGGGGCCCGTCGCCGACCGCTGGCTGCGTCCGACCATCTACGTCTCCCTCGCCTCGCTGGCCGGTGTCCTGGCGCTGTTCACCCTGACCGTGCACCACCCCTGGACCGCCGCCGCCACCGTGGTGGTGCTCGGCGCGGTCGGCTTCGGTGTGACGGCGCCGCTCCAGGTACTGGTGATGAGCAAGGCCGAGGCGGCCCCCACCATCGCCTCCGCCACCAACCACTCGGCGTTCAACCTCGCCAACGCCGGCGGCGCCTGGCTGGGCGGACTCGGCATCGGGATGGGACTCGGCTACGTCTCCCCCGCCGTGATCGGCGTGGTCCTCGCCCTGGTCGGGCTCGGCATCGCCGTCACGGCGGGGATGACCGACCGGGAGCGCTCCGGCGCCGAGGCCTCCTCCGAGGTCCCCGACGCGGCGGAGGGGGCGCGCCCCGCACCCGCGGCCCGCGGCTGACCCGGCGCGGGTAGGCGCCCGTACCCCGAGGGGTGCGGGCGCCTACCCGTGGGCGGTGGGGGGTTGACTTCATGGATTGTTAACGCCAACAATGTTGGCCAGCTCACACTGAACCCCCCAGAGCTTCGGAATCCGGAGTCAGAAGGGCCCGCTCAGCCTGCGCACCCGTGAAGGGATCACTCCTTGGCCGCGAATGTTAACGCCCACAATCCTGTTGCGGAGGCTGAGGAGGGAGCCCGCACGGCCCACGAACCGGTCGTAGTCGGGATCGACTTCGGCACCCTCTCCGGCCGCGCCGTGGTGGTGCGGGTCAGCGACGGCGCCGAGCTGGGCACGGCCGAACACGCCTACCGGCACGGCGTCATCACCGACCGCCTGCCCGGCCGCACGGTCGCCCTCGAACCGGACAGCGCTCTCCAGGACCCCGACGACTACCGCGAGGTCCTCAGACGTGCCGTCCCCGAGGCGCTGCGCAAGGCCGGGGTCACACCCGACCGGGTCATCGGCGTCGGCACCGACTTCACCTCCTGCACGGTCCTGCCCGTGACCGCCGACGGCACCCCGCTGTGCGAACTCACCGACCTGGCCGACCGACCGCACGCCTGGCCGAAGCTGTGGCGCCACCACGCGGCCCAGCCCGAGGCCGACGAGATCACCGCCCTGGCGGCCGAACGCGGCGAGGCCTGGCTGCCCCGGTACGGCGGCAGGATCTCCTCGGAGTGGCAGTTCGCCAAGGCCCTCCAGGTCCTGCGCGACGACCCCGGGGTGTACGAACGCACGGAGCGCTGGATCGAGGGCGCCGACTGGATCGTCTGGGAGCTGTGCGGGCACGAGACCCGCAACGCGGCCTGCGCCGGGTACAAGGGCCTCCACCAGGACGGCGCCTGGCCCTCACGGGACTTCCTGGCCGCTCTGGACCCGGGTTTCGCCGACTTCGTCGGTGCACGGCTCGACCACCCGCTCTCCCAGGTGGGCGACCGCGCGGGCGGCCTCACGGCGCGCGCCGCCGCCTGGACCGGTCTGCCGGAGGGCACCCCCGTCGCCGTCGGCACCATCGACGCGCACGTCACGGCGGCCACCGCCCAGACCACCGGTCCCGGCCGAATGCTCGCCATCATGGGGACCAGCACGTGCCACGTGATGAACTCCGAGGTCCTGGCCGAGGTGCCGGGCATGTGCGGCATGGCCCTGGGCGGGATCACCCCGGGCATGTGGGGCTACGAGGCCGGGCAGAGCGGCGTGGGCGACGTCTTCGGATGGTTCGTCGACACCCACGTGCCCCCCGCCTACCACGAGGAGGCCGCCTCGCTGGGGGTGTCCGTCCACGAGCTGCTCTCCGACAGGGCCGCCCGCGCGGCCGTGGGAGAGCACGGTCTGGTGGCCCTGGACTGGCACAGCGGCAACCGTTCGGTCCTGGTCGACCACTCCCTGTCCGGCGTGCTGGTCGGCATGACCCTGGCCACCCGTCCCGAAGACGTCTACCGGGCCCTGGTGGAGGCCACCGCCTTCGGTACCCGCACCATCGTGGAGGCCTTCACCGGAGCCGGGATACCGGTGCTCGACCTCACCGTGGGCGGGGGGATGGTGCGCAACCCCTTCGTCCTCCAGGTCTACGCCGACGTGCTGAACCGGCCGCTTCGGGTGGTGGCCTCCGAGCACAGCTGCGCCGTGGGGGCCGCGATCCACGCCTCGGTGGCGGCGGGGGCCCACCCGGACGTCCACACGGCGTCCGCGGCGATGGGACGGGTGCGCGCGGACACCGTCGACCCCGACCCGGAGCGCGCCGCCGCCTACGAGCCGCTGTTCGCGATCTACACCGAACTCCACGACCACTTCGGCCGGGGCGGCAGCGACAGCCTCCGGCAGCTGCGCGCCCTGCGCCGCGCCGCGTTCACCGGCGCCTCCCCGGGTGGGGCCCCCGGTGCCGCCGACCGCCCCACCGACACCACCGCGCCAGTGAAGGAGGAGCGATGACCACCACCGAACCGCCCCCGACCGACCCCCGCCAGCAGCTCGCCCGGCACCGCGAGGAGGTGGAGCGCCAGCGCCTGCGGGTCTGCGAACTCCACGCGGAACTCCCCCGGTGGAACCTGGTCACCTGGACCAGCGGCAACGTCTCGGCCCGCGTCCCCGGCACGGACCTGATGGTGATCAAGCCCAGCGGCGTCTCCTACGACGCCCTGCGCCCACGGGACGTCGTCGTGTGCGACCTGCGCGGGCGCCTCGTCGAGGGTGACCACCACCCCTCCAGCGACACCGACGCCCACGCCCACGTCTACCGCGCCCGCCCCGACGTCGGCGGGGTGGTGCACACGCACAGCCCCTACGCCACCGCCTGGGCGGCGCGGGGGGAGGCCATCCCCTGCGCGGTCACCGCCATGGCGGACGAGTTCGGCGGCGACATCCCGGTGGGCCCGTTCGCGCTCATCGGGGACGACTCCATCGGCCGGGGCATCGTCACGACCCTGGAGGGCCACCGCTCCCCCGCCGTCCTCATGCGCGGCCACGGCGTGTTCACCGTCGGCGCCTCCGCGAAGGCGGCCGTGAAGGCCGCGGTCATGTGCGAGGACGTGGCCCGCACCGTCCACATCGCCCGCCAGGGCGGCCCCGTCGAACGCCTGCCCCAGGCCGACATCGACGCCCTCCACCACCGCTACCAGAACGCCTACGGACAGTAAGGAAGCCCCGTGCCCCCACCCACGCCCCCCGCGAGCCGCAACCCGGCCGTAGGCGACCGCCGTCCCCGGATCGGGCTCCTCGGCGTCATGCAGCCGCTCTACGACGCCATGATCCCCGGTATCACGGAGCACCAGGCCGCCTACGCCCGTCGGCTCGCCGACGGCCTGTCCGACGCGGCCGAGTGGACCCTCGCACCACCGGTCCGCGGCCGGGAGGACGCCGAGGCGGCGATCCGGGACTTCGAGGGCCGGGACCTGGACGGGGTCCTCGTCGTCATGCTCACCTACGGCCCCTCCCTGCGCGTGACGCGGGCCCTGACCGGGACCCGGCTCCCCCTCGCTCTCGCCAACACCCAGCCCGACCCGGCGGTCAGCGCCTCCTGGGACATGGCCGACATGACCTACAACCAGGGAATCCACGGGGCCCAGGACACCGCCAACGCGCTGGTCCGGGCCGGAGTCGACTTCGAGGTCGTCACCGGGGACTGGCGCAGTCCCGACTTCGCGGAGCGGGTGGGCCGCTGGGCCCGGGCCGCGCACACCGTCAGCGCGCTGCGGCGGCTGCGCGTGGGCGTGTTCGGCTACCCGATGAACGGCATGGGCGACGCCCGGGTGGACGAGACCGCGCTCCTGCGCAAGCTCGGTCCCGAGGTGCACGTGATCGCCCCCGGCGCCCTGCACCGCACCATGGCCGACCTGCCCGAACAGGCCGTCGACGACCTCCTCTCGTGGGAGGACGAGGTGTTCGACGTCGACGACCGTCTGTCCCGGGAGGAACGCGAGGACCACGCCCGTATGCAGCTGGGCATCGAACGCCTCCTGGAGGAGTCGGGGTGCGGTGCCTACTCCACCCACTTCGACGCCATCGGGGAGGACGGCCGCTTCGCCCGCCTCCCCATGGCGGCCGCCTCGACCCTCATGGCCCAGGGCTACGGGTTCGCCGGGGAGGGCGACGTCCTGGCGGCCACCATCGTCCACGCCGGGCACCGGCTGGCGGGGGACGGCCACTTCACCGAGATGTACGCGATGGACTTCCCCAGCGACTCCGTCCTGATGAGCCACATGGGCGAGGGGAACTGGCGGCTGGCCCGCGAGGACGAGCCGACCCGGATGATCAAGCGCCCCCTGGGCATCGGGGGCCTGGCCGACCCGCCGACCATCCTGTTCCGGTACCGGCCGGGGCCCGCCACCCTGGCCTCCCTGGTCTCGTTGGGCGGCGAGCGCTTCCGCCTGGTGGTGGCCGAGGGCGAGGTACTGGACTCCCCCGCGCTGCCCGCGCTGGAGATGCCCTACGGACAGTTCCGCCCCGCGTCGGGCGTCCGGGGCTGCATGGACGCCTGGCTGCGGGCCGGCGGCACCCACCACATGGTCATGAACGCCGGTCGGATCGCCCAGGACTGGAAGGTCCTGTGCGAGCTGGCCGGGATCGAGTACGTCCAGGTCTGAGACGGCCCGGGCACCGCAGCGGACCGGCGCCCCGGCGCCGGTCCTCCCCCTCACGAGACTCCCCAGGAAAGCAGGACCGATGTCACGACCACCCCTCCTCCCCCTCACCGCGACCCTCGTCAGCGCGACCCTGGCCCTGACCGCCTGCAACGGGGTCGGTGACGCCGCCCGCCCCCAGGGTGAGAACGGGGTCATCGGCATCGCCATGCCCACCCAGTCGTCCGAACGCTGGGTCAACGACGGCGCCAACATGGTCGCCGAGTTCGAGGAGCGCGGCTACGGCACCGACCTCCAGTACGCCGAGGACGTCGTCCAGGACCAGATCTCCCAGATCGAGAACATGATCACGCGCGGAGTGGACCTCCTGGTCATCGCGTCCATCGACGGTGAGGCCCTGGGCGACGTGATCGACACGGCCGCCGACAACGACATCCCGGTGATCGCCTACGACCGGCTCATCATGGGCAGCGAGAACGTGGACTACTACGCCACGTTCGACAACTTCGAGGTCGGCGTGCTCCAGGGCCAGTACATCGTCGACTCGCTGGACCTGGAGAACGAGGACGGTCCGTTCGACATCGAACTGTTCGGCGGCTCCCCCGACGACAACAACGCCTACTTCTTCAACGACGGCGCCATGTCGGTGCTCCAGCCGCACATCGACGACGGCACCCTGGAGGTACGCAGCGGGCAGACCTCCATGGAGCAGATCGCCACGCCGCGCTGGGACGGCGCCGTGGCCCAGTCGCGGATGGACAACCTGCTCAGCGCCAACTACTCCGAGGAGGAGGTGGACGCGGTCCTGTCCCCCTTCGACGGCATCAGCCTCGGGGTGATCGAGTCCCTGCGAGCGGTGGGCTACGGCACCGAGTCCCGCCCCCTGCCGATCGTCACCGGTCAGGACGCCGACCTGTCCTCGGTGCGGTCCATCATCGCCGGGGAGCAGACCCAGACCGTCTTCAAGGACACGCGCGCGCTGGCCACCCAGACCGTCGACATGTCCGAGGCGATCCTGGCGGGCGACGAGGTACCGGTCAACGACACCGACACCTACGACAACGGCGTCAGGGTCGTGCCCTCGTTCCTGCTGGAGCCGGTCTCGGTGGACCTCGACAACTACCACGAGGTGCTGGTCGAGAGCGGCTACTACGAGGAGACCGACCTCGAATGAGTGCCCCGAACCCCGAGTCACCGCTTCTGCGCATGCGGGACATCCGCAAGGAGTTCCCCGGGGTCCGGGCCCTGGACGGGGTCTCCCTGGACGTGGCCCACGGAAGCGTCCACGCCCTCATGGGTGAGAACGGGGCGGGCAAGTCCACCCTGATGAAGGTGCTCAGCGGGGTGCACCCGGCCGGTTCCTTCACCGGACTGGTGGAGGTGGACGGCGTACCCCGCGCCTTCTCCGACGTCGCGGCGAGCGAGCGGGCCGGGATCGCCATCATCCACCAGGAACTCGCCCTCGTCCCCCAGCTGTCCATCAGCGAGAACGTGCTCTTGGGCCACGAGGAGACCCGCTACGGCGTCATCGACTGGGGCGCCACCCACGCCCGGGCGCGTGAACTGCTGCTGCGGGTGGGGCTGGACGAGAACCCCGCCACCGCCGTCTCCGCGCTGAGCATCGGCGCCCAGCAGATGGTGGAGATCGCCAAGGCGCTGGCCAAGGACGTCCGGCTGCTGATCCTCGACGAGCCGACCTCGGCGCTCAACGAGGCCGAGAGCGACCGGCTGCTCGACCTGCTCCTGGACCTGCGTGAGCAGGGGGTGGCGTGCGTCCTCATCTCGCACAAGCTCGGTGAGGTGATGCGGGTGAGCGACGAGGTCACCGTCCTGCGCGACGGGCGCACCGTCGAGACCCTGAAGGTGGAACGCGGTCCCGGGGGCGCGGCCTCGATCGACGAGGACCGCGTCATCCGGGGGATGGTCGGCCGGGACCTGGACCAGCGCTACCCCGACCCCGTCGGCGAGGTCGGTCCGGTCCGTTTCGAGGTGCGCGACTGGACCGTGGACCACCCCACCCAGGCCGGTCGGCGCATGGTCGACGGCGTGGACCTGACCCTGCGGAGCGGCGAGGTCGTGGGGCTGGCCGGGCTCATGGGGGCCGGACGCACCGAGTTCGCGATGAGCCTGTTCGGGCGTTCCTACGGCCGCTACGTCCGGGGCTCCCTGCTGCGCGAGGGCGTCGAGCTGCGGGTGGGCGACGTCGCCGACGCCATCGCCGCCGGGGTGGCCTACGTACCGGAGGACCGCAAGTCGCTCGGGCTGGTCCTGGACGACGACATCCGGCACAACACCACCCTGGCCGCCCTGGACCGCGTCTCCACCCGCGGGGTCCTCGACCCGGGGCTGGAGACGGTCGAGGCCCGCCGCATGAGCGAACGCATGCGGGTGCGCAGCCACGGGGTCGACCAGACCGTGCGCACCCTCAGCGGCGGGAACCAGCAGAAGGTCGTGTTAGGCAAGTGGATGTTCACCCGGCCCGAGCTGCTGATCCTGGACGAGCCCACCCGAGGCATCGACGTGGGCGCCAAGTACGAGATCTACCTGATCGTGCGCCGCCTGGCGGCCGAGGGCGCCTGCGTGCTCCTCATCTCCTCCGAACTGCCGGAGGTCCTCGGCATGAGCGACCGCGTGTACGCCATGTGCGAGGGACGCGTCACCGGCCAGGTCGCGGCCGCCGACGCCGACCAGGAGAACCTGATGAGACTCATGACCCGAACCGGGGACCCGACGTGAACCACCCGACCCGAATCCCCCTGAGGGGGCTGCTGCGGGGCAACACCCGCCAGTACGGCATGGCCATCGCCCTGGTCGCCGTGATCATCCTGTTCCAGGTCCTCACCGGAGGGCTGCTGCTCACCCCGCTCAACCTCACCAACCTGATCATGCAGAACTCCTACGTCCTGATCCTGGCGATCGGGATGATGATGGTGATCATCACCGGGCACATCGACCTGTCGGTCGGTTCGGTGGTGGCCTTCACCGGCGCGGTGTCGGCGATCATGCTCACCTCGTGGGGGCTGCCGACACCCGTCGTGGTCCCGCTCGCGCTGCTGCTGGGCGCGGCCATCGGCGCGTGGCAGGGCTTCTGGGTCGCCTACGTGGGAGTCCCCGCGTTCATCGTCACCCTCGCCGGGATGCTGATCTTCCGGGGCGCCACGCTGGCGGCCCTGGGCGGGGAGTCCATCGCCCCGCTCCCGCAGTCGCTGCGGGTGATCGCCAGCGGTTTCCTCCCCGGGCAGACCGACGGCCTCCACCTGCCCACCCTGGCCCTCGGGGTGGTCGGGGCGGCGGCCCTCGTGTGGGTCCAGTGGCGTTCGCGGGCCCGGTCCCTGGCCCGTGACCTCCCGGTTCCCCCCGCCGCGGTCACCGTCGCGGGTTCGGTGGCGGTCTCCGCCGCGATCGTCGCGTTCACCTACGCCCTGGCCGGGCACAACGGTCTGCCGCTCGTGGGAGTGCTGCTGATCGCGCTGATCGGCGGCTACGCGTTCGTGATGCGCTCCACGACCATGGGGCGGCGCGTGTACGCCGTGGGCGGCAGCGAGAGGGCCGCCGCGCTGTCGGGCATCCGCACCCGCCGGGTGACGTTCTGGGTGTTCGTGAACATGGGGGTGCTCTCGGCGCTGGCCGGGCTCGTCTTCACCGGGCGCCTGAACGCCGCCACTCCCGGCGCGGGCACCATGTTCGAGTTGGACGCGATCGCGGCGGCCTTCATCGGCGGGGCGTCGGCGACCGGCGGTGTGGGTAGCGTGATCGGCGCGGTGATCGGCGCCCTCTTCATGGGCGTGCTCAACAACGGCATGTCGCTGATCGGCCTGGGCGTGGACTGGCAACAGCTCATCAAGGGCCTGGTCCTGTTGCTCGCGGTGGCCTTCGACATCTACAACAAGAGGCGCGCGGGCGGTTCGGGACCGATCCTGCCGGGACTGCGCTCGGGGTCCGCGCGTCCGGCGCGCAGCGGCTAGACGCTCTCCCGCTCCACGAGCGTGGGGGTGACGACGCGGCGCTCGGCCCGCTGTTCCCCGGAGATCCCGGAGAGCAGCAGGCTGAGCGCCTCGGCGGCGACGGTGTCGAAGTCGGGGCGCACGGTGGTCAGCGGCGGGATGAAGTAGCCCGCCTCGGGTACGTCGTCGAACCCGACCACGCTGACGTCCCCGGGGACCGACCGGCCGCGCTCGGACATGGCGCGCAGGAGTCCCAGCGCCAGGTGGTCGTTGGCCGCGAACACCGCCGTGACCTCGGGCATCCGCGCGAGCATGAGCCCCGCGCGGTACCCGGAGGCGGCGCTCCAGTCGGCCGGGCTGACCGGCGGCACCTCCGCTCCGGCCTCCTCCAGGGTCTGCCGCCACCCCCGTTGGCGTCCGGCGGCGTCGAACCAGTCCTCCGGGCCCGCCACGTGCCAGACCGTCGCGTGCCCGGCGTCCAACAGGTGGCGGGTGGCCAGCCGGGCCCCGGCCTCCTGGTCGACGGTGACCAGTGCGGCCCCGGCGCGCGAGGGGTCGCCGTCGACAGCCACCAGGGGCACGTCGGTGGGGACCTCGGTCAGGGCCTCGTCGGCGGCGGCGGTGGGGGCGATCACCACGATCCCGGCGGCCCGCTGTTCGCGGTGGTGCTCCACGGCGGCGGCGATCGAGACGCGGTCCAGGACCCGGACCCGGCGCACGCTCACCACGAAACCCCGGGCCGCGGCGGCCAGCTCGAAGGCGGCCAGCAGCGAGGACGGGCCGAACAGGGTGGAGTTTTGCGCCACGACCCCGATGAGCTGGGACCTGCCGGTCGCCAGCGTGCGCGCCGCCCGGTTGGGCCGGTAGCCGAGCTGTGCGATCGCGGCCCGCACCCGCAACCTGGTCTGCTCGCGCACGTTGGGGTGCCCGTTGAGTACGCGCGACACCGTCTGGTGGGACACCCCCGCCAGACGTGCGACGTCCGTCATCGCGGGATCGCGGTTGGTCCGGGTGGATGAGGGGGTGGGCTCCACCCGTGGCTCCTTGGCTGGCGGCTCGGTCAGGTAGGCCCGGGGGCCTGAGTTGGCGCTAACATATCCCACTCGCCGGAAAGGTTCAATGTTCACGGCACTGGCGACGACTGGTGCGGTGCAATCTTGTTAGCGCTCTCACTCCGAGCACCGGAGGAGCGTGTAGTCCCCGTACGGAGCACGCGCCCGGCGGCGGGGCCGGGGCCCTGCGGGCCCGGCCGGCCACCGCCCTCGTCAGGCCCGCCCGGGCAGGCTCCGGCTCCGCCCGCGGAACTCGGCGACGACGTCGTCGCCTCTGCGCACGGTGACGTCGTAGACACCGCTGCGGCCGAACCTCACCCTCTCCACGGCGGTCGCCACCAGGAGGTCCCCCTCCCTGGTGGGCGCCACGAAGGTCACGTCCGCGCCGGAGGCCACGGTGACGTCGCCGCCGTCGAGGTTGCACGCGCAGGCGAACGCCGTGTCCGCGAGGGTGAACACGAAACCGCCGTGGGTGATGTCGTGGCCGTTGAGCATGAGCGGCCCCACGACCATCTCCACCACCGCGTACCCGTCCCGGGCCTCCACGAGCCGCATCCCCAGGCCCTTGGAGGCCCGGTCGGCCTCGAACATCCGCCACGCGGTCTCGTTGCGCCCCTGCGGCGCGGAGGCGCTCACGAGTCGAAGTCCACGGTCACGGTGTCGGTCCGCGGCAGCGACTGGCAGGCCAGGGCGTACCCGGACGCCACCTCGGCGGGGGTGAGCGCGTAGTTGCGGCGCATCGTCACCTCACCGTCGCACACCTTGACCCGGCAGGTCCCGCACACCCCGCCCTTGCAGGCGAAGGGCAGGTCGGGGCGGTAGCGCTGAGCGGAGTCCAGTACCGGCACCCCCTGGGGCAGGGTCAGCGTCGTGGTGCGCCCGTCCAGGACGAGGGTGACCTCGCTCGCGGGTCCCTCCACCTCGGGGTCCTCGTGGCGGGCCTGGGGCGGCGGCTCGGCTCCCTCGACGAAGAACAGCTCCTGGTGGACGCGCTCCGCCTCCACCCCGTGGCGGGCGAGCACCTCTCGGGCGTCGGTGACCATCCCGTAGGGCCCGCACAGCCACCAGTGGTCGACCGCGTCCGCGGCGACGACGCCGGACAGCAGGGCGTCCAGTTTGGCGCCGTCCAGCCTGCCGGTGAACAGGTCGGACTCGCGCGGTTCCCTGGAGAGCACGTGGACCAGTTCGAACCGGGGCCCGAACGCGTCCTTGAGGTCGGCGATCTCGTCGGCGAACATCACGGTGTCGCTGCGCCGGTTGCCGTACAGCAGGGTGACGCGCGAGTCGGTGCGGCGCAGCAGCGAGGCCGCCATGGACAGCACCGGTGTGATGCCCGATCCGGCCGCGACGAGCACGTGCCGCGCGGCCTCGGTGAGGTCGGGGCTGAACCGCCCGGAGGGCGCCCCCACCTCGATCTCGTCGCCGGGCGCGACCTCGCGGACGAGCCAGGTGGAGAACAGGCCTCCGGTGACCAGGCGCACGCCCACGCGGGGCGCCTCCCCCACGGCCGAGCAGATGGAGTAGCTGCGCCGCTCCTCCACGCCGTCGACCACCCGGCGCAGGGTCAGCGACTGCCCGGGGGCGAAGGCGAACTCCTCGGCGAGGTCGTCGGGGACGTCGAAGGTGACGGCGACGGCGTCGTCGCACAGGCGCTCGACGTCGGCCACGCGCAGCCGGTGGAACGCGGCGCGGCCGCGTACCGGGGCCCCGGCGGTCGCGGTGACGGGTGTGGTCACGGTCAGATCTCCTTGACGTGCTCGAACGGTTCGAGGCAGGCCCGGCAGCGGTGCAGCGACTTACAGGAGGTCGCGCCGAACCGGGACAGTTCCTCTGTGTCGGCCGCGCCGCACAGCGGGCAGCGCGGGACGGTGCGGGTGGGCGCCAGGGTGAGGGGGACGGGTCCGGCCGGTCGCCGGGGCGCCTCCCCCGGAGCCGAGATGCCGTGCTCGGTGAGTTTGCGCCTGCCCTCGTCGGTGATCCAGTCGGTGGTCCAGGCCGGAGAGAGCGCGGTGCGCACCTCGACCCGGTCGAACCCGGCGGCCCGCGCCGCGCGGTCCACGTCCACGCGCATCTCCGCCATGGCGGGACACCCGGAGTAGGTGGGGGTGATCCACACCGCGGCGGTGCCGTCCGCCTCGACCCGGACCTCGCGCAGGATGCCGAGGTCGGCGAGGGTGAGCATGGGCAGTTCGGGGTCGGTGACCGAGGCGGCGGCCGCCCAGAGGCGTTCGGTGGCCCCGTCGACCTCGGTGGGCTCGGTGTGTGCCGTGGTTACCATGTCGCCTCCGGGTGTTCCCGGGCCACACGCTGGAGCTCCTCCAGCAGCGGGGCGAGGTGCTCGGTGTGCGCTCCGTCCCGGCCCGCGGTCGCCTGGCCGGGGAACCGCGCCGGGGCGGGCAGGGTTGCGGCGGTCAGCACCCGGGTGACCACCTCGTGGACCTCCTCGCGCACGGAGGCCGGGTCCACTCCCACACTCCGCCCCGCGAGGGCGGCTTCGAGGGGGTGCGTGGCGAACAGCTCCCCGGTGAGCGGCCACACGTCGTCGACGGCGGCGCGCATCCGTTCGTGGGAGTAGGGGGTGCCGTCTCCCAGGCGCAGGACCCAGGCCACGGCGTACTCGCGGTGGTAGGCGAGCTCGTTGACGCCCTTGGCGGCGATGGCGGCCAGGACCGGGTCGGCGCTGTCCGTGAGGCGGGTGAACAGCGCCAACCGCCAGCTGGAGAGCACGAGCAGCGTGGTGACGGCCCGGGCGAAGTCACCGCGCGGAGCCTCGGCGAGGCGCACGTTGCGAAACTCCTCGGGGTCCCGGTGGTAGGCGAAGGCGTCCTCGTCGCGGCCGCTGCCGTCGGCCTGCCCGGCCCGGGCCAGCAGGAGCCGGGCCTGGCCGAGCAGGTCCAGGGCGATGTTGGCCAGGGCGACCTCCTCCTCCAGTTCGGGGGCGTCGGTCACCCACTGGACCAGGCGCTGTGACTGGACGAGCGCGTCGTCGCCGAGCATCTGGCAGTAGACCGCCAGGTCGGCTCCGTCCACTCCCGCGGGAAGGGTGGTGTCCACGCCCGCGAGCGCCTCGGTGAATCCGGTGCCGAAGGCCCAGCGGGCGTCGCCGTCGTGCTCCTCGGTCAGTCCGGTGAAAATGTTCTCGCCACTCATGCTTGTTCCTCGAAGAATCGTGCCGACCCGTACCCGCCCTCCCGCTAGATGTGCGGGACGTCCTCGGGGATGGGGTAGAAGGTCGGGTGGCGGTACACCTTGTCGCCGCTGGGCGCGAAGTAGGGGTCCTTCTCGTCGGGACTGGACGCCGTGACGTCCTCGGCGAGCACGACCCAGATACTCACGCCCTCGTTGCGCCGGGTGTAGAGGTTGCGGGCGTTGTGCAGCGCCATGGTGGCGTCGGGGGCGTGCAGCGAACCCACGTGCACGTGGTTGAGGCCGCGTTTGCCGCGGACGAAGACCTCGTAGAGCGGCCATTCGGGGCGGGGCGGGGCGGCGTCGTCGTTCCTGCTCATACCGTGGCCTCCCGGGCGCTCTGGTGGTGCTTCCTGGCGTGGGCGGTGGCGGCCTCGCGGACCCACGCGCCCCTCTCGTGTGCGGCGCGCCTGCGGGAGACGCGCTCGGCGTTCTTGGGGCCGTCGCCCCTGATGACCCGCTTGAGCTCGTCCCAGTCCGGGGTCCCGAAGTCGTGCTGGCCGCGCTCGGCGTTCCAGACCAGGTCGGGGTCGGGCAGCGTGACTCCGAGCCTCTCCGCCTGGGGGACGGTCATGTCGACGAACCGCTGGCGCAGGTCGTCGTTGGTGTCGATCTTGATGCCCCAGGTCATGGACTGGCGGGTGTTGGGCGAGTCGGCGTCGGGGGGGCCGAACATCATCAGCGACGGCCACCACCAGCGGTCGACGGCGTCCTGCACCATGCGGCGCTGGCCCTCGGTGCCCTCCATCATGCGCATGAGGAGTTCGTAGCCCTGCCGCTGGTGGAAGGACTCCTCCTTGCAGATGCGCACCATGGCGCGGGCGTAGGGGCCGAAGGAGGTGCGGCAGAGGGGGACCTGGTTGCAGATCGCGGCGCCGTCCACCAGCCAGCCGATGACGCCGACGTCGGCGTAGCTGAGCGAGGGGTAGTTGAAGATCGACGAGTACTTCTGGCGGCCCTCGATGAGCCGTTCGGTGAGGTCGTCGCGGTCCACGCCGAGGGTCTCGGCGGCCGCGTACAGGTAGAGGCCGTGCCCGGCCTCGTCCTGGACCTTGGCCAGGAGGATGGCCTTGCGACGCAGGCTGGGCGCGGACGCGATCCAGTCGCCCTCGGGCTGCATGCCGATGATCTCGGAGTGGGCGTGCTGGGAGACCTGGCGGACGAGGGTCCTGCGGTAGGCCTCGGGCATCCAGTCACGCGGCTCGATGCGCTGGTTGGCGGCGATCCGGGCGTCGAACTCCGCCTGGAGCGCCTCGTCCGCGCCGGGGGGCGCTTCCTGGGCCGTGGTCGGCATTGATCATTCCCCATTCATAACCGAACGTTCGGTCAGTAATTAGTATCCCCGGAGCCGGGGGCCCGGCGCAAGCCCCCGGGACCCCGGAATCCGGGCAGGTCACCGTCGCCGCCCACCCCGGCTCCGGCGCACCGGCGGTCGACCGTGCGACGGAACCGGCCCCGCCCGCCGGTACCGGGCGGCACCGGCGGGCCCGGGCCGCTACCTCCCGGTGAAGACCGGCCTCTCCTTGTTCAGGAAGGACGAGACGGCGCCGACGTGGTCGGCGGTCACCCCGAGCTGGTTCTGGAGGTCGGCCTCCTCCTCCAGCAGCTCGCGTAGATCGCTCTGTCCCTCCGCCGCCGAACGCACCTCGCGTTTGGCCGCCACGAACGCCGCCGTGGGCCCCGAAGCGAGCTGGACGGCCACCTCACGGGCGCGCGTCTGCCACTCCTGGTCGTCCACGACCTCCGTGACCAGGCCCAGCTCCAGGGCGCGCTCGGCACCGAACACGGTGCCCAGCAGCATGAGCTCCATGGCACGCGCCTGGCCGAGCGAGCGCACCAGCCGGTAGGCCAGACCGGAGTCCGAGGCCAGCCCGATCCCGGTGAACGCGGTGCCGAACTTGGCGCGGCCAGCGGCCACCCGTACGTCACCGGCCAGGGCGAACCCCAGCCCGGCGCCCACGCACGCGCCGCCGATCCCGACCACGACAGGCACCTGCACGCTCTCCAGTGCCAGAACGATCCGGTTGTAGTGCTCGCGCACCGTACTGAGCGCCTGGTCGGGGGTCTCCTCCAGAATCCGCGCGTGCTCCGCCAGATCCTGCCCCAGGCAGAACGCCCGGTCCGAACCCAGGAACAACACGGCGCGGGCGGTGGTGGACTCCGCCGCCCGGGTCACCGCCTCCAGCAGCTCCTCCTTCGCACGCCGGGTCAGCCCCGGGCGGTTGAGCCTGATGGTGGCGACCCCGTCGACCTCGCCGAACTCCGCGGCCCTGTCCTCACTCACGCCTTGTCTCCCTTGTCCCAGAGGTGGAATCCCTCGCCGCTCTTGCGGCCGAGCCTGCCCTCGGCGACCTTACGGCGCAGGAGCTCGGGGGGCGAGAACCGGTCCCCCAGTTCGCCCGCCAGGTACTCGGCGATGGCCAGGCGGACGTCGAGCCCGACCAGGTCGGTGAGCCTGAGCGGGCCCATCGGGTGGCGGTAGCCGAGTTCCATGGCGGTGTCGATGTCGGCAGGCGAGGCCACGCCCTCCTCCACCATGCGGATGGCCTCCAGCCCCAGCATGACGCCCAGGCGGCTGGTGGCGAACCCGGGGGCGTCCCGGACCACGATCTCGGTCTTGCCGAGGGCGCCGACCCAGCCGCGCACCGTCTCCAGGACGGCGGGGTCGGTTTCGGGCGTGGTCACGATCTCCACGAGCTTGGAGGCGGGGACCGGGTTGAAGAAGTGCGTGCCCAGGAACCGGCCGGGACGCTTGAGGGCCGCCGCCAGTTCGGTGACCGACAGGGAGCTGGTGTTGGAGGCCAGGACGGTGTCCTCGCCCACGGCCGCCTCGGCGGCGGTGAGCACCGCGATCTTCAACGCGGGCCGCTCCGGGACGGCCTCGACGACGAGGCCGGTGTCGGCGGGCAGCTCCGAGGCGTCGGTGACGGTGCCCAGACGGGCCAGGTAGTCGGCGGGGGCCGCCTCGATCTTGCCGCGTTCCCGGGCCTTGTCGAGCCCGGCCGACACCCGGCCCACCCCCGCCTCGGCGGCGTCCGTCGTGGCCTCGACCAGCACCACGCGCGCCCCGGCCATGAGGAACTGCTGGACGATCCCGGCGCCCATGGTGCCGCCGCCGATGACGGCGACGGTGTCGGGCACGCCCTGCGGGGTGATCTCGCTCAACGCTTCTTCCTCTCCAGGAAACGGGTCATACGGTCGTGCTTGTCGGCGCTCTCGAACAGCACCGCCTGGGTGAGGTCGTCGGCCAAGGGGTGCGCTCCCTCGGCGTCCAGCACCAGCTTGGTCATGCGCAGGGCGGTCGCCGATGAGGCGGCCATCCGGTCGATCAGGGCGTGCGCGCGCTCGCGCAGCTCCTCGGCGGGGACGACCTCGGCCACCAGCCCGTGGCGCAGCGCCGCCTCGGCGTCCAGGCGGTACCCGCCCAACAGCACCTGTTTGGCCACCGAGGCGCCCACGAGGTCCCTGAGCCGCCAGCACGCCCCCGCCCCGGCGATGATGCCCAGCCCCGGTTCGGGCTGGGCGAACACGACGGTGGGGGTGGCGATACGGATGTCGCAGGCGTAGGAGAGCTCCGCGCCCCCACCGAGCGCGAACCCGTCGACGGCCGCCACCGTGGGGGCGGTGAGGCGGTGCAGCCGCTCGAACAGACGGCTGTTGATCCCGGCCAGGGCCTCCTCACGGCCGCGTTCGCGCAGCTCGGCGATGTCGGCGCCGCCCGCGAACACGGTGCCGTGACCGGTCAGCAGAAGGGGGCGGGGATCGGCCTCGATCCGGGAGCACACCTCGTGCAGCTCGGCGATCATCCGCCCGTTGATGGCGTTGCGTGCCTCGGGGCGGTGCAGTTCCACCACCGCGCGGTCCTCGCGCCAGTCGACGCGCAGGGTCTCGAAGTCCATGGTCGGGCCGTCCTCGGTGGGGTGGGGGGCGGTGCTCTCCGGCCCGGAGCGGTCCGGACCGGTGCCAGCGGGGTCGGAACGCGGCGTCACGGGCGCTCCACCAGCAGTGCGGTGCCCTGGCCGACGCCCACGCACAGGGTGGCCAGGCCCCGCCGGGCGTCCTCGCGTTCCATGCGGTTCACCAGTGTGACGACCAGACGCGCACCGGAGGAACCCAGGGGGTGGCCCAGGGCGATCGCGCCGCCGTCCGCGTTGACGCGGGACTCGTCCAGGTCGAGCCGTCGCAGCACGCCCAGCGCCTGGGCGGCGAAGGCCTCGTTGAGCTCGACCGCGCCGACCTCGTCCAGCGTCCACCCGGCCCGGCCGAGGACCTTGCGGGTGGCCGGAACCGGCCCCAGTCCCATGACCTGCGGGTCCACTCCGGCCGAGGCGGCCGCGACGATCCGGGCGCGGGGGGTCAGGCCGTACCTGCGCACGGCCTCGCCGCTGGCCAGGACCAGCGCGGAGGCGCCGTCGGAGAGCGAGGACGAGTTGCCCGCCGTGACGATGCCGCCCTGGCGGAAGACCGGGCGGAGCTGGGCGAGGCTCTCCATGGTGGAGCCGGGGCGCGGGCCCTCGTCCCGGGTCACCTCCTGGGTCTGCCCCTTGCGGCCGCGCACGGTGACGGGGACGATCTCGTTCGCGAACCGGCCCGCCTCGGCTGCGGCCACGGCCCGCTGGTGGCTCCGCAGAGCGAAGGCGTCGCACTCCTCACGGGTGAGGCCCTCCAGGGTGGCGACCTCCTCCGCCGTCTCGCCCATCGACAGGGTGTAGCGCAGCTCGTCCGGTGAGGCGCCCGGCGGTGTGTCGGCGTCGGCGTCGGCGAAGCGCGGGTTGGTGAAGCGCCAGCCCAGGGAGGTGTCGGCGACCTCGCCGGGCTTGGCCCAGGCGGTGCCGGGCTTGGCCATCACCCAGGGCGCGCGGGTCATGGACTCCACCCCGCCCGCGACCACGAGATCGGCCTCGCCCGCGCGGATGGCCTGCGCGGCCGAGGCGACGGCGGTGAGACCGCTGGCGCACAGCCGGTTGACGGTGTAGCCGGGGACCGAGGTGGGCAGCCCGGCGAGGAGGGCCGCCATGCGGGCGACGTTGCGGTTGTCCTCCCCCGCCTGGTTGGCGGCGCCGAGGATGACCTCGTCCACGTCCTCGCCGGGCACCCCGGCGCGGCGGACCGCCTCGGCCACCGCTCCGGCGGCGAGGTCGTCGGGACGGACGGCCGCCAGGGCGCCCCCGTAACGGCCCTGGGGGGTGCGCACCCCGTCGACCACGTAGACGTCGCTCACGAACGGCCTCCCTTGCTGGTGGCGGTGGCCTGTGCCACCGTCCTGTGTGAACTGATCAACACGTCTCCTTGACACGGCCACACGGAGACTGAATAAATGCATTAGTAACCGAACGTTCGGTCAGTAAGCAAGTCGGTCCCCTCCACGGACCGGCGAAGACCCACCTCGGCGCGGTCGCACCGCCAGAACGTGCGCCGCGGCTCAGCACGGCGGACCCCGCCCCCCTCTCACGGGACGGCCGACCGAGCCCGGCCCGGCGGAAACACCGTGCACAGTACCCGGAGAGGCCCATGGCAAGCCAGGACACCACCACGCAGTCGGCCGGAACCGCCCTCCAGAAGCGTCTCGGGCAGGCCCCCGCGCCCGAGACCCTGGACCCGGCCGAGCGCATGAGTGTCGACGAGCTGCGCTCCCTCCAGTTCGAGCGCCTGCGCTGGACCCTGGAGCACGCCTACACGAACGTGCCCCTCTACCGGCGCAAGTTCGACGAGGCCGGGGTGCGCCCCGAGGACCTCGGGTCACTGGAGGACCTCGCCCGCTTCCCGCACACCACCAAGGCCGACCTGCGCGACAACTACCCGTTCGGGATGTTCGCGGTACCGCAGGAGCGGGTCAGCCGCGTCCACGCCTCCAGCGGCACCACCGGCCAGCCCACCGTGGTCGGCTACACGCGCGAGGACATCGACACCTGGGCCACCGTCGTGGCGCGCTCGATCCGCGCCTCCGGGGGCCGCCCCGGCCACAAGGTCCACGTCTCCTACGGGTACGGCCTGTTCACCGGCGGCCTCGGCGCCCACTACGGCGCCGAGAAGCTCGGCTGCACGGTCATCCCCGCCTCCGGCGGCCAGACCGCCAAGCAGGTCCAGCTCATCCAGGACTTCCGGCCCGAGATCATCATGGTCACGCCCAGCTACATGCTGACCCTGATGGACGAGTTCGAGCGCCAGGGCATCGACCCCCGCACGACCTCGCTCAAGGTGGGGATCTTCGGCGCCGAACCCTGGACCGAGCGGATGCGCCTGGAGATCGAGGAGCGCTTCGACATCAACGCCGTGGACATCTACGGCCTCTCCGAGGTGATGGGGCCGGGCGTGGCCAACGAGTGCGTGGAGACCAAGGACGGCCTGCACGTGTGGGAGGACCACTTCCTCCCCGAGGTACTCGACCCGGTCACGCAGGACGTGCTGCCCGACGGCGAGAACGGCGAACTGGTCTTCACCTCGCTGACCAAGCAGGCCATGCCGGTCATCCGCTACCGCACGCGCGACCTCACCACCCTGCGCCCGGGCACGGCCCGCCCGATGCGCCGCATGGACAAGATCACCGGCCGCAGCGACGACATGATCATCCTGCGCGGGGTCAACGTCTTCCCGACCCAGATCGAGGAGATCGTGCTCGGCCTGGACGGGCTCGCCCCGCACTTCCAGCTGGTGCTCACCAAGGAGGGGCGCCTGGACCGCATGGCCGTCAGGGTGGAGGCGTCCCCGGACTGCACCTCCGACCGGCGTACCGTCCTGAGCCGGGAGATCACCGCGACCATCAAGGACCGGGTGGGCGTGAGCGTCACCGTGGACGTGGTAGATCCCGAGCAGATCGAGCGTTCGGTGGGCAAGTTCCGCCGCATCGTCGACCAGCGCCCCAAGGGGTGACCACGGGAACGCCCCCGGCCGCACCCACCACCGCGCGTGATCACCGGGCGTGCGTGGGGCGGTGGTCCCGGGGGCTGCTCCCCAACAGCCGCGCGAAGGCCGCGGAGAACGCGGCCGGACTCCCGTACCCCAGGTCCGCGGCCACCCGGGCGACCGCCTCCCCCCGAGCCAGGGCGGGCAGCGAACGCAGCACGCAGGCGCGCTGACGCCACCGCGCGAAGCCCATCCCGGTCTCGGCCCGGAACAACCGGTTCACCGTGCGCTCGCTCACGTGCAGCCGCCCCGCCCACCGCGCGAGCGGGTCGTGCACGCGCGGTTGCTCCAGGAACTCCTCGCACAGAACGCGTAGGCCCTCGTGGCGCGGCAGGGGAAGGTCCAACGGCAGCGGCACCAGGCCCCTCAGCTCGTACAACAACAGCTCGACCAGGGCCGCGTCACGCCCGTGCCGGTCGTGGCGCGGCTCGATGTCCACCGCCGCCGACAACAGCTCCCGCAGGAGCGGGGACACCTCCACCACCTGACAGCGGACCGGGAACCACGGCACCGAGGCGGGTTCCACGTACAGGCTCCGGGTGCTGACCCCCTCCATCGTCACCTCGTGGTCCGTCCCGGCGGGCACGAGCACCGCGCGCTGCGGCGGCACGGTCCACGCCCCGTCGTCGGTGACCACGCGCATCACCCCGGTCGACCCGTACAGGAACTGGGCGCGGCGGTGCCGGTGCCGGGCCAGGACGAACCCGGGCGGGTAGTCGGTGCCGATCGCCAGCACGGGCCGGTCGACGTGGTCCACTTCGGCGATGGGGACGTTACGCACGGAAGCCGACACTAACGTGTCCGTTGCGCGATCGTTCCCGTCCGCCCATCGAATGCGCGCCACGACCGTGGTCCCTACGGTGGTGCGGGTGCTCTCCTCGACCCTTCTCCTCCTGGCCCTGGGCTGCCTGACCGGCGTCACCACGGTGGTGTTCGGCTTCGGCGGCGGCTTCGTGACCGTCCCGGTCGTGTACGCCGTCACCCTGGCCCGTGCCGAACCGGGCGTGGACGCCATGGCGGTGGCCGTGGCCACCTCCACCGCCGTCATGGTGGTCAACTCCCTGAGCGCCACCTGGGCCCAGCACCGTGCCGGGCGGCTGCGCCGGGCGTATCTGTGGCCCCTGGCCGCGCCCATCGGCCTGGGGTCGGCCGCCGGAGCCCTGGCCGCCACCGTGGCGGGCGGCACGGCCCAGCACGCCCTGTTCGTGGCCTACCTGGCGGTGACCATCGCCGACAGCGTGCTGCGCCGGGGGTTCCTCACCCCGTCGCCGGGGAGCACACCCCGAGTCCCGCGCCCCGGAACGACCCGAGCCGTCGGGTTGGGGATCGGCGCCGTCACCGGGTTCCTGGGCGTGGGCGGCAGCGTCATGACCGTGCCCCTACTGCGCCGACGCGGCCTGTCCATGGGCGAGGCCACCGCGACGGCCAACCCGCTCACCGTGCCGGTCGCGCTGGCCGGGACCCTGGTGTACGCGCTGTGCGGTACCGGTGGCGCCGGGACCGCCCACGGGCACCTGGGTTCGGTGGACCTCGCGGCCGGTGCCCTGCTCCTCACCGGTTCCCTGCCCACCATCGCCGTGGTCCGCCGCGTCACGGGCCGGATTCCCGACCGCGCGCACGCCGTGTCGTACGTGATCCTGCTGACCGTGGTGCTGGTCGTGTTCCTGGTCCTGTGAGGTGGCGGCCCGCCCAGCAGACCCGGTGTGTTGGGGAAGCGGTGCTCTGTTGTCCCGCCCCGTGAGTCCTCTGGTGCGGCGCGTACGGGGTGACGGCCCCCGAAAACGGTTCGTGGCCCCCGACTCCGCCCCGATAGGTTGCGGCCACCACGATCCGCCAAAGGGGGAGACCCAGGTGAAGCACTCCAGCGAGGAGTTCGCCCGCATCGCCGAGCGCGGCACCGTCCTGCGCTGCCAGGTCGGCTCCGTCGTCCACGGCCTCAACCTCGAAGGCCAGAACGATCGTGACGAGATGGGGATCTGCGTCGAACCGCCCGAATACGTCATCGGCCTGCGCTCCTTCGAGCAGTTCATCCTCCGCGACCAGGGCGAACACGCCCGGTCCGGTCCGGGAGACCTGGACCTGACCGTCTACTCGCTGCGCAAGTGGACCCGTCTTGCTCTGGAGGGCAACCCCACCATCCTGCTGCCGCTCTTCGTCCCCGAGGAGGCGATCGTCACCCTCACCCCCGTCGGCCGCGAGCTGCGCGCCAACGCCCACCGCTTCCTGTCCCGGCGCGCGGGTGAGCGCTTCCTCGGCTACCTGCGCGCCCAACGCGACCGTATGGCGGGCACCCGGGGCGGCAGGCACACCAACCGTCCCGAACTGGTCGAGAGGCACGGCTTCGACACGAAGTACGCGTATCACATGGTCCGGCTGGGCCTCCAGGGCGTGGAACTGATGGAGTCCGGTGGCATCACCCTGCCCATGCCCGAGCCCGACCGGGACTGGCTCCTGGCACTGCGCCGGGGCGAGCACACCCGAGACGAGGCCCTGGAACGGACCGGGGAGCTGGAGGGACGCCTGGAGGATCTGTGCCGGACCTCCCCCCTGCCCGCGGCACCCGACACCGGCTGGGCCGACGCCTGGCTGGTCCGGTCCTATCAGCGGTTCTGGAACGAGAGCTGAACCACGCTGGTCAGAGCGGCGACCCGAGGCGGCGTCCCCGCGACGGAGAGATAGGGTGATCCACCGAAGAGGTAACATGCCGCGCCCGAGACTCCGGGTGTCCCGGTGTGCCGGGCGCCGGGGGAAACGGCCCACGGCGCCCGGGGGACGACACAGTGAAGGAAGCACCATGATCGGAACCATCGCGTTCGTGCTCATGATCGTCAGCCTGTCCATGATGATCATCTCGGGCCTCATCGCGACCCTCGTGAAGACCCGCTAGGGTCCGGACGTCCCGACACCGGGTTGACGGGTGCGCCACGCGTGCGCGCGGGCGCCCGTCACCCGTCGTCCGCCGACGGGGTGAGGTAGGGGGGATGCCAACGGAGCCGCCGCGTGACAGGGTGAAGGCGGCCCGTTACCGGGGCCACACCCCCGCTCGCGAAGGACCCCCATGCTCACCCTCCCCTCCGCCGCCACGGCGCTCCCCCGACGTACCGGGCCGGTTCTGACGGCCCTGATCCTCGCCGGTTCACTCCTGTCCGCGCTCTCCCCCGCCGCCCCGGCCGCGGCCGAGGACGGACCCGACACGGCGCGCGCCACCTGGATGGCACCGATCCCCGACGGCACCAGCCTGGCCGCGCTGTCGATCCCGGGCACCCACGACACCGGTGCCTGGACCGGCACCGTGTGGTCGCGCACCCAGGACCTCACGCTCTCCGAGCAGCTCGGCTCCGGGGTGCGTTTCCTGGACGTGCGCACCCGCCACTACCGGGACGCCTTCCCCATCCACCACGGTGTCGAGTACCTGAACCTGAACTTCACCGACGTGGTCACCGACATCGGGGCGTTCCTCGACGCGAACCCCTCCGAAACCGTGCTCATGCGGATGAAGAAGGAGCACACCGAGGAGGAGAACACCCGGAGCTACGAGGAGACCCTCGACCACTACATCGAGGAGAACCCGGACACCCGGGACATCCTGGGAGAGCGGCTGTGGGTTCCCGAGCAGGGCGTCGACCGCGTGCCCGACCTCGGCGAGGTCCGGGGGCGGATCGTCATCGTGCAGGACTTCGCGGCCTCCCGTGACTACGGCGTCCACTGGAACGGCTCCTCGCTGGACATCCAGGACGACTACCGCGTGCCCACCCTCTTCGACATCCCCGCCAAGTGGGACAAGGCCCGCACGCACTTCGACCGGACCGCCGACGGCGCCGACGAAACCCTGTACGTCAACCACCTCAGCGGCAGCGGAGCCCCCTGGGCCAACCCCCGCGAGGTCGCCTGGGGCGGGCTGGGCATCCGGGGCGTGAACCCGCGCGCCGTCGACCACCTGCGCCCGGTGTCGGCGCCCCGTACCGGCGTGGTGGTCATGGACTTCCCCAGCCAGGAGCTGACCGACCTGGTCATCGCGCACAACCCCGGCTGAGTCGTCCGCGCGCGGGCCGTCGGTGCGGATCACCCGTTCCGCACCGGCGCTCGCGCGGGCCCCGAAGACGCGGGGACCTCAGGTCGGACGCACGGCGAGGGGGTGGTAGACGCGCTCCAGATCCCCGAGGGCGTCCGTGACGGCCGCCCCGAGGCTGTTGCGGATGTGGGAGCGCACCAGAGCGGCGGCGGCCGTACCGTCACCGGCGACGACGAGTTCCAAGATCCTGTGATGCTGGTTCAGGTCGAGGGTGCGCGGCTCGGCGCCCGCGGGCAGTTCCAGGCCGATCCGCCGGTAGCGGTCGGCCTTGTCCCACAGGTCGTCCAGCAGCCCGATCATCACCTTGTTGTGGGAGGCGGTGTAGATGGCCCGGTGGAAGGCCCGATGGGCGGCGATGGCGTCCTCTCCCCAGGTACGGGTGACCGGCAGGAGCGCGTCGGCCGCCGACCGCATCGCGGCGATCTCCCCCTCCGTCCTGCGGAGGGCGGCGAGCTCGGTGGCCGACGGTTCCAGCGAGAAGCGGGCCTCCAACAGTTCACGCGCCTCGGAGGCGCTCATGGGAGCCACCCGCACGTCACGGTGAGCGTCCATCTCGACCCACCTCTCACTGACCAGGCGCCTGATCGCCTCGCGCAGAGGGGTGATGCTCATCCCCAGCTCCTCGGCCAGGGCGTACTGCGACAGACGTGACCCCGGGACGAGCTCTCCGACGGTGATACGGCGACGCAGTTCGGTGTAGGCCAGCCCGCCCTTGCTGGAGAAGGCGTTCTCGCTGGTCATGGTGACCTCTCTCCTATTTTCCCCACCCACGGTCTTGTGACCCCCGTCTCATTCAGCTTAGACTCCGCCCCGTACTTATAAGAGCCTTATAAGTCCCTGCCGCAGAGAGAAGTCCATGAGAATCGTTTCCGCCCATGCCGGCACCATCCCCATCAGCTCATCGATGCGCAACGCCTACATCGACTTCAGCAACATGGACTGCACGATCCTCGCGCTGGTCAGTGACGTGGTGGTCGACGGCAGACCCCTGGTGGGCTACGGCTTCAACTCCAACGGCCGTTACAACGCCACGGCCATCCTGAACGAGCGGGTGCTGCCACGGTTGCGCAACGCCGCCGCGGAGGAACTGCTGGACGAGCACGGCGCGCTCTCCCCCGCCCAGGCGTGGGAGGTCGTGATGCGCAACGAGAAGCCCGGCGGACACGGTGAACGCTCCGTCGCCGTCGGCGTGGTCGACATGGCGCTGCACGACCTCGCCGCCAAGGCCGCGGGGGTGCCGCTGTACCGGTGGATCTCCGATCACTACGGGGACGGCGACCCCGACGAGGACGTCTTCGTCTACGCCGCCGGCGGCTACTACGCGCCCGGCAAGACCCTGGACGACCTGCGGGACGAGATGCGGGGCTTCCTCGACGCCGGGTACGAGATCGTCAAGATGAAGATCGGCGGCGCCGACCTGGCCGAGGACCTCAGGCGCATCGAGGCGGTCATCGACGTCCTGGGCGGTGACGGCTCCCGCCTGATGGTCGACGTCAACGGGAGGTTCGACCTGCGTACCGCCCTGGACTACGGCCGAGCCATCGACCAGTACGGCCTCTTCTGGTACGAGGAGGTCGGCGACCCGCTGGACTACCGTCTCAACGCGACGCTGTCGGAGGAGTACCGCCATCCCATCGCGACCGGGGAGAACCTCTTCTCGTTGCAGGACGCCCGGAACCTCATCCGCTACGGGGGGATGCGCCCGGACCGCGACTTCATCCAGGTCGACCCGGCACTGAGCTACGGGCTCACCGAGTACCGCCGTGTCCTGGCCATGCTCGACCAGCACGGCTGGTCCTCCCGCCGGTGCGTCCCGCACGGCGGGCACCAGTTCTCCCTGCACATCGCCTCGGCCCTCAAACTCGGCGGCAACGAGTCCTACCCCGGAGAGTTCCAGCCGACCGGTGGCTTCACCGACGACGCGGTGATCACGCACGGCCGCGTGGCGCCGGGTGAACTCCCGGGCATCGGGCTCGAAGGCAAGGCGGAGTTCCACAAGGTCCTCCGGAGCCTGCACGACTGACCGACCGAGAGCGAGGGCGCCGGACACGGGCGGCCGCCCCGCCCTCACGCGGGCAGCGTCGAGGCGACGCGCACCGACTCCCTGACCACGAGTGCCGCCTGGGACCCGGTTCCACCCCCGAACCGATCTCCGCAACCACGCCGAGCCGAAGAACCAGAGAAGGTACCGCAATGGCACACTCCTATCCGCATTCCCTCTGGTGGAGCCTGTGGGTGTCACACCGGCAGATCAAGGACCTACTGACGTTCTCCAAGCGCGGGACGCCGCGACGGAAGGAGCCGGTGCCGTCCGCGGCGGGCGAGGGCGCCGGTGCCGCCGAAGCGCCCGGCGATCCCGGGCCCCCGGAGTCGGACCAGGAGCCCGACGGCTCCGACCCCGGGTACACGCCCGCGCGGCTCATCGGCCTGGTCCTCGGGCCGCTGCTGTTCCTGATCACGCTGCTGGTCTTCGAACCCGCGGGGCTCTCCCCCGAGGGCAGGGCGGTCCTCGCCACCACCCTCTGGGTCGCTACCTGGTGGATCACCGAGGCGATCCCCATCCCGGTCACGTCCCTGCTCCCCATCGTGCTCCTGCCGCTCACCGGCGCGCTGGACGGGGACACCGTGTTCTCGGCCTACGGCAACGACATCATCTTCCTCTTCCTGGGCGGGTTCTCCATCGCGATCGCCATGGAGAAGTGGAACCTCCACCAACGGATCGCCCTCACCATCGTCTCGGCGATCGGCACGAGCCCGCGCCGGATCATTCTCGGCTTCATGGTCGCGACCGGATTCCTGTCGATGTGGGTCTCCAACACGGCCGCCACGATGATGATGATCCCCGTGGGGCTGGCGGTCGCCTACCAGGCCGCCCGTTCGCTGCGCGGCGGGGAGTTTGCCGACGACCTGCCGAAGTTCGAGAAGTCGATGGTCTTCGGCATCGGGTACGCGGCCACCATCGGCGGCCTCGGAACGCTGATCGGCACACCGCCGCTGGCCATCCTCGCCGCGACCTCCGGAGAGCTCTTCGGCCAGACCATCTCGTTCGGCGGATGGATGATGTTCGGCGTCCCGATCGCCGCCCTCCTCCTCGCCTTCACCTGGTTCTACCTGACGGGCATCAAGTTCAGGGTCGGGTTCAAGCACCTTCCCGGCGGCAAGGAGATCATCCGGGAGGAGAGGAGGTCCCTCGGCAGGACGTCCACCGAGGAGAAGGTCGTGTTCGGCGTCTTCCTCACCGCCGCGTTCCTGTGGGTGACCCGCTCCTTCCTCTGGGAGGACCTCCTTCCGGGCATCAGCGACGGAGTGATCGCGATCGCCGCGATGGCGGCCCTGTTCACGCTGCCGACCCGTGGTCGCAGGGACAAGAGAATCCTCCAGTGGGAGGACTCGAAGCGCATCCCCTGGGGCATCCTCCTGCTGTTCGGCGGCGGACTGGCCATCGCGGCCGGGTTCGTCGAGACCGGCCTCTCCTCGTGGATCGGCGCACAGCTGCGCACGCTCGACGGGATCAGCGTGGTGCTGATCATCATCATCTCCACCGCGCTCGTGCTGTTCCTCACGGAGATCACCTCGAACGCCGCGACGGCGACGATGATCCTCCCGGTCATGGCCGCCTTCGCGGTCTCCCTGAACATTCATCCGTACGCGTTGATGGTCCCCTGCGCGATGGCCGCGAACTGCGCGTTCATGCTCCCGGTGGGAACCCCGCCGAACGCGATCATGTTCGGCACCGGGAAACTGACGATCATGGAGATGGTCAGGGCCGGTTTCTGGTTGAACTGGGTCGCCCTGGCCCTCATCGCCGGGAGCGTCCTCTACGTCCTGCCATGGATGTGGGGCATCGATCTGATGACCGTGCCCCCCGGCTTCCTGTGACCGGGCCGGCGGCCGTCTCCCGAGCCGCGCGGTCACGACACGGCGGCCACAAACGGTGTCCCGGCCGCTGACGCCGTCGCCCCGCCGTGACCGCCACGAGGGCTGGTCAGCCCGGTGGCGTGCGGCCCGAGCGGCGGCACGACCCGCCACCGTCAGCGGCACCACGCCGCTCGGGAACCGACCAACCGCACGACCCCGGCCCGTGCCCGCGCCACCCGCATCGTGGGGGTGGCGCGGGCACGACGCTGATGGTCGCCGGTGCGGATCACCCACCCACCACGTTCCGCCCCGGCGCTCACGCGAGTCCGGAGTACGTGTCTCAGGCCCCTTCCTCGTGCGTGAACTCGGCATGTTTCTTGGATGGAGAGTGCGTCCTGGGAGCCCCACCTTTATGTCGTAGATTTTCTACTGGCACATGCCGCCTCGCGCGGGGTCGACTCACTCTCCGTGTCGAGCAGGGCCTCCGGCCACCGCGACTCCGGCCCCCGGCGCCGTGGCCGATTCCGGCCATCCTCACGTGAGGGTGCACGTGCAACGGTGCCGACGGTGGTATCACTGGGAACAGAGTCCCCCACCCGGTCGGGGACGCCAGCGCTCCGTCAACCGGGTGTACCAGGTCGGGTTCGCTTTGCCGCGAACCTCCCGCGATCCCATGGCGCGGCCGCACCGGAGACGGACGCGGCACCGCGTTCGGCCACGCGCTGTAGTTAGGGTGAACGTATGTCGATTTGGGCGCGGGGAGACCGTACCGGGCGGGTCGGGGAGGCCCTCCTGATGCTGGAGGGTCAGGGGATCATCGACGGGCTGGAGTTCCTGCCCGCCGAGGAGAAGCCCTACCGTGTGCGCATCCCGGCCGGGATCGTGCACATGGACGAGGACGAGGCCTCCATGTTCGCGTTCGGGGCGGTCGTCGGCTCGTTCGGCAAACTGGCCCGGCAGCGGTCCTGAGCCCCCGGGGCCCGGACCGCGAGCCTACCTGCGGCCCATGACGCGCAGAATCGCGTCGAGCAGCAGGTCCCGCACCATCGCCCGGTGCTCGGGGGTGCCCGGAACCGTCAGCTCGTTGTTGAACGTGGACAGGCACAGCCCCACGGTCATCTCGGCGAGCGGCAGGGCCGGGCGCCCGTCCCTGGGCAGTTCCTCGACGAAGCGCGCCACCTCGATCGCCTCGCGGACCGCCTCGGTCCAGGGTTCGGTGCGCTCGCGCCACCACAGGCTCTGCTCCCCCGGTTCCGAACCCAGGCCGGAGGCGGCGGCCAGCAGGGCTCCCGACTCCAGCCACAGCGCCATCCAGGCGTCCACGAGGCGTCCCATGTAGCCGTCGATGGACTCCATCCGGCCGAAGGTGAGGTCCACCTGGGAGGCGAAGGCGGTCAGGCGCACGTCGACGGCGGCCTGGAGCACCTGGTTCTTGTGGTTGTAGTACCGGTAGACGGTGGAGCGGTCGATGTCGACGCCCTCGGTGATCTCCTTGTACGTGATCTGGCTGAACGGTTTGGCACGCAGTAGTTCCACCAGGCTGTTCTGCAACTGGAGCATGCGCTGAGCGGCCCTGAGGCTCCCGCTGGTCCCCGAACCCGTGTCCCGCGGCAGCGTCATACCCGATCCGTCCGTCATGAGCCTGCGCGGCCCCCGTGTGCCAACGCCCACCAGCTTGCCCCAGATCGGAACGGATGCCAACACGCCGTTGGGCTGCCAGGGAACCCTGTGGGCGCGGGGTCCGGGTACCACTCGGCCCCGTGTCCGGGCCTCCCCTCCCCCGCGCACCACGGGCCGGTCCGCTTCGGGCCCCGGCGCCCCTACTCCCGGCGGGCCCGGTGCGCGGCGACGTGGTCGCGGTACCAGTGGTAGCTGTCCTTGGGGTGGCGTTCCAGGCTGTCGTAGTCCACGCGCACCAGGCCGAACCGGCGCTCGTAGCCGTAGGCCCACTCGAAGTTGTCCAGCAGCGACCACACGAAGTAGCCCCGCACGTCCACTCCCGCGCGGATCGCGCGCCCGAGGGCGTCGAGGTGCTCGTTCAGGTAGGCGATGCGGTCCGTGTCTCGGACGCGGCCCCCGGCGTCGGGCTCGTCCGGTTCGGCCGAGCCGTTCTCCGTGACCAGGATCGGCGGCAGCCCCGGGTACCGACGGTCGAGGTCCACCAGCAGCTCCTCGAAGCTCTCCGGAACCACGGGCCAACCCATGGTGGTGGTCCGGTACCCGTCGAGGTCCACCTGTTCGGCGCCCACGTCCACGGCGGTGCGCAGGGCAGGGTCGGGTTCGGTGTGCGGGGCGGCGCGGAACATGAGCGGCCGGTAGAAGTTGACTCCGAGGAAGTCCAGGGGGCGGCCGATGGTCTCCAGGTCCCCTTCCTCGCGATGGGGCATGTCGGCCAGCGGCCCCCAGACCTCGCGCTCGTTGTCCGGGTAGGCACCGGTGAACAGGGGGTCGAACCAGGTCCGGTTGTGCAGGGTCCGCACGCGTTCGACGGCGGCGAGGTCGGCCTCGGAGCCGGTGGCGGGAATCAGGTGGTCGGGGTTGAGCGTGATGCCGACCTGGCCTGCCCCGGCGTCACGGAGCTCCGCGACGGCGTGGCCGTGGGCGAGGAGGAGGTGGTGGGCGGCGGCCAGGGCGCCGGCGCCCTCCCGGGTGCCCGGCGCGTGTCGGCCGACCGCGTGCCCGACGAAGGCGCTGCAGAAGGGCTCGTTGAGGGTGATCCAGCGGTCGACGCGGTCGCCGAGGCGATCGGCGACGATCCTCGTGTAGTCGGCGAAGCGGTGCGCGGTGTCACGGACCCGCCAACCGCCCGTCTCCTCCAGTGCCTGCGGCAGGTCCCAGTGGTAGAGGGTGAGGACGGGTGCGACTCCCGCCTCCAGGAGGGCGTCGACGAGGCGGTCGTAGAAGGCCAGGCCCCGGGGGTGGGGGCGGCCCCCGCCGTCGGGCTGGACCCGGGGCCAGGAGACCGAGAACCGGTAGAGGTCCACGCCGAGCCCGGCGATCAGGGCGACGTCCTCGGCGTAGCGGTGGTAGTGGTCGCAGGCGACGTCGCCGCTCTCGCCCCGGGCCACGCGCCCGGGCGTGCGGCAGTAGGCGTCCCAGATGGACGGCCCCCGGCCGTCCTCGGCGGCCGCCCCCTCGACCTGGTAGGCGGCGGTGGCGGTGCCGAACAGCAGGTGCGGGGGCAGGTGTGGCGCGTTCATGGGTGGGCCCTTCGTTGTGGGAGCGCTCCCAGTCTGGACTCCCCGCCCGCCTCGGGGCAACCCCCCGCGAACCAGGACCGCGCGGGGGCCGTCACAGTCCCGTGTGCGCCCCCGCGACCGCAGGCGCGCAGGGAAAGGGAACCCATGAGCTACACCGACTACTCGCAGATCTTCTTCAGCAGGGACGGTCGCCAGGACCGCCGAATCCGCGCGCTCCAGGACGACCTCAGCGACGCGTACTCGCAGATGCATCGCGAGCGCAGCCGGATGCGGTCCGAACTGAGCCGGGTGCGGGGCACTTTGGAGCAGCGGTTGGACCGGGTGTCGGCGACCCTGGACGCCTTCATCGAACTCAGCGACGTGCGCGCCACCCTGGCGATGTTCGACCACGCCGCCATCGCCCGCCACCGCACCCTCCAGCTCCTCGACGGCACCCCGATGCCCAGCCTGGATCTGCGGGACGTCCCCGGGTACTGGCTGGTCCCGGCCGCCCGCGGCCTGCACTCCCTGCTGGCCGACGACGTCTCGCGCGCACGCCTGCACTTCGACGAGGCCTCCCGGATCGACGCCCCGCGCGCCCGGAGCTTCGCCGCGCTCTCCTGTGCCCTCACCCGCGCCGAGCACGCCCGCAGCCTCGGGGAGAGCGTGTCGGCCGACCTGCTCCCCCGCCTTCCCGGCCCCGACACCCAGGTGACCCGCGGCCAGCGCGCCCTGTGGATGCTCACCGCCGACGGCTCCTTCGGCGACGACCCCCGCGAACACCTGCTGCTGTCCACGCTGCGCGGCTGGTCGGCGGAGGGCGAGCGGGCTCCTGCGGTCGACGCGTGGTCGGTGCCCGACTCCGGCGGCCGGGTCCGGGGACCCAACGGCAGGAACTCCCCGCGCGTCTCGGCCACCGCCGATCCGCAGCGAAGGGCCGCCCGTGGGCTGGCCGAACTACGGGAGCAGATCACCGGGATCACCGCCCCGGACGGCGGGATCGGCTCACCCGAGGCGCTCAGTCCGGACCGGGACAGCTCCGACTTCCTCTGGGAGACCCTGCGACTGCTCGTGGAGGAGGGCAGCCGGGAGGAGGCCCCGCTCCTGCTCGAGGCCAACCGCCTGCGCGCGGTGATCGAGAACAACGGCGAGGCGGGCACCCCGGCCGCCTGGGGCGACGACCTCGGCACCGCGAGCTCCCTGCTGCTGCGGGACCTGACCCGGGAGGACGCGCCCCCGCACCGCCGGACGTTCTCGCTGGTACTCCTGCGCACCGCCGTCCTGGACACGGCCCAGGACCTGGCCGCTCGGGCGGGGGAGCAGTTCCCGGCCGCGACCGACCTGCGGCTCCACGGGACGACGGTCACCCTCACGTCCTCCGGCGCCGACCGCCAGCAGGTGGAGGAGGCCCGACGGCGACTGCGTCAGCGGGCCGCCTCCGAGGGCGGCACCGGCGGGGTCCTGTGGGGCGTGGCCGCCGTCACCGGCGTCATGCTGCTGTTGTCCCTGGCGACCGGTAACACCGTCCTGTGGACCCTGACCGTGGCGGGGGCGGCCGCGGCCGCCTACGTCTTCTTCGCGGCCGAGCGGGAGAAGGGCGACGCCGAGGCCGTGCTCCGGCTCCAGGAGCGCAAGCTGGACCAGCAGGTCGAGGAGGCGGTCCAGGAGTGGCGCCGGACCCGGGTCGAGGCCGAGGAGCACGCCGCCGAGGCCCACCGCGAGCTGGAGGCGATCCGTTCCCTGCTCGACCCGTGAGCCCCGCGCCGAGGGCCTCACAGCCAGTCGTTGCGCCGGAAGAGGAGGTAGAGCAGGAGCGAGGAGAGGAACATGAAGGTCAGGACCAACGGCCAACTGAACACCCAGTGGAACCCGGGCTGCGGGGCGATGTTCATCCCGAAGATCGACGCGATGAGCGTGGGGACGACCAGGATGCCGCCCCAGGACGACACCTTCTTCATCGCCTCGTTCTGGGCCCGGTCGACGAGGTTGCTCTCCACGGTCATGATGTTGCCGAGCAGCTGACGGAAGCCCTCCACGTGGTCCTGGGCCGAGGCCACGTGGTCGGCCACGTCGCGCAGGTGCTCGCGCAGCTCGTCCCGGTGGCTCTCGCCCGGCTTGGGCATGTTCGGCCCGAACCGTTCGGGGCGGTCCAGCGGGGCCATGATCTCCTCCAGGACCCGCCCGAGCGGGTAGACGGCCCGTTGCAGCAGGATGATCTCCCGGGCCAGCCGGTAGGTGCGCCGGGAGGCGTTCCTGGCTCCCGACAGGACCGCGCTCTCCACCTCGTCGATGTCCTCCTGAAGGGCCGCGACGACGGGAGCGTAGTCGTCCACCACCCGGTCCAGGACGGCGTAGATCACGCCGAGGGCGCCGTGCCCCATCAGGTGCGGGTTGGCCTCCAGCCGTGCGCGAATCCGTTCGACGTCCACGGAGGGGTCGTGGCGGACGGTGATGACCACGTCGCTCTTGCCGAAGACGTGCACCTCGCCGACCCGCACCGTCTCCTCCCGTTCGTCGTAGGCCGCGGGGCGCAGCACCAGGAAGAACACGTCGCCGTAGATCTCGGCCTTGGGCCTTTGGTGGGCGACGATCGCGTCCTCCACCGCCAGACGGGGCAGGTCGAACTCGCGGGCGGCCTCCAACAGCTGGTCGCGGTTGGGTTCGGTGAGGCTGACCCAGACCCCCAGTGAGGGGTCGGCCCGCACGGCGGCGTGGGCCTCGGCGAGGGTGGCCGCCTCGTGCTGGCGTTCACCGGACCGGTACAGCGAGATCCGGCACTCGCCAGGTGGCGCGTCCGTCGGGAGCGCCGCCTTCGCGCGTCCCAGCGCCATGGTGCGTTCGGGCGCGGAATCGGTCATGGTGTGCCCTTCCCTGCCTGGCCTGACCAGCCCGATCCTGACGCGGGCGGGGCCGTGGTGACGGCCCGACACGCCGGGTCGCCGGGGAGGGCTCACGGGGGCGGCGGCTCTACGGGGCCGGGCCGCCCCCGGGCCCGGTCCCGCAGCCCCGAGGCCCGCAGGGTGATGTTGAGCCGTCCCTCCAGGCCCAGGGCGGGGCCGGCGGTGCCCGGCCGCGTACGCGGGACCCCGTGGAAGGCCAGACGGGAGGGGCCTCCGAAGACGAACAGGTCGCCGCTTTGGAGTTCGACGTCGGTGTAGGGACGGGCGCGGGTCTCGGTGTTGCCGAACCTGAAGACGCAGGTGTCGCCGAGGCTGATCGAGACCACCGGCGCCGGGGAGCGTTCGTCGCGGTCCTGGTGCATGCCCATGCGCGCGTGGGCGTCGTAGAAGTTGACCAGGGCCACGTCGTAGGGGTCGCCGTCGTGGGGGGTGCCGTAGGCGTCCCGGACGGCGCGCGCCGCCAGGTCGCCGAGCAGGTCCGGGAAGGGCTGGACGGGGGTGCCGTCGGGGAGCCGGCGGGCGTAGGAGGAGCCGCCGCGGCGGCCCGCCCCCGGGCCGCCCTCCGCCTCCGGTCGCGGGGCGTACGGGTTGGGTCCGGGGCTCCAGTGCCACCCGAGGGAGGTCATCGAGACGCTCATGACGCCGCCGCGCGGCATCGGATGGCGGCGTGTTCCGGCCGGACCCCGGGCCCACCCCCGGCACCGGCGGACCAGGTCGGCCTGGTCCCGCGCGGGAAGCCAGCCGGGCAGGTGGACCGCCCCCGGGGCGACGGTGACCGGGGGTCGTGCGAACAGCGCGTCGTCCATGGGACCATCATGCCCGTTCGCGACGGCGTCCCCCGGCGCGGGCGGTCCGGACCCGGAACCGGGCGGGGCCCGCCGGTCAGCGACGCAGGAGGTCGCGGATGTTGACCACCAGGAGCACGACCACGATGAGCACGATCGGGACGGTGACGGCGATACGCCAGTCCGCGACGAAGGCCGCCACCACCCCCACGACCAGCCCGACGACCACCGCCGCGATCGCGATGCCGGTCAGGTACTGGACGAACTTGCGGCGGGCGACGGAGTCGATCGCGGCGAACGCGAGCACCACGCCGAGCATGGCCCACAGCGTCATCTGGCCGTCGAGCAGGAACAGCGTCAGCGCCAGCGAGATGAGCAGCAGCGGTGTGCTCAGCGCGACCCACAGGTGGAGGAAGCGGTTGGCGCGCTGCTCACCGGAGGCGTAGGGCATGTGCGGCGCCCTCAGGTGGCCCGTGGGTGAGGGCACGAGCGGCGTGTCGCTGGCCAGGGCCCGGAGGAGGGTGTCGCGCTCGTCGGCGAGCAGGACGCGCTTCTCGTAGACCTCGGCGAGCTCCTTCTCCAGGACCTCGATCCGCTGGGCGTACTCGCGGGCGCGCGGCCGGGAGGCGGCCTCCCGTTGCAGGGCCATGCGGGCGGAGTCCAGTTGGCGCAGGCCGTCGCGACGGCTGACGACGTCGCCGTCGAGCCCGCGCAGGCGCGTCTCCAGGCCGCGCACGTGGGAGCGGAGTTCGGAGCGGGCGGCGCTCTCGGTCGGTGCGACCTTCTGGAGTCCGACCCACGCGAGCGGGTCGGCCCAGGAGCGGCGGATGGTGCCGTCGCGTTCGTAGCGGGGGCCGCTGGGGGCGCGCTCCCCCTCGAAGAAGTCGCGGGTGTCGCGGCCCCACAGGCCGCGGAAACCGTTCACCCAGGGGGTGTCGTCGTCGATGAGGACGGCGTTCCACTCGCGGTCGCCGCCGGGGCCGAGGCGCTCACCGTCACCGCGCGCGTAGTCGACGAAGGGCACGCCGATGCCGTGCCGGTTGATGGCCGCGTCGGCGCGGAACAGCCGCTCGGAGATCCGCCGCCAGCCGCGTACCAGACCGCGCAGGAAGGAGGGGTCGACCTGGATGAGGTAGTCGCCGGGGAGCATCTGGTGCGAGTGCGAGCCCGCTCCGACGTAGATGACCGGGTGCGACCCGTCCCGGTGCAGGTCCGGGTCGGCCCAGGAGCGCCGCAGGTCGTCGCCGTGGTACTCGTGCGAGGACGCGCCGACCCAGACCGGGCGCGTGGTGCCGTCGGGGTTCTCCACCACGTAGACGGTGACGCGCTCCCAGTCGGCCTCGTGGTCGTTGACCCCGCCGTAGATGGTGCGCCAGTCGTTCATCGCGTAGAAGAACCAGTACTGGAGGACGACGTAGCCGCCTTCGCGGGTCACACGGCCGTAGTAGGTGGCTCCGCCGTTGTCCACGCGCTCGCGGTAGCGGGTGACCGCCGCGAAGGTCACGCCGCCGGGGACGGCGCCCCGGATGAGCAGGGAGAGCTTCATGAGGATGTCGAGGACGCGGCCGAGGACGCCGACGGCGGCGAGGCGGCCGCTCTTGGGGATGACCGAGCGGGCCATGCCCCTGAACCGGCGGGCCTCCTCCCGCAGGGACTCCTCCTGGACGAAGCGCAGGTGCTTGTGGCGGCCCGGCCACTCCTCCTCGGCCCGGGAGAGCCGGTCGAGGGTGAGCTCTCCGGCGGGGACGATGACGCTCTCGCGTCCGCCGGGCTCCTCGATCCAGAGGCTGCAGTTGCGTACGTAGGCGTCCACGTCGGTGGGGAAGAAGAGTTCCCCCTTGGTGCACATGAGCACGGGTTCGTGGGCGCGCAGGAGTTCGAGGTCAGATGTGGCCGCCATGATTCGGACCAAGGTAGTACATGGAGGGGCGGCCGCGCGCGCCGAGGAGCGGTTCGGCGCGGTGGCGCGCGTCATGTCGCCGCCGCGCCGGGAGGGCCGTGGCAGCGGGCCCGACGCGCGGTCGTCCACACCACCGGCGGACGTCACTTGCCCGAACGGAAAGTGAGTGCGAGCATAGAAACATGACAGCGATCGAAGGAGCCCCCATGCGCCGCGAGGACGCCTACGACGCCCTGGAGCGGGCCCGGTTACTGGACGCGAGGATTCGCCCGAGGGGCCGTTGGTACACGCTCTACGGTGTCGTCTTCGGCCTGACGAGCGCGGTCCTTCTGCTGATCGTCGGGATCACCGGGACGGTCACGGGGGTCGTGGTGGGCCTGGCGCTCTACGCGGCCGTGCTCGGTGCCCTGATCGTCTACAGCGTGCGCCAGCCCGTGAAGCCGTTGGACTACGCCAGGCTGCACAACTGGGGCATGGCGGGGTGGACCCTGGTCTACACCGTCGCGATCGTGGCCGGGTCGGTGTTCTTCCGGGGCGAGCCGCTGTGGTGGGTGCCGATGGCCGTGCTGAGCGCCGTCCCCACGACCGTGGTCGGGCTCGTCGTCCTGCGCCGCAGCGGGAGAGGCCGGTGAACCACCCGCGCAGCAGACTGGACGAGGTGATCCACTCCCCCGTCCGGTTCTCCATCGTCGCGGCACTGGCCTCGGCCAGCCAGGTCGAGTTCCGGGTCCTACGGGACACGGTGGAGGTCAGCGACTCCGTGCTGTCCAAGCAGATCGCGACGCTGGAGGAGGCCGGGTACGTGGGGGTGAGCAAGTTCCGGGTCGGCCGCCGGACCCGCACCTCCCTGACCCTCACCCCTCAGGGGAGGGAGGCCTTCGAGCAGCACGTGCGGGCCCTGCGGGACATCGTCTCGGGCGCGGACCTGCGCCTACCCGCGGGCCTGCACCTGCCGGAGACCACCTGAGCCGTATCCGGCCGCGCAGCGTCGCGCCGCTCCCAGCGAGGGGGCGCCCCGTGCTCGGGACGGGCTGGCGGCGCCCTGCGCTCCCACCGTCCCCGGTAGGCGCACGGCGCGTGAGCGGCCAGGTGTGAGAACGCCCCCGCTCCCGCCTCGCCATGCGGGAAACGGGCTGGCGGTTCCCCGCCGCGCCGCGTCCGCCCTCTTGGGGGCACGCGGCGGGGAACCGGGTTCGGGCGGCCCGTGAAGGCCTGTGGGCGGGGCCCGGACGCCGGGGAGGACGACGGGGTCACGGAGCGCTCGGGGCGGCGGACGCCACCGGCGCGGCCCGCCCGGCGCCCGGCCCCGTGCCCGGGTCCGTGGTGAGCGCGGTCCCGGACTCCTCGGCGGCGCCCACAGTCACTCTCGGACACTCGTCGGTCGGCGGGGCGCCCACCCCGGCCTCCCCTGCCGCCCCGGCGGGGGACCGGCGCACACGCACGGTCTCGCGCCGGGGGACGGCGGGGCGCGATCCGCGGTCGCCCCGCGCGGCACCCACGCCCGCGACCACCACCAGTCCCATGCCCACCAGTTGCACGGCGACGGGCGCCTGACCGATGACGATCATGCCCATCACCAGTGCCACGGCCGGTTCGAGGCTGCTGAAGGTGCTGTAGGCGGTACGGCTCATCCGCTGGAGGGCGACCATCTCCAGCAGGAACGGCACCATCGGGAAGAGCAGAGCGATGAGCAGGGTGAACGCGATGAGCCCGAGGTCGGGCTCGGCGACCGCGGCCGGCGCCCCCAGCGGCGCGGTGACCAGCGCGCCCACGGTCATCGCCAGGGCCAGGCCGTGCACCGCGCCGAACCCGGCCCCGACCCGTTGGGTGAGGACGATGTAGCCGACGACGCAGACGGCACCGGCCAGCGCGAAGCCGATGCCCGCGAGGTCGAGTTCGCTCTGCCACGGGCGGGTCAGGCAGACCACGCCGACCACCGCCGCGACGATCCACACGAGTTCCCTGCGGCGGCGCATGGCCGCGACGGCGACCACGAGGGTGCCGAGGAACTCGATGGAGGTGGCGGTGCCGAGCTCGATGCGTGCCGTCGCCTCGGAGTAGAACAGCATCATCCCCGCGCTCGCTGTGCCCAGGATCACCACCGCACCCAGCTCTCGCGGGGTCGCCGCGCGCACGGCCCGCCACAGGGAGGGGCCGCCCAGTGCCAGGAGCAGGAGCGCCGCCCACGTCAGCCGGAGCCAGGTGACCGTCGCCGGGCTCGCCTGGTCGAAGGCGGTCACGGCCAGGGCGCTGCCCGTGTGCAGCGTGAACATGGCGACGAGCAGCATCAACGGTGCCGGGACCTGAATCCGGGCATGGCGGGGCGAGGTGAGGAAGGAGCGGATCACCCGACCATTGGACTCATTTCATTCGTTTCTGTCCACGGACTGATGGTTGATGAACCATGTACCTTTGGTTGATGGACTTCACCCGGCTCCGCCTGCTCGTCGAACTGGAGCGACTCGGCACGATGGCGGCCGTGTCCGAGGTCACAGGCATGAGCACGTCGGCCGTCTCGAAACACTTCGCCGTCCTGGAGAGGGAGGCGGGCGTGCCGCTCCTGGCCCCGGACGGCCGCCGGGTGCGCCTCACCCCGGCGGGGCGCCGACTCGCCGAGCACGCCGTGGACATCCTCGCCCGGGTGGAGGCCGCCCAAGCCGAGTTCGACGGCGACACCGACCCCGTCGGCCGCGTCGACCTGGTGATGTACACGTCGGCCGCGCCCGTCGTCCTGCCCGCCCTGCGCCGCCTGCGCCGCGACCACCCCGGGATCGACATTCGCCTCACCGAGTACGAGTCAGACCAGGCGCTGGATCTGCTCCAGGACGGAGGGGCGGACCTGGGGGTGGTGTACCAGTACAGTCTTCTCCCCCGGGAATTCCCGGGCACGCTGACGGTGTATCCGGTGGGCACCGAGGCCCTCCTGCTCTCCCAGCCCTCCCAGGGCGCGGACAGCCGGACGCTGACCCGGCGCCGCCTGCGCGAACTGGCCGACGCCTCATGGATCGCCAGCCCCTTCCGGGGCGACGAGGAGGCCCTCCTGCAGCGGATGTGCGCCGACGCCGGGTTCACCCCGCGCATCCGGCACCGGGTGGACACCCTGGAGCTGTTCGAGGAACTGGTGGCCACCGGGGTGGGTGTGGGGGTCGTGCCCAGGTTGTCGACCAGTACGCGGCGCGGGGTGGCCCACGCGCCCCTGGGCGAGCTGGGCGGGGTACGGCAGGTCTACCTCGCGGGGCGCACCGGCGGCTGGGCCTGGCGCCCGATCCGCGTCGTCGCCTCCTATTTGCACCAGGCGGCCGAGGACGTCCTCGACGAGGTGCCCGCCCTGCCCTTCTGAGCCCGAGGGCGCGGACGGCCGGGTGCGCCCGACCGGTCAGCCCGCGATGGCGAAGGGTCCGACCGAGGGGACCGGAACCTTGCTGGCGGCCTCACGGATCGCGGTGAGCAGCGGTTCGGGGGTGGACCCGGCCCGCGACAGCACGATGATGTGGCGGCGCGCGGTCTCGCGCACCCCGCGTACGACGATCTGCGGGTGGTTCAGCCCGGTCCAGGCCAGTCGCGGCATGAGGGCGACCCCCAACCCCGCCTGGACCATGGAGAACACCGCGCTGAAGTCGTCGACCGTGTGCACGACCCGCGGCTGGAAGCCGGCCTGGTTGGCGGCGGCGGTCACGCACGAGTTCCAGGCGGTACCCGCTCCGGACATGATCCAGTCCTCGTCGGCCAGGTCCTCCGCCAGGTGCAGGCTGGTACGCGTGGCCAGCGGGTGCTGGTAGGGCAGGATCGCGTCGAAGAGCTCGACCATCACCGGGTCGCTGCGAAAGTCCGGGTCGCCCGCCGGGGGCAGGTGGCTGGTGGACATGGTGACGGCCACGTCGAGTCGGCCGGAGCGCACCATCTCGGCGCTCTCCTCGGGTTCGGCCTGGACGACCTCGAAGGTCCAGCCGGGGTGGCTGGTGCGCAGCCGGGCCAGGGCGGGGGCGACGAGGTCGCTGATGCCGGTGGAGAAGGAGCCGACCCGGACGACACCGCGGTCGCCGTCGGCGTACTCGGCGAGGTCGGCGGCGGCGCGCTCCATCTCCGCGAAGATCACGTGCGCGCGCTTGAGGAGCACCCGGGCGGCACCGGTGAGCAGGAAACGGCGGCCCTGGCGTTCGACGAGGGGGACCCCGGCCTCCTTGGCCAGGGCGGCGAGCTGTTGGGAAACCGCCGACGGGGTGACGTTGAGCGCCTCCGCGGTGGCGGCCACCGTGCGGTGGTGGTCAAGGGCCTGAAGGAGCTGCAACCGCCGAACGTCGATCATGCGTTCCAATTTAGGACAGAACGGCCAGGTTTCGATCGTGTTCCGGTCTGATGACCCGCACTTTGATGGTGATTCCGTACACATCGTCCACCGGAGCCCGGGCCGACACGTGAGAAGCCGCGGCGAAGAAAGATTCGATATTTTTCCTTCATGGGCATGTCGTGCACGCTTTTTTTCCGTGTCGCACCTGTTCCGATTGATACCGGCACGTACAGTCAGATCCACAGCTCAACCAAGGAGGCGCAGAGCGCGACTCCCGGGGGATCGCACCCCCTGCTGGTGGAACGGGTGAGAAGAACATGCAAACTTCGCTGATGACCAAACCTCGTTCGTCGAACGTCGGCGTTCTCGGCTTCCGTTACCTCGGCGCCCACGAGGTGGAGGAGCTGGCGGACCTGTGGGGCGCCCTGCACCAGCAGCACCGGGTGAGCGCACCGCACCTGGAGGACATCATCAGCGCGGTGAGTCTGGACGAGTCGTGGCGTCGCCGCAGGTCCCAGTACCTGGCCTGGCTCCGCGACCCCGACACCATGGCGATCCTCGCCGAGCACGACGGCGACCTGGCCGGGTACGCCATGGTCACGGTCCGCGAGAGCGCCCAGGGCAGCTGGGACCGGGGCGAGCGGGTCGCCGTGGTGCAGACCTTCGCGATCGACCCCGAGTACACGGGTCTCGGCGTGGGCTCCAAGCTCCTGGAGGAGGTCCGGCGCCAGCTCGCCGCGATGGGCGTCCGGGACATCGAGTTCTCCGCCCTGGCCACCGCCTCCGAGGACATCAGCTTCCTGGAGCAGGAGGGCTTCCGCCCCTTCGTCACCACGATGGTGTGCCGCGTGGACGGGTTCGGCGCCCACGACTAGACACTCCCGACCGACCGCCTCCGGCCGCCGTCGCCCGCCGGGTCGGTACCGGTCCCTTGATCCAGCCCCCGCGCGGTCCTACCCACGTCCCGCGCGGGGGCTTCTCGCGTCCGGCGACACCCCGCGACACACCCCGGCACAGGCGGGGCGCGAACCGCTACGCTCGGGCCCGTGGCCTCCTCCGACTCCAGCACCTGCATCTTTCCCGGCTGTTCGCGCCCGGTCCCCCGCGGCTCCTCCCCGGGTCGTCCTCCGCAGTACTGCGACCTGCCCGAACACACCCGCTGGCGGGCGTGGAAGGAGCGTCAGCGCCTGGCGCAGGAGGCGGAGAACGCCGAGGAGGCGGCCCGGGCCGAACCGGACGAGCGGGCCCAGCCCGCGGCGCCCGCCCGTGCCGAACCCGTGACCGCCGCCCGGCTGCGCGCCGACGACCTCCTCACCCGGTTCGCCGTCCAGGCCGAGCAGCTCGGCGCGACCCTGGAGTCGGCCACCGAGGCCTTCGCGACGATGTCCGACCCGGCCGCGGCCGAGGCCCAGGTGGAGGCGGCCCGGCTGGCCGCGGCCCGACAGGTGTCCGAAGCCGACTCCGCGCGGCTGGAGGCGGAGAACCGCCGCCGCGAGGCCGAGGCGGCCCGCCGGTCCGCGGAGGAGACCACGGCCGCCGCCGTCTCCGCCACCCAGGAGGCCGAGCGCATGGCGGAGGACGCCCTGCGCCGCAGGGACGACGCCGAGACCGAACGGGACCGGCAGGCGGAGGTGGCCCGTACCGCCGCGGCCGAACGCGACGCGGCGGTCGCCGAGGCCCACGCCGGGCTGGCCGCGGCCGAGCGCCGGGTCACCGAGACCTCCGAACGGGCCCGTACCGAACTCCTGCGGGAGAGGGCCGAATCCGCGGAACTCCTGGAAAGCGTCCGGGCGGAGGCCGACGGCCTGCGCGCCGAACTGGCCGAGCAGTCCCGCCGCCGGGACGAGGCCGAACTCGCCGAGCGCGGTGCCCGGGCCCGGGCCGAGGACGCCGAGGAGCGGGCCGGTCGTCACGCCCGGACCCTGGAGGAGGAGCGCTCCCGCTTCGACACGGAGCTGGACCGCGCCCACCAACGGCTGGAGTCGGACCGCGTGGCCGCCGGAGCGGAGCGCGCCAGGCTCACCGCCGAGCTGGAACGGCTGACCCACGAGCTGGAGGCCCAGCGCCGCAACGCGGAGATCACCCTGGCCGAGGCCCGTGAGGCGGCGGCCGCGCGCCTGTCCGTGGCGGAACAGGCACGGGACCGCGCCCTGGAGCGGGCCGAGCGCGCCGAGCGGTCGGAGGCCCAGCTCAGGCAGGCTGCCGAGACCGTACCCCCGAGTGCCTGATAGCGCACATCCGCCACCTACGTGCCCTTTCGTCACGATGTATCGGCTTAGGATGGCCACGTGCGAGATCTGGGAACCACTGGCGAGACCGGCCCGATGAACCTGGGCGGGAGCGAGTCCGCGAGAGCCCCGGAGCGCGTCACGGTGGGTGAGCGCCCGCGACCGCGCGTCGACCTCAAGGCGGTCTTCGGCCTGGAGGCGGGCCCCTGGGCCTGGACGACCGCGCTCCAGGCGGCCGTCGCCATGACGGTGTCCTTCGCCCTGGCCTCGGTCATCTTCGGACCCCAGATCGGCACGCTGGCCGCCCTGGGCTCCATGACCGTCCTGTACGAGAAGAAGACCCCCTACGCCTACCGTGCGGCCGCACTGGCCCTGGTCGGCCTCGGCTTCGTGGCGGCGGTCACCGTCAACTCGCTGGCGGCCTCGCTCTCGCCGTGGGCGGCGGTGGCCTCCATCGGGCTGACGGCGGGCATCGCCACCTGGGTGTGCGCCGCCTGGCGGGTGGACAAGCCCGGCACCATGTTCTTCGTCCTGGTCGCCACCATCTCCACGATCGCCCCCGGCGGTCTGGCCGAAGTCCCCCTGCACGCGCTGGTCGCCGCCCTGGGTGCCGCGGTGGGGTGGGCGGTCTCGATGTCGGGCGCGCCGTTGCGCGCCCGGCACCCCGAGTACAAGGCGGTGTCCGCGGCCTACCGCGAGCTGGCCACGCTGTTGCGCGCGGTGGGAACCGCCGAGCTCGACCACGCGCAGCACGCGGCGTCGGTCGCGCTCGCCGACGCGTGGCGGATCGTGCTCCTCGGCCAGACCCGCGGCTACCGCACCACGGCCGAGGCCGCACGGCTGCGGGCGCTGCTGCGCTGGGTGTCCGACATCCACCTGGCCGCGACCCAGGTGTGCATGGCCCGGCCCACGCCGCTGCCCCAGGAGGCCGCGGAGTTCGCCGACCGGATGGCGTTGGCCGTCGCCGACCCGGCGGGCGCCCCCGACCCCGACTCGTTGGACGAGCTGCGCCGGGGCATGCGCCCCCGTTCCCTGGAGGCGCGGCTGTACAACCTGCTGTCGCGTGCGGCCCAGTCCGCGCGACGCGGGTCCGAGGACGAGGAGGACTCCCGGCGCACCGCCGACCTGCACGACGACCGCTACCCAGCGCTGTGGAGCTCGCTGCGGTCGAGCCTGAGCGGCGACTCCCTGATCCGCCCGACCGCGCTGCGCATGTGGTTGACGGTGACCCTCGCGGGCGCGTTCGGGCTGTCGATGGGGCTGGACCACTACTACTGGGTGGCCCTGACCACCACCGCGGTCCTCCAGGGCGGCAACGTGGTGCTGACCCTGAACCGGTCGGTGCAGAGGTCGCTGGGCACCCTGCTGGGCGTGCTGGGCGGTGTCGCGCTGCTCGGCTTCGACCTGCCGCTGGTCGTGGTGATCGTCCTGGCCGGGCTGCTCCAGGGTGCCACGCAGCTGGTGGTGGGCCGCAACTTCTTCTACGGCTCGGTGCTGTTGACGCCGATGGCGCTCATGCTGTCGTACACCGCCAACCCCTACCCGGTGGCCGAGCTGGCGGGGTCCCGGATCATCGACACCCTGGTGGGTTCGGCGTTCGGCATGGCGGGCGCTCTGCTGCTGTGGCGCAGCGCGTCGGCGACCCGGCTGCCGCAGGCCATCGCGAAGGTCCTGGAGAGCACCCGGCAGTGCATGATGGCGGTGCTCGACCAGGACGTGGAGATCACCGAGGAGCGCCGCTACCGGCTGCGCCGCGACATGCGGGCGGCCCTGGTCAGCCTGCGCGGTGTGTACGACAGCGCGATCGGCGACGTCCCCCGCGCGGCCTCCACCCGCCCGCTGTGGCCGGTGGTGGTGGCCACCCAGCGCATCGGCTACCTGGCGCTGGCCGCGCTGTCACAGGACCGCAGCCCGGACCCGGCGGGCACCATCACCCTCCAACGCGTGGACCTGGCCTTCCACGAGCTCATCTCGGCCATGAGGGAGCGACGCACGCCGAGGCTGGGCGCCCTGCCCCGCCTGCCCGCCTACCCGAGGATCAACATGGAACTGCGGGCGCTGGCCAACGCGATGACCAGCGCGGTGGCCCAGGACGAGCGCTCCGCCCAGCAGGAGGCCGAACGCCGGGCCCAGCGCGAGCGGCGCCGCGCCCAGAAGGACGTGGACGCCGACCTGTAGGGGGCCGGGCCCGGAACGGCGCGCCTCAGGGGACCACGGCGAAGGCCCGAACGGGGAAGGCCGCCATCCCCCTGACCTTGGCGGGGACGGCGTGGAACCGGAACCCCTCCTCCGGCAGCCGGTCGAGCAGGCACAGGTGGGTGACGATGGGGACGCCCGCGGCGAGGAGCACGGCCTGGGCGGGCCTGGCCCCCTCGGTGGCGGGGGCGGTGTCGTCGACGCTGACCGAGTCGATGCCGACCAGGACGGCACCGGCCTCGACCAGGGTCTTGGCGGCCGTCTCCGTGAGGTGCGGGTGGTCGAACGACCCGTAGGCCTCGGTACGCCAGTGCCGGTCCCAGCCGGTGCGGACCAGGACGGCCCGGCCCCGCAGGTCGAGCCCGGCGAAGGACTCGGGGCCGATCCCGCGCGCTCCGGTGGCACCGACCACCACACCGGGCAGGTCGGCGACGCGTTCCAGGTCGAGGTCGGCGGGGTCGGCCCCGTCCCGGTACCGGTGCGCGGGGATCTCGACGTGGGTACCGGTCGCTCCGACCAGGGTGACGCGACCGCTGCTGTCGCCGTGCCCGGGGACGCCCCCCGCGACGGTGGTGCTCTCCTCGACCACCGGTCGTGGCAGGCCGGGGCAGGTGCTCATCCCGTCGGTGATCTGGTGGCTGACGTCGACCAGTTGCGCCATGGCTGTGTTCCTCGCTCGCGTCCGGAGGGGACCCCCGACCGGGATCAGAGGTCTAGACCATCACCCTAGCGCGCGTGCCCCAGGTCACGGCAGTGGTCGACGGCACCGAACTTCGACGGACCTGCGCCGACGGCCCGTCCCGAACCCGGATAGGCTCTGGTGGCGCGTCGTGGCGGCCACCCCCTGCCGGAGCCCGCACACCCGCGCCGTCCCCGCGTATCCCGCGAACCACCGAGAAGGGGCTACCTGTGTCACCGTACGGAGCGGCCAAGGCCGTCGTCGCACCCGTCACCCGCGTGGTGTGGCCCCAGAGGGTGGAGGGCGCCCACTTGGTTCCGGAGGACGGGCCGGTGATCCTGGCCTCCAACCACCTGTCGAACATCGACCCCCTCTTCCTGGGCCTGGCCTGTTCCCGCCAGGTGCGGTTCATCGCGAAGAAGGAGCTCTTCGACGAGAGCACGTTCCCGCGCAGGCTGCTCTCGCGCGCTCTGAAGCTGCTGGGGCCGGTCTCGGTCGACCGACGCCCGGGGCAGAGCTCGCAGGAGGCGATGAACAACAGCGTCGAGGTCATCAACGGCGGCGAGGTGTTCGGTATCTTCCCCGAGGGCTCCCGTTCCCCTGACGGGCGCCTGTACAAGGGCCAGACCGGCCTGGCGTGGCTGGCGCTGAGCACGGGGGCGCCTGTGGTGCCGGTGGCACTCACGGGGACCGACCGCATCCTCCCGCCCGGCCGCAGGGTCCCGTCGTTCAACCGTGTGGGCGTGCGTTTCGGGGAGCCCGTCGACCTGTCACCCTGGGAGGGGAAGGCGGACCGGGCCAAGGCCCGGCGCGAGTCGACGGACGCGATCATGGCGGCGATCGCGAAGCTGTCCGGGCAGGAGCAGATCTCCCGGTACGCTTCCTCAGTCAAGGCGGAGCTGGAGAAGTAGTGACTTTCCCCACAGGCCGCTCGGGGCTGAATCGGCCTTGACGGGGCGTTGACCCCAGACTGAAGGCCCCTTGCGGCGAGGTCGGACCCGGCCCCCGCCTGGAACGCGGCCTCGGGGCGGCGGCGCGGAGCCCTTCCCCTCCCCGGCGGGAAGAGAAGAATTCCCTACCCTTATAGTAGGTTTTTCCGGTGGCGACATCGGATAGATTAGGCAAGCCTTACCTATGGCGTCCGACCCTGGCGCGAAGACTTGGAGCTGTGCGATGACGCGACCACTGCGAGTGGGAATCGTTGGTGCGGGCCCCGCGGGAATCTACGCCGCGGACCTGCTCACCAAGGACGAGACCCTGTCCTCGTGCGGCACGTCCGTCAGCATCGACATCCTCGACAAGCTGCCCTCCCCCTACGGCCTGGTCCGCTACGGCGTGGCCCCGGACCACCCCCGGATCAAGCAGATCCAGGGTGCCCTGCACAAGATCCTGGACAAGCCGGAGATCACCTTCTACGGCAACGTCGAGTACGGCGTGGACCTCAAGCTGGAGGACCTGCGTCGGCACTACGACGCCGTCGTCTTCGCCACCGGCAGCGACCGCGACCGCCCCCTGGACATCCCCGGCGTGGACCTGCCCGGCAGCCACGGCGCCGCCGACTTCGTCTTCTGGTACGACTCCCACCCGGACGTGGCCCCCTCCTGGCACGTGGACGGCACCAGTGTGGCCGTGATCGGCGCGGGCAACGTGGCCGTGGACGTCGCGCGCATCCTCGCCAAGGACGCCGACGACCTGCTGTCCACCGACATCACCGACAACGTGTACGAGGGCCTGCGCGCCAAGCGGATCACCGACGTGCACGTCTTCGCCCGCCGGGGCATCGCCCAGTGCAAGGCCACCCCGATGGAGCTGCGCGAGCTCGACAAGCAGCCCGGCGTCGAGGTCCTGGTGTACGCCGAGGACTTCGAGATGGACGAGGGCAGCCTCCGGGCCTGCGAGGAGTCCAACCAGGTCAAGACCAACGTCAAGGTCCTCCAGAACTGGGCGATCCGCGACGAGCGCGGGGCCGAGCGCCGCCTGCACCTGCACTTCCTGCACTCGCCCGTGGAGATCCTCGGCGAGGACCGGGTCAGCGGCATCCGCACCGAGCGCATGGAGCTGACCGGGGACGGCAGCGTCAAGGGCACCGGCGAGTACGTGGACACCGAGGTCCAGGCCGTCTACCGGGCCATCGGCTACCTGGGCTCGCCCCTGGCCGACCTGCCCTTCGACGAGGAGCGCGGGGTCGTCCCCAACTCCGGCGGCCGCGTCCTGGACCTGGACGAGCGCCACGTCGACGGCGTGTACGCCACCGGCTGGATCAAACGCGGCCCGGTCGGCCTCATCGGCCACACCAAGGGCGACGCCCTGGAGACCGTGACCAACCTGGTCGCGGACCGTGAGACCTTCACCCCCGCCGCGGAGCCCGACCCCTCGGCCTTCCGCTCCCTGCTCGCCGAGCGCGGTGTCGAGTACACCACCTGGGAGGGCTGGCAGCGCATCGAGGCCCGCGAGGAGGAGCTGGGCGCCGAGCGCGGCCGTAAGCGTCTCAAGCTGCTCACCCGCGAGGAACAGACCAGCGTCGCACGCCAGGTCTAAGGGCGTGTGAGCTTCCCGGCCGGTCCCGTACCCCTTTGCGGGACCGGCCCTTCGTTCTCCCCCGTGCCACACGTGAGATTGCGCATGGGGTTCTCCTCCGTCGCGTGGAACAACTCCTCGGACGTATGGGTTAGAGTCACTGTTGGTCGGTGTGGTAGCAAGTGTCCCCCGGGCCTCAACAATTGCCTTCGCGGAATACCGCGTCCGGCACCCGCCCTTCGCGGACGGGCTGATCGGACGGCCAGGAGCCCCGTTGTGCCCCGCGCCGAGAGGCGACCGCCATGCCGACCTCATCCTCGTGCCCCGCTCCCACCGAGGTGGGAGCGGGGCATCGTGGTCTCTCCAGGAAAACGTAACGAAGGACGGTCAGGCGTGGACGAACGGTCCCCCCGGCAGCCGGATTCCTCCGGGCCGCCCGAGGATTCCGACGGTACAGAGGCGCGTCGACCGCGCCCGGAGAACCCCTACCGCATCCCGGAACGGCCCTCGGGCGCCCGCCCCTCGGACACCGGGAACTTCGGGCTGGGACACCCGCGCCCGATGGACCCGCCGGTGGCACCGGCGCCCGAGCCCGGCACGTACTCCGAGCCCTGGGGCTCCCCCGTGCACGATGACAGGGCGCCCTCACCCGACCCGCGCGAGGAGGCGGACGCCCCCTACCGGGGCACCCACCAGGCCTCCGGCACCGGGTCCGCCACCGACGACTCCCACGAGCCGTGGGGGACTCCCGTCGCACCGCGGCCCTCCGAGCGGGACCGGGGTGTCATCGGCGACCCCGAGGGCTCTGTGGCGGGCTGGTCCGGGTCGCCCGAACCCCGGGAGCCGTGGGGCGCTCCGTCCGACGCGCGGCCCGCCGTCGAGGACCGGGGTCCGCTCGACGCTCCCGCCCCGTGGGAGACCTCCGCGCAGTCCTCCTCCAGCGAGGACTGGAACACCACCGCCCCGGCGGAGCCCGCCACCGACGGCTGGGGCACCCCCGAACCGTCACCCGGCTCACGTGAGTCCTGGGACACCACGGCGGACACACCCTCCTCCCCCGCACCGTGGGACACCTCCGCACCGCCCTCCTTCCGGGACGACTGGAACACCACCGCCCCGGCAGAGCCCGACACCGACGGCTGGGGCACCCCGGAACCGGCGGACGACACCTCCGGCGGGTGGAACGCGCCCTCGGGACCGCAGGCCTCCCTGTCCGGGAACGGGGACGTCCCGTCGGGACCGCAGGAGGCGGCGCGGGCCTGGGACACCACGGCGGACACACCCTCCTCCCCCGCGCCATGGGACACCTCCGCGCCGTCCTCCTCCAGCGAGGACTGGAACACCACCGCCCCGGCGGAGCCCGCCACCGGCGGCTGGGGCACCCCCGTACCGGCACCCGGTACCCGGGACGAGTGGGAGTCCCCCTCCGGCGCGCCCTCGGCTGGAGGGGGCTGGGGCACCCCCGTACCCGCACCGGGGACCCGGGAGGGCGCCGACGCCTCCGACGAGGAACCCTACGAGCCGTGGGGCACACCGGTCGCGCCCAGGCCCCGCGACACGGCCGCGCCCGTCTCCCAGGAGGGGTGGCCGCAGACCGCCCGGGGCCACGAGGCCCAGGGCGGCCCTCCGGGGTCTTGGGAGACCCCGTACGCCGGGCAGCCCGCCTACGAGGGCGACACCCCCTACCCCGGTACCGCCCCCGAGCCGCCCTCAGGGGACGAGCCCCAGCCGCAGGGCCGCGACGGCGCGGGCGAGGGCTACGAGTACCTCTACGGTGCCGCGGGCGCCCCGAGCGGCCCCGAGGGTCCGCGCGGCCCCGGAGGACCCGACGACGGCCATGACTATGACGGCTACGACGACGGCCCCCCGCCCAGGAAGTCCAGGCGGGGTCTGGTCATCGGCGTGGTCGCGGCCGTGGTGGTGCTGGCGCTGGTCGGCGCCGGAGCCGGTTGGTACGTCTACACGTTGCCGCAGCCCGAGGAGGCCACGGCCGAGTTCGAGGCGGCCTGGGAGGAACAGGACTACGGCCGTCTGGCCGCCGTCACCCGGGGCGCCGACGCCGAGGCGATCCTCGGCGGAATCGACTCGGGTCTGGGCGTGAGTGGCGTCGACGTCGAGATCGGCGCGCCCACCACGGACGGCGGTACCGGAAGTGCCCCCTACGAGGTGACGCTCTCGCTGACCAACGCCAGCGACTTCGGTTGGGAGGGCGAGCTGCCGTTGGTCCGCGAGGACGGCGCGTGGCTGGTCGAGTTCTCCCCCGAGGTCGCCTACCCCGGGCTGGCTGAGGGCCAGACCCTGACCCGCACGGCCGTGTGGGGCGAGCGCGGCCAGGTCCTGGCCGCCGACGGCACCCGCCTGGACGCCCCCGACGTGTCCGGATCGATCCAGATGATCGTGGGCGAGCTGGGTGAGGCCGACGAGGAGGACGTCGAGCGGTTGGGTCCGGCCTACAACGTGGGCGACACCATCGGCAAGACCGGTCTCCAGCGCACCTACGAGGAGCGTCTGGCCGGTGAGGCCGCCACCACGATCGTCATGGTGGACACCGCCGAGATCGAGGACGGACAGGCCCCGGAGGTGACCGAGGAGAACACCGTCGCGTCCCTGGACGGCTCCGACGGCGAGTCGATCACCACCAGCTTCGACATGGGCGTCCAGAGCGCCGCCGCGAACGCGATCATCGACGCCGACGACCCCGCCGGTCTGGTGGCGGTGCGCCCCTCCACGGGTGAGGTCCTGGCGGCGGTGAACGTCCCGGGCGGGTTCAACCGGGCCTTCGAGGGCCAGTACGCGCCGGGTTCGTCGTTCAAGATCGTCACCTACAGCGCGCTGCTGGACAACGGCCTGTCGGTCGACGCGACGATGGACTGCCCCGAGGAGTACGAGCTGGGCGGGTGGCCGTTCCGCAACGCGGGCGGTGCCGAGTACGGCCAGCAGTCGGTGACCGAGGCGTTCGCGACGTCCTGCAACACCTCCCTGGTGCACGAGATCGGTCAGGTCCTCAGCCCGGAGACGCTCCAGGCCAGCGCGGAGCAGTTCGGCATGAACGCCCCGCTGGACCTCGGCGTGAGCACGCACGAGCCCAGTTTCCCGCCCGTGGACAGCACCACGATGATGGGCGCCCAGGGCATCGGCCAGGGCCAGATCCTCACGTCGCCGCTGCACATGGCGACCGTGCCCGCCGCCGTGGCGGACGGTTCGTGGCGCGCCCCGGTGCTGGTCACCGAGCCCGCCCGGGACGACCTGCGCGACCCCACGCCCATCGCGAACGCGCAGGCCCTGCGTCCGATGATGCGGGCGGTGGTCACCGAGGGCACCGCGAAGGACGCCGGTTTCCAGGGTGAGGTGTTCGGCAAGACGGGAACCGCCGAGTACGGCACCGCCGACGACGCGGACGAGGACGGCGAGCTGCCCAGTCACGCGTGGATGGTGGGGTACAAGGGCGACGTGGCCTTCGCCCTGGTGGTCGATGGCGGTGGCGGCGGCGGTTCGGTCGCCGGTCCGCTCGCGGCCGCGTTCACCAACGCGCTGTAGCCGCGGACGCCGTCGGCCCCGTCCGGGAGTTCCGGGCGGGGCCTTGGCCGTGGTGGCGCCGCGGCCCGGTTGTCGGTGGTCGCGGCGACCCGTTTCAGTCGGCGGGCGCGGGTATGCGGTCCGCCGTGCCGCCCTCCGGCGCCGGGTCGGCGTCCTGGGAGCTCTCGGCGGGGCGCGGTGTGTCGGGCTGCTGGGCGCTCGGCGTGAGCACGAACAGCAGGACGAGGAGACCGGCGGTGACGGCGGCGATCAGTCCGCAGGCGACCCAGGGTCTCCAGCTCGTCAGGCCGGGGTCGACGGGGGCGTCGGGATCATCGCTCCCGAAGGCCTCCAGGCGTCCGGCCAGGGCCGGAGCCTCCTCGCTGAGCTGTCGCTCTATTTCCGCGAGGATGCGTCGTTCGTGCTCTCGCAGGGACATGGAACCCTCCTCGGTCACTGAGGGAAGGACTGTCGTCGCCGGATGTTCTACAGTCTCCCCCGCGAGTAGGCCGGATATCCAAGGGTCCGTCGGATTTCCGTACCATTTTTTCACGTTTGACGTGGAATGAAGCGTTTGTTCCGTGATGTGAGAACGGTGTGTCACGGACGCCGCTGGGAGACCGGGCGGCCTCCTCCGTGGCCGCCGCCCGCCCGGCGCCGGCCTCACCCCGGATAGCACTCCACCTCGGTCGCCTTCACCCCCGCCCACACCGGATCGCCCCGGGACAGCCCCAGCTCCGCCAGGGCGGCCGGAGTGATGTCCGCCGCCAGGGCCAGCGTGCCGCCCAGGTGCACGCGGACCTGGTCGCCGAAGCGCTCGATCCCCTCCACCCTCAGGCGCCACACGTTGCGCGTGCTGCCGTGGGGGTGTTCCGGGTACAACGCCACCGCGCGCGGCGGGAAGGCCACCAGAGCCGGGCCCTCGTGGGGTTCGCGGACCGCCACCCGGGCGGTGTCCGCCAGAGCCGCCCGATCCCGGTTCCGCGCCCCCGCCTCCTCGGCGGGTTCCAGGCGCACCGTCCGCCCCTCGCCCACCCCTCGGAAGAGATTGAGCCCCACCAGCCGGGCGACGTAGGAGGTGCGCGGGCGGCGTGCCACCTCCGCGGGATCGCCCCGCTGCACGACCCGGCCGTCCTCGATCACCGCGATGCGGTCGGCCAGCACCATGGCGTCGAGCGGGTCGTGGGTGACCAGCACCGTCACCCCGTCGAAGTCCTCCAGCAGGTGCCTCAGACGCGCCCGCACGTCGATCCGGGTGCTGGCGTCCAGGGCGGCCATGGGCTCGTCGAGCAGGAGCAGGCGCGGCCGGACCGCCAGAGCGCGGGCCAGCGCCACCCGCTGGGCCTGCCCGCCGGAGAGCTCGCGCGGCCGGGAGCGGGCCTGGTCGGCCAGGCCCATGTGGTCGAGCAGCGCCGCCGCCCGGGCACGGGCTCGCGCTCGGCCCTCGCCCTGGCAGCGCGGCCCGAAGGCCACGTTGTCGAGGGCGCTCAGGTGCTCGAAGAGGAGGTAGTCCTGGAAGACCATGCCGATGGGCCGGTGTTCGACGGCGGTGGTGGTCTCGTCGGCGCCGTCCAGGAGCAGGCGCCCGCCGGTCAGCGGGACGAGTCCGGCCAGGGCGCGCAGGGCCGAGGACTTGCCCGCCCCGTTGGGGCCCAGCAGGGCGATGATCTCTCCCGGTCGCGCGGTCAGCGCCACGTCCAGGGTGAAGTCGCCGCGAGTCAGCCGCAGCTCGGCGTCGAGCCCGCTCGCCGCGGGGTCCGGGGAGGTCCGCTTCACGACGCGTTCACCCACCTCTCGCGCAGGGTGGCCAGGACCACCAGGGACACCAGGAGCAGGACCAGGCTGAGCACGATGGCCGCCTCGGGGTCGCGCTGCATGGCCATGTACACCGCCAACGGCATGGTCTGGGTCGTGCCGGGAAAGTTCCCGGCGAAGGTGATGGTGGCGCCGAACTCGCCCAGGGCCCGTGCCCAGCAGAGCACCGCTCCGGCCCCGATGCCGGGCAGCACCATCGGGAGGGTGACGCGCGTGAAGACGGTGACGCGGTCGGCACCCAGGGTCGCGGCGGCCTCCTCGTAGCGCCGGTCGGCGCCGCGCAGGGCGCCCTCCACGCTGATGACGAGGAAGGGCATCGCCACGAACACCTGCGCCACGACCACGGCGGCGGAGGTGAAGGGGAGGGTGAGGCCGAACCAGTCGTCGAGGTAGCGGCCCACCAGCCCGTTGCGCCCCAGGACCAGCAGGAGCGCCACGCCGCCCACCACCGGGGGGATGACGAGTGGGACGGTGACCAGGGCGCGCACGAACCGGCGTCCGGGGAACTCGGTCCGGGCGAGCAGCCAGGCCAACGGGACGCCGAGGAGGAGGGACACGACGGTGGCGACGGTGGCGGTGGACAGCGACAGCCACAGGGCGGAGAGCACCGCCGGGTCGGTGACGCGCTCCCCCATGGTGGCCCAGGGCGCGCGCACGAGCAGCCCGGCGAAGGGCAGGACGAGGAAGAGCACGCCCGCCACCGCCGGGACCACCAGAATCCAGGGCGCGCGCCCGCGCCGGGGGCGGGAGGACGTCGCCGCGCTCACGGGGTCGCGAAGCCCGCGTCGCGCAGGACGGCCGCGCCGTCGTCGGAGGTGACGGCCTCGACCCAGGCGGCGGCCAGGGCGGTGTCGCGGGACGCGGACAGGACGCCGAGCGGGTAGTCGTTCACGGCCTGGTCGGCCTCGGGGAACTCCAGCCCCTCCACCCGCCCCTCGGCGGAGAGGACGTCGGTGGTGTACACGAGCCCGGCGTCGACCTCGCCGAGCTCGACCTTGGTGAGGACGGCGCGGACGTCCTCCTCGTAGGTGACCGGGGTGATCTCCAGACCGGCGGCGTCCAGAACGGCGTCGGTGGCGGCCCCGCAGGGGACCTCCTCGGCGCAGAAGGCCGCCTGCACGCCGTCCCCGGCGAGATCGGCCAGGTCGACGATCCCGGCGGGGTTGTCCGGCGGCACGGCGATGCGCAGGGTGTTGGTGACGAAGACCAGACCGTCGTGACCGTGCTCGTCGGCCCAGTCGGTGTCCAGGCCCTCGCCCTCGACCACCTGGTCCATGGTGGCGGTGTTGGCTGCGGCGAACACGTCGGCGGGCGCCCCGGAGTTGATCTGCTGGGCGAGTTCGCTGCTGCCCGCGAAGTTGAAGGTGACCTCGACGCCGGGATGGCGCGCCTGGAAGTCCTCGGCGATCTCGGTGAAGGCGTCGGTGAGGGAGGCGGCGGCGAACACGGTGAGCTCCCCGGACAGGGTGCCGCCCGAGGGCCCGGAGGGGTCGCCGGGGCCGGTGTCCTCGGTGGCGCAGGCGGCCAGCGCGACCAGGCCGAGCAGGGCGACGGCCCCGGCGACCGGTCGTCGGGGGGCGCTGCGAGGGGTGGTCTCACGCATGGTGGTCTCCGGTGGTCTCGACGATGACGTTGGTGGACTTCACCACGGCCGTGGCCGTGCTGCCGACCTCCAGGCCGAGCTCGTCGGCGGCCTCGCGACTCATCAGGGAGACCACCCGGTGCGGTCCGGCCTGGATCTCGACGCTGGCCATGACCTCGTCCCGGATCACGTGCGTGACCAGGCCGCGGAAGCGGTTGCGCGCGGAGGAGACGCGGCGGCCGGGGTCGTCGTCGGCCCCGGCGCGCATGAACGCGGCGAGTTCGGCCCCGTCCAGGTGGCGGCGGCCGGAGGGGGCGCGGGTGGCGGCCAGGCGACCGGAGTCGACCCAGCGGCGGACGGTGTCGGCGCTGACGCCGAGCAGGTCGGCCGCCTCGCTGATCTGGATGGTCGGCATAGGACGAACCTACTCCTCGCACCTACGAGGTTTCTAGGGCGAAAGGACTGGCACATCCTCACTTTCGCGGCTGATTCCCGGCGGATGTGCCAGGAAGCTCCGATGGTTGCCGCGCGGGATGGAGTGCGCGGAGGGCCGGACAGCACCACGGGCCCGCCCCCCGTGTGGGGGCGGGCCCGTGGGTCCTTCGAGGTCAGCCGCGCGGGTCGGCGATCTCGCTGACCGGCCCCTCGGCCCGGTAGTCGTCCAGGGCGGTGACCACGTACCCGGCGCCGTCGTCCAGCGGGGCGGTGTCGGTGAGGGTCGGCTCACCGGTCATGCCCACCAGGCTCTCCGGGGAGAGCGCGGCGCAGTACGCCCCGTCGTCACCGGCCTCCAGGGCCTGGGCGGCCTCTGCGGACAGGCGGTAGACCGCGTAGAAGCGCGCGTCCTCGATGGCCTGCCACTCCACCTCGACCCCGCCGTCCGCCTCGCGGGCGGAGACGCCGGTGGGAGCGCCGACCTCGGTCCGCGCGCCCTCGGGAGCGTCGATCACCGGGGGCAGAGCGGGCTGGCCGTAGTGGGCCTCCTTGAGGTGGTCCACGGCCTCCGGGTTGTCGCGCATGCTCTTGATCGAGAAGTAGACGTCACCGGTGACCTGGTCGATCTCGCCCGAGTAGTCGAGCTGGGTGCTGAGCGCGTCCTCGTCCTTCCAGCCGCTCTCGCCGAGCCGGTAGGCGCCCTGACCCACGTACAGGTCCACGTCGGTGCCCTCGACCTCTTCGGCCCACCAGTCGGTCATGGCCTCGTAGTCGGCGGTGGAGAAGCCGCGCTCCCAGTACAGCTGGGGCGCGACGTAGTCCACGGTCCCCTCCTGAATCCAGGTGCGGGTGTCCGCGTACTGGGCGTCGTAGGACTGGAGCCCCGAGCTGGGCGAGCCGCTCGGGTCCGTGGAGTCGTTGCGCCAGATACCGAACGGGGAGACGCCGAAGCTCACCCACGGCTTGGTCTCCTGGATCTGGCCGTGCACGTCGCGCATGAGCTGGTTGACGTTGTCGCGCCGCCAGTCGCCGCGGTCGTCGAAGTCGCCCCCGTACTCCTCCCAGGTGGCGTCGTCGTCGAAGGTCGCGCCCTCCTGCGGGTACGGGTAGAAGAAGTCGTCGAAGTGCATGCCGTCGACGTCGTAGCGTTCGACGACGTCCATGATGACGGAGGTGACCCACTCCCGGACCTCGGGGTTGCCCGGGTCCACGTAGGCCTCCTTGCCGAAGTCCACCAGCCAGTCGGGGTTCTGCTTGACGGGGTGGTCGTCGGTGAGGTTCTCGACGTCGGGGTCCTGGAGGCCGACGCGGTACGGGTTGAACCAGGCGTGCAGCTCCAGGCCGCGCTTGTGCGCCTCCTCCACGGCGTACTCCAGCGGGTCGTACCCGGGGTCGCCGCCCTGCTCGCCGGTGAGGTAGCGCGCCCACGGTTCGAGGTCGGAGTCGTACACGGCGTCGGCGGTGGGCCGGGCGTGCAGGAACACGGCGTTGAGGCCCATGTCGACGGACTCGTCGAGCCACTCGTCGAGTTCGGCCTTCTGCTCGTCGGCGGACAGGCCCGGCTCGGAGGGCCAGTCGATGTTGCGGACAGTGGTGAGCCAGGCCCCGCGCATCTGGCGCTTGTCGCCATCGTCCCCGCACTGGGCGGGGGCTGCGATGCCCTCACCACCGGGGACAGCGGCCTCGGCCCCGGTCTGGGCCGGGTCCTCCTTCGCGGAGCACCCGGCCAGCAGCACCGCCGCGGCGGCCGCGGCCGCCGTCCACCGTGCTCCGGCTCGGGGCGAGGTCAGGGCCCGTGCGTTCCAACGCTTCAACAAAAGTCCCTCCGGGAGGTCCGCGCGCCTGCCGTCCCCCCGGCAGCACGCCGCGACCCAGAGTAGAGCAAGATGTCAATTTTCGGACACGATTCGGGCAAGTTGTGGATAACGTCGCACAACGCGCCCAACGGGAATCTTTTGCCTGGTCAACGAAGCGTCGTCCCTCGCGCCCTTCCCGGCAGGCCACACCCCCTTCCGGGCACGATCCTCCGCCGGGTTCCCGGGGGCGGACCGGCGGAAGCCCTACCCCGAGACGCCCAGACGTGGGCCGGCCCAGGACACAACGTCCCAGGCCAGGTCCTAGAATCGGGTCCCGTGAACGCCGTGCCCCACCCCCAGAAGCCGAGCCGCCCGATCCCCGACGCCAGGAAGCTGTACGTCCGAACCGTCGCCCTGCGTGACCGTGCGGGCAGCGGCCTGGTGGGACGTCTGCCCGCCGGGGTCCCACTGGCCTGGCTGACCGGGGACGACGGCATCGTGGGCTGGGGCGAGGCCGCCCGGTTGGAGTGCGCACCGCTTCCGGCGGGCACCGAGCCCACCGACACCACCCGCTTCGACGACGCCGCGCGCTGGTTCGACTCCCTGCTGGAGAACGCCGAGGTCCTGGACGAGGTCGGCCTGCCCGGCACCGGTCTGGTCACCTTCGGCACCTTCACGTTCGCCCCCACCTCCTCCGGTTCGGCACTGATCGTGCCGCGTGTGGTCGTGGGGCGCCGTGCGGGCCGTACCTGGCTGACCACCGTCTCCGACGCCCCCGGAACCCACCCCGGGGAACTGCTGCGCCCCCGTTCGGCCCCGCGCCCGGTGGGCCCCGTGCGGTGGCGGCCCGGGTCGCTGACCCGCGAGGAGTGGATGGGCGCGGTCGCCGGGACGGTCGATCGCATCCGCGCCGGCGGGCTGGAGAAGGCCGTGCTGGCCCGCGACTCCTTCGCCGACGCCGACGCCCCCATCGACGTGCGGGTGCTCCTGGAGAGGCTGCGCGCACGCTTTCCCGCCTGCTTCACCTTCTCCGTGAACGGCATGGTGGGCGCCACCCCCGAACTCCTGCTGCGCCGCGAGGGCGACCAGCTCACCTCGCTGGTCCTGGCCGGGACCCGCCCCCGGGGCGAGGACGCCGAGGCCGACCAGCGCCTGGGCCAGGAGATGCTGTCCTCCGCCAAGGACATCGAGGAACACGGGCTGGCGGTGGACTCGCTGCGCGTGGCCCTGGAACCGCTCTCCGAGGAGCTGGCGGTGCCCGCCTGGCCGCACCTGCTCAAGCTCGCCAACGTGCAGCACCTGGCCACCCGGGCCCACGCCCGGCTCTCCGCCGGGGTGTCGGCCCTGGACGCGGTGGCCGCCCTGCACCCCACGGCCGCCGTGGGCGGCACCCCCACGGCGACGGCGATGCGGCTCATCGCCGAGGTGGAGGGCATGGACCGGGGCGGGTACGCAGGTCCGGTGGGCTGGCTGGACGGCGCCGGGAACTCCGAGTGGGGCATCGCCCTGCGCTGCGCCCACGTGGACGGCGCCCACGCGCGGCTGTACGCGGGAGGCGGGATCGTGGCCGGTTCCGATCCCGCCTCCGAGGTCGCCGAGGCCGAGTCGAAGTTCCGTGTGATGCGCGAGGCCCTCACCGACCCCGAGGGCTGAGGGTCCGGGAGCGCCCGGCCCGGTCCGCGGTCGGTCCGCTCCCCCGCCCGAACGGCGGGGTCACGGGGCCGGAACCCGTCGTTCACACTCCCGGAACACGCGGGCGTGATACTGCCGACCGTGAACGTCGAAACGGTCCCCTGGGACCACCCCGAGGCAGCCGCCCTGCGTGCGGGCCAGCGGCGGGAGATCGCCGCCCGCTACGGCACCCCCGACTCCGAGCCCGGCACCCCGCCCTCCGCCTCCGACATCGCCGTGTTCGCGGTGGTGCGCGACGGGGGCGGCGCCGCCGTGGGCTGCGGGGGCCTGCGCGACCTGGGCCGGGGTGCCGGCGAGGTCAAACGGATGTTCGTGCTCCCGGACCACCGCGGTTCCGGGGCGGCCCCCGCCCTGCTGCGGGCCCTGGAGGACTGGGCCCGCGTACGGGGCTGGGAACGCCTGCTGCTGGAGACGGGCGACCGCCAGCCGGAGGCGGTGCGCTTCTACACACGCGAGGGGTACAGCCCCGTCGCCCCGTTCGGCGCCTACGCGGACGCGCCCGGCTCCCTGTGCTTCGAGCGGGCCCTGTAGGGGGTCCGGCACACGCGGAACCGGCCCCGGTTCCTCCCCCACGACAGAGGGAACCGGGGCCGGTGGTCCGCTCCGGGCCGACGCGGTCGGCCCGGTCACGCCCCCACGGGGCGCGGGTCAGCTGCCGATGTCGCGGCCGCCCTTGTGCCAGGCGCACACCACGGACGGGCGGGGGAAGTCCCCGTCCGGCCAGACGCTGGTCGGCTGCTCGGCGGTCCCGTTCTCACCCGGGTGCTGAGGGGCGAGGAAGACGGTCTTCTGGTCGTCGGTGATGAGCGGACCGCAGGTCTCGGCCTCGATCGGAACGGTGGCGAAGGTGCGCAGCTCGCCCCGGAAGCGCCCCTCGACCGGGACCACGTGCAGGGCGTCGTTGATGCCCAGGCTGCCGGGCTGGCCGTCGGTGGAGATCCACAGGTTGCCCTGCTTGTCGAACGCCACGTTGTCGGGCGCCGAGATCGGCATGACCTTGGACTTGTCGTACCCGGCGAAGTAGGTGGACTCGTCCTCGGGGTCGCCGCAGACGATCGGGACCACCCAGGTGAACGTGGTGGCGGCCGAGTCGGCCCCGTCCTCGATGATCTCCAGGATGTGCCCGTATTTGTTGGGGCCGCGCGGGTTGGGCTCGTCGGCCTGGCCGGGCTCGCGGGCACTGTTGTTGGTCAGCGCGCAGTAGACCTTCCCGGTCACCGGGCTCGGTTCGAAGTCCTCGGGGCGGTCCATCCTGGTGGGGCCGACCCGGTCGGCGGCCAGACGGGTGTGGACGAGCACCTCGGCCACGGAGAAGCCCTCGACGAAGCTCTCGGTGTCGCTGCACAGGGGAATCCACTCCCCCGTGCCGTCGAACTCGCCGTCCGAGGGCAGCGCGCCCGTGCCGTCGATCTCCTCCCGGGGGCTGTTGCCCTCCAGGCGGGCCACGTACAGCGTGCCGGTGTCCAGCAGTGTCATGTTGTGCTTGCGGGAGCCCTCGACGTACTTCTTCGCGCTGACGAACTTGTAGATGTAGTCGAAGCGCTCGTCGTCGCCCATGTACGCGGCGACACGGCCGTCCTCGGTGAGGTTGACGTTGGCGCCCTCGTGCTTGAAGCGGCCGAGCATGGTGCGCTTGGCCGGGGTGGAGTCGGGGTCGTGCGGGTCGATCTCCACGATGTAGCCGAAGCGGTGCGCCTCGTTGGGGTGCCTGGCCAGGTCGAAGCGCTCATCGACGCGGTCCCAGCGGCGGCCGTCGTAGCCCGTGGAGAAGCCGTAACGGGCGTAGGACTCGGTCGCGGGGGCTCCCACGAAGTACTGGTTGAAGTTCTCCTCACCGCTGAGGATGGTGCCCCAGGGGGTGGTGCCGCCCGCACAGTTGTTGAGCATGCCCAGGACCCGGGTGCCCTCGGGGTCGGCCCCGGTGCGCAGGAGTTCGTGCCCGGCGGCGGGACCGGTGAGCCGGAACTCCGTGCCAAGGTGGACGCGCCGGTTGAAGGGGCGCTCGCCCTCGGAGAGCACCCACTGGCCGGTGCCGTCCACCCGCTCCAGTTCCACCACGGAGCCGCCGTGGGCGGCCATCGCGACGCGAATCCACTCCAGGTCGGCGTCGGCGCCGCCGGAGTACCCGCGAAACATCAGCTCCTCGTTGGTGTACTCGTGGTTCACCCAGAGCAGGCCGCTGTCGTCGTCGAGCGGGAGGAAGCCGACGTAGTCGCAGTTGTAGCCGAACTGTCCCGCCTGCGCCTCGGCGGTCTGGTTGTCGAAGTCGAAGGCGGGCGCGTCGGGGAGCACGGGGTCGCCCCAGCGGACGATCACGTGGTGGTCGTAGCCCTCGGGAACGGTGACCGCGTCGAGGTTGTTGGGCCGCACGCTCTTGAAGGTGGGCCGGGGCGAGGGGTGCGGGCGGTGGGGGCCGCGGTCCGCGGCGGCGGGGCTCAGGGCCGCCAGGCCCAGGGCGCCGGCGCCCGCGCCGACCGCCGCGCCCCTGAGGGCGGCGCGCCGGGAGAGCACGCCCTGGAAGACGTCACCGAAGTACGGGTTGTCACTCCTGTTGGGAGCGGGGTGGAAGCAGGCGTTGCCGCACCGGTACTCGCAGGTCTTGGGGGAACGTCCTCCTCCGACTCCGAGCAGGGGCAGGAGGCGGCGGCGGGGCGCGGATGGGGTCACACGTTCTCCTCGGGGATCGTGACCGCTGACGTGGTCCCGGCCGAGCCGCTGGGCTCGGGCGCCGGGGCACGACGCGATCGTGCAGGAGGTCCTGCCTGGTCGCTCACGACCTTGGCCGAGCTTTCACACGCCGTGGTGAAAGCCGGGTGAACGCGTCGCCAACTCCCCAGGCACGCCCGGGGGCATCACCGTGCAAAGTCGTACGAACACGCTCCGTCGGACCTTTGTCGCGATCCTCGCTCACCGGGCCGATCACGTCCAGATGCCTCGCCCGACATCGTGGACCGCTTTCCACGATGTGGGCCCCCTGCGTCACGGGAGCCCTGGGGGCAACGCGTTCGCCCCTGTGCCGCGTCGTGGTTCAGTGCCCTGTGCGCCCCACCGGTACCACCAGCGGCCCTCCGGAGACCGGGTCCTCGGTGACGACGGCCTCCAGGTCGAAGGCCCTCCTCAGAAGTTCGGGGGTGAGCACCTCCGAGGGCGGTCCGCTGGCCACCACCCGCCCGTCGCGCATGGTGACCAGGGTGTCGGCGTAGCGGGCGGCCAGGTTGAGGTCGTGGAGCACCATGACGATGGTCCGTCCGCCCTGCCGGTGCAGGTCGCGCACGAGGTCGAGGACGTCGACCTGGTGGACCAGGTCCAGGAACGTGGTGGGCTCGTCCAGCAGGAGCAGGTCCGTGCCCTGGGCCAGGACCATGGAGATCCAGGCCCGCTGGCGCTGGCCCCCGGACAGTTCCTGAAGCGGGGTGTCCGCGAACTCCAGCAGACCGGTGCGCTCCAGGGCGGCGGAGACGGCCTGGTGGTCGTCGCCGGACCACTGCCGGTACCACCGCTGTGACGGGTGGCGCCCGCGCGCGACCAGGTCGGCGACGGTGAGGCCGTCGGGGGCGACGGGCTGCTGCGGAAGGACGCCGAGCACCTGGGCGACCTCGCGGGTGGGTACCCGGTGGATGTCGCGTCCGTCGAGTTCCACCACCCCCGCCCTCGGGCGCATGAGACGGCCCAGGGCGCGCAGCATCGTGGACTTGCCGCAGCCGTTGGGACCGATCACACAGGTGACGGTCCCTTCGACGATGTCGACGTCCAGGCCGTCGACGATGGCGCGCTCGTCGTAGGCCAGGGTGAGGCCGCGCGCGCTCAACCGGGTCCGGTGCGCCTGGGGGCCCACGGCGGGGGCGACACCCGGAAGGGGCCTGGGATGGGTCTGTTCGGTCGTCACGCCTGGACCTTTCGATTGCCGTGGACGAGCAGGTACACGAGGTAGAGGGCGCCCAGGCAGCCGGTGACGATGCCCACCGGGAGCTGGACGGTTCCGAAGAGGTTGCGGGCGACGAGGTCGGCACCGGCCACCAGAGCCGCGCCGACCAGCGCCGAGAGCAGCACCGGCGGCCGGGCGGCGCGCCCCAGCCGAAGGGCGATCTGGGGGGCCGCCAGCGACACGAACAGGATGGGTCCGGCCGCGGAGGTCCCGAAGGCGGCGAGGAGCACGGCCAGCACGAGCATGCCGGTGCGGGCCGTCTCCACCCGCACGCCCAGGCCGCGTGTGACGTCGTCGCCGAAGGACAGGGCGTCCAGGGTGCGTGCTCCGACCAGGGCCAGCGGCAACAGGACGGCCAGGGCGACCGCCACGGGCAGGGCGTGCGCCCAGGTGCGCATCGACAGGCTGCCCGCGATCCACACCATGGCCCGGCCGCTGTCGTTGACCTCGCCGAGGGTGAGCATCCAGAGGGTGAGGTTCATCAGGACGGTGGACACTCCCACGCCCACCAGGAGCAGTCGGAAACCGTCGATCCCGTTCCGCCAGGCCAGGGCGTAGCAGAGCACGCCGGCTGCCAGCCCGCCCACGAGGGCGAGGGCGGGGACGCCGACCTGGGCGAGCGGGCCGCTGACGATCCCGTAGCTGCCGCCGAAGGCCATCACCGCCACCACCCCCGCACTGGCCCCGTGGGTGACGCCGAGCAGGTCGGGGCTGGCCAGCGGGTTGCGCATGATCGCCTGCGTGATCGCTCCGGCCGCGGCGAGCGCGGCCCCGGCCAGGAGCCCCACCACGACGCGGGGCATCCGCACCCGCCAGATGGTGAAGTGGTCGTCGTAGGTGGTGCCGACGATGTTGGCCCACACCTGGCCGGGGGCCACGAACACGTCTCCGGCCGACAGGTTCAGGCCGGTCAGGACGACGATCGCCAGCGCGGTGAGCGCGCCCGTGGCGAGCAGGCGGGGGCGGAGCCGGATGGCGACCGGTCCGAGGATGACCGCGCGGGCCCGGCGCGCCAGGGGGTCGCGCGGGGGCGGGGGTTCGAGGGTGGCGGTCACAGCGCGAACAACCTCCTGCGGCGGACGACGTGGATGAAGAAGGGGGCGCCGACCAGGGCGAGGACCACCCCGACCTGGAGTTCGCCCGGCGGTGCGAGGAACCGGCCGAGGATGTCGGCGGTCAGGAGCAGGACGGCGCCCATCAGGGCCGAGTAGGGGATGAGCCAGCGGTAGTCGGAGCCGACCACGCCCCGGGCCAGGTGGGGGACGATCAGGCCGACGAAGGCGATGGGGCCGCAGGCGGCGACGCTGATGCCGGTCAGGAGCGTGACCGCCGTCAGGCCGACGAGGCGGGCACGGCCGACCCGGAAGCCGAGAGCGCGGGCGGTGTCCTCGCCCAGGGCCAGGGCGTTGAGGGCTCGGGCGTTGGCCAGGGCGAGCACGGCGCCGAGCGCGACGACGGGGAGCATCTGGGGGATGATCGAGGGGTCGCGGCCGGAGAGCGATCCGACCCGCCAGAAGCGGAAGTTCTCCATGGTGGACTGGTCGAGCAGGACCAGTCCCGAGGCCAGGGAGTAGGCCATCCAGCTGACGGCGGTCCCGGCGAGCGCCAGGGTGAGCGGGGTGGGTCCGCGTCCGGGGACGGAGGCCACCGCGTAGACCAGGACCACGGCCGCCCCGGCTCCCGCGAAGGCGAACAGGGCCTGGGTGCGCAGGTCGGTGACGCCGAGGAAGTACAGGCCCGCGACCACGGCGAGGGCGGCTCCGAAGGTGACTCCGAGGATGCTGGGGTCGCCCAGGGGGTTGCGGGTGTGGCCCTGCATGAGGGCTCCGCCCAGGCCCAGGCTGATCCCGGCCAGGAGGCCGAGCACGGTGCGGGGCAGGCGGATCTCTTGGACGATGGTGTCGGCCTCGGGCCCGGCACCGGTGGTCAGGGCCTGCCAGACCGTGACCGGGTCCAGGGTGCGGGCCCCGACGAGCACACTGGCGGCCAGGGCGAGGGCGAGCAGCAGTGTGAGCAGCGCCAGCCCGGCGAGGCGGCGCGATCTCCGGTCCGCCACGGCGGAGCGCGCCGGTTCCCGGGAACGCGGGGCCCCCGCCGCCCCGGTGACGGGACCTGTGGTCTGGCTCACCCGATCTCCCCTCACAGGAAAAGGCCAGGCAGACCTAAGTTAGGTTTGCCTAGCCACACTTGGATGATCTAAGTTTGCCACGGTTCACACCAGAGCGTCACCCCCGTCCGACCGCTGGTCACGTTCCGAACGCCCGCCGGGGCACCCCCGACGGTGCGGCGCCGGGACCGGCCCCACCCCACCGGAGCCCCACCATGGATCATCTCCTCCTCACCCGCCGCTCGGGCCTGGCCGCCCTCGCGGCCGTCTCCTCACTGGCCCTGCTCACCGCCTGCGGCGCGGCCGGACCCGGCACGGACTCCGCTGGAGACGGCGCGGGCACCGGCGGCGCGGAGGCCGAGGGCTTCCCCCTCACCGTCGAGCACGCCCTGGGCAGCACCGAGGTCCCCGCCGCCCCCGAGCGGGTGCTGCCGCTGGACTTCACCTACGTGGACGCCACCCTGGCCCTGGGCGGGAACGTGGTGGGCTACACGCAGATCGCGGAGAACCAGGACGCGCTTCCCGACTACCTGTTGGAGAGCGACTGGAACACGGGCAGCGCCGACGACGCGGCGTCGGTCGGGCTGCTGTGGGAGGTCAGCCCGGAGCTGGTGGCCCAGACCCGACCGGACCTGATCCTGTCCGCCGAGGTCCGCCACGGTGACGGCTACGACCAGTTCACTGAGGTCGCGCCCACCGTGATGTCGAAGGACACCGGAGTCTCCTGGAAGGACAACCTGCGCCTGACCGGCCAGGCCCTGGGCCAGGCCGAGGAGGCCGATCGCCTGGTCGCGGAGTTCGAGGATCGCGCGGCCGCCATCGGCGAGGAGATCACCGAGGCGCACGACGGCCGGGCCCCCACGGTGTCGGTGGTGCGCTTCGCCGGTGACGCCGAAGGGGTGCGGCTGTACACCCGGCACTCCTACGTGGGCGTGATCCTGGACGACCTGGGCCTGCCCGCCGGTGAGCACACCGCGACCGACACCGAGGAGATCGCGACCTACCACAGCCCCGAGCGCCTGCTCGACCTGGACGCCGACCGCATCCTGGTGGCCACCTACGACGACGGCGCGGGCGAGGTGGACGACGCCAAGGACGACTACGTCACCAACCCCCTCTGGGACCAGCTGGAGGGCGAGAAGACCGACGTCGACGACGCGTACTGGATGTCGGGCGTGGGCCTGATCTCCGCGCACGCGGTGCTCGACGACGTCGCCGAGGTCTTCGGCGTGGACCCCCGGCGCTGAGTCCCCTGGGGGCCCGGCTCGCCGGGCCCCTCCCCCGCCCGGAACCGCGCACGCCCGGCGCCCGGACCCCGACACGACGAGAGGGCACCCCCGTGGAACCTCCCCGCTCCTTCGAACACACCCCCGCACTGCCCGCCGACACCCTGCCCGAGGCGGTCCGCCGCTCCGCCCTCGACCTGGCCCGCTCCCCCGGTTCCGGGTACGTCTACGACCCGGCGCTGGCCGCCGACCGGGCCCGCACCCTGCGGGCCGCCCTGCCCGACTGGGCCCGCGTGTACTTCGCGGTCAAGTCCAACGGGTTCGCGCCGGTGCTCTCGCACCTGGCCGAGGCGGTGGACGGGTTCGAGGCGGCGTCGCTGAGCGAGGCCCGCACGGCCCTGGCGGCCCTGGGCGAGCGCGACCTCCCTCGCGGGCCGGGCGGGCGGATCGCGGTGAGCGGCCCGGGAAAGACTCCGGAGATGCTGTCGGGTCTGGCACGGCTGCGCGCCGAGCGGGGCGCGGACGTGGTGGTGAACGTGGAGAGCGAACTGGAGCTGCGCCGGGCCGCCTCCGCGGCCCGGGAGGCAGGGGTGGTGCTGCCGGTGACGCTGCGGGTCAACCCCGAACGCGTCCCGGTGAGCGGCGCGCTGGTGATGGGCGGCGCGCCGAGCCCCTTCGGGCTGCCCGAGCCCCGGGTGCCGGAGGCGGTGGCGGCGGCGCTCGCCCTGCCCGACCTGGACCTGGTGGGGTTCCACGTGCACGCGGTGAGCGGGAACACCGACGCACCAGCGCACGCGGAGTACGTGCGCTGGTGCCTGGAGTGGGCGGCCCGGACCGCCGAGCGCCACGGAGTGCACCTGCGCGTGGTGGACGTCGGGGGAGGCTTGGGGGTGCCCTTCGAGGAGGGCGACCCCGAGTTCGACCTCACGGCGCTGGGCGGCGCGCTGGCGGCCCTGCCGGACCCGGGGGTCGAGGTGGTGTTCGAGCCCGGCCGGTGGATCGCCGCGCCCGCGGGCTGGTACGCGGCGCGGGTGACCGACGTGAAGTCGGCCTACGGCGAGCACTTCGCCGTGGTGCGCGGCGGCATCAACCAGTTCCAGCTGCCCACGTCCTGGGAGATCAGGCACAACTTCGCGGTGGTGGAGGGCGCCGACTGGCCCGAGGGCCTGCCCAGGCCCGGGGTGCGGGACGTCTCGGTGACCGTCTCGGGCGAGCTGTGCACACCCGAGGACGTGCTGGCCAGGGACGTACGGGTGGGGTCGCTGCGCGCCGACGACGTCCTGGTCTTCCCCAACGCGGGCGCCTACGGCCACGAGTTCGCGATGCCCGCGTTCCTGGCGCATCCGGGGGCCCCGAGGAGGACGGTCGACTCCCGCCGGACCCGCGCCCAAACGTGAACTTGAGCACTCCACGGGAGCATTGACTTGATTAGGTTAGCCTGCCCTAATTAGACCCGGCTCGCATCACGCGGTCGTGGCACGGCGGGTCTCCCCCTCCCTCGCGCCACCGCCCCGAGGACACCGACGAAAGAGCGCCCCCGATGCCCGTGACACCCGCTCCCACGGCTGGACCGGCCCCCGACGCCCGGTGGCACCTGGAGAACCTCCGGGGCCCGGACGTCCTGGCCGATCCCCGGCCCTGGACCGAGGCCTACCAGATGGTCTACGCCGACTCCCTGCACCTGCCCGACCACCGGGAGCCCGCCTTCGGCGAACGCCTGGCGTTCAGCGCCTCCCGACCCGGCTTCCGCCTCACGGCCTGCCACGTCGACGACGAGCTGGCCGGATTCGCCTACGGGTACACGCTGCCCACCACCACCGGCTGGTGGAACGGGTTCGAGCCCCGGACCGGAGTCGACGCGCGGGAGACCACCCGGGAGCACCCCGGCCGCACCCTCGCCCTGTGCGAGGTCCTGGTCCACGACCGGTTCCGCGGCCACGGCGTGGCGCGCCGAGTCCTGACCCTGCTGTTGGGGGGCCGCCGCGAGGAGCGCGCCGCCGCGCTGGTCGCCGAGGGCAACACCCGTGCCCTGGACCTCTTCCTCACCAACGGCTGGCAGCACGTGGGAGAGGTCGCTCCGCACCCGGGCTGGCGCAGGCACCACGGCCTGGTCCTCCCGCTGCGTCCCTGACCGGAACGGTCGCCCCAGCCCGCCGCGCGTTCCGCACCCGGACCCACAGGAGTTCGACACCCATGCCCATCACCCAGAGTGACACGACTCTGACCGTGAGCGCCACTCGCGCGAGCGACCCGGTCGCTCCCCGACCGGCCGCCACCCTCGCCGGGTCCCCCGAGGGCCCCGCCGAGGTCGCCGCCCTCGTCGACGGCGCCACCCGGGCCCTGGCCACCGCCACCGCCCTACGCGCGGGCCCCCTGCCCGCGCACGGACCCGCCGAGGTCGCCGAACGCGTCCGCGCGGCGCTGGGTCCCCTGCTCCCCGAGCCCGACGCCGACGCGGGAACCGTCCTGGAACGCCTCACCCACGCGCTCACTCTCGGAGCCGCCGACCCCGCGCACCCCCACTGCGCCGCGCACCTGCACTGCCCGCCGTTGGCCGTGGCGGTCGCCGCCGACACCGTCGCCTCGGTCCTCAACCAGTCCCTGGACTCCTGGGACCAGGCCCCCGCCGCCACCGCCCTGGAGACCGAGCTGGTCGCCGAGCTGGCCGGGTTGGTCGGCTATGACGGGCCCGGCGCGGGCGGCGTCGTCACCTCGGGCGGCACCGAGTCCAACCTGACCGCCCTGCTCCTCGCGCGCGACCACGCCCTGCCCGGAGCGGGCCGCCACGGACTGGCCGGGGCCTCGGGCACGGCCCGGCCCCGCGTGCTGTGTGGCGAGGTCGCGCACTTCTCCGTGCAGCGCTCCGCCGCACTGCTCGGCCTGGGCGAGGACGCCGTGGTCACCGTCGAGGTGGACGCACGGCACCGCATGCGACCCGAGGCGCTGCGCACCGCCGTCGAGCGCGTGCGCGCCGAAGGGGACGCGGTGGTGGCCGTGGTCGCCACCGCCGGCACCACCGACCTGGGCGGCGTCGACCCGCTCGACGCCGTCTCCCGCGTGTGCCGCGAACTCGGCGTGTGGCTGCACGTGGACGCCGCCTACGGGGGCGGCGTCCTCTTCTCACCGCGCCTGCGCGCACTGCTCACCGGGATCGCGCACGCCGACTCCGTCAGCCTGGACCTGCACAAACTGGGCTGGCAGCCGGTGGCCGCCGGGGTCCTGCTCACCCGCGAACGGGCCCTGTTCGCCCCGCTCTCACGCTCGGTGGACTACCTCAACCCCGCCGACGACGAGGAGGCGGGCTACCCGAGCCTGCTCGGCTACTCGCTGCGCACCACCCGCAGGGCCGACGTCCTCAAGATCGCCGTCACCCTGCGCGCCCTGGGCACCGACGGGCTCGGCCGCCTGGTGGAGGCCTGTCACGACCTGGCCCTGGAGACCGCCTCCCAGGTCGCCGACCACCCCGACCTGGAACTCCTGGCGACGCCCGGCCTCACCACCGTGGTCTTCCGCTACCGCGCGGGCGAACGGTCCGACGCCGTCAACGCGCGCCTGCGCCGCCGCCTGCTCGACGAGGGCCGCGCAGTGGTGGGCCGCACCGCCGTCCACGGGCGGGTGTGGCTCAAGCTGACCCTGCTCAACCCCCACACGACCGTCGACGACACCGCCGCGCTACTCGCCGAGGTGGTGCGGGCGGGCTCCGCCGAACGGTCCGCCCCTGAGGAGACCCGTTGACCCTCCCCTTCGACGACCCCCACGGCGTCCACGACCTGATCGGGGTCGGGCTGGGCCCCTTCAACCTGTCCCTGGCCGCCCTCGCGGACGCCGTGCCCGAACTCTCCGCGTGCTTCCTGGAGGCGCGCCCCGACTTCTCCTGGCACCCCGGCCTCCTGATCGAGGGCGCCCGCCTCCAGGTTCCCTTCCTCGCCGACCTGGTGAGCATGGTCGACCCGACCAACCGGTGGTCGTTCCTCTCCTACCTGCGCGAACACGACCGCCTCTTCCCCTTCTACTTCGCCGAGCACTTCCACGTGCCCCGGCGCGAGTACGACGACTACTGCCGGTGGGTGGCGCACGCCCTGGGCTCCTGCCGCTTCGACGCGCGGGTGACCGCCGTGCGGGCGGAGGGCGACGTGTTCGCCGTCGAGTACGCGCGCGCCGACGGCTCCCGGCAGGCGGTGCGCGGCCGCGCCCTGGTGATCGGGATCGGCACCGCGCCGGTGCTGCCCGACCCCCTGCGCCCCCTGGAGGGCGACCGCGTCCTGCACGCCGCCGACTACCTCGACCACACGGCCGCGCTGGCCGGGGCGGGCGACGTGACGGTGGTCGGCTCCGGGCAGTCGGGCGCCGAGGTCTTCCTCGACCTCCTGCGCTCCCCCGACCACCGAGACACCCGGGTGCGCTGGCTGACCCGCTCACCCGCCTTCGCCCCCATGGAGTACTCCAAGCTCGGCCTGGAACACTTCACCCCCGACTACACGGCCTACTTCCACGCCCTGCCGGAGCCCGTACGGGACCGGCTGGTGCCCGAACAGTGGCAGCTGTACAAGGGCGTCAGCGCCGACACCATCGCGCAGATCCACGACGTGCTCTACGAGCGTGGCATCGGCGGCGCGGAGGTCGGCGCGTCCCTGGCCGCCCAGTGCGAGCTCGTCGGCGCCCGCGCCGAGGGGGGTGGGTACGCACTGGACTTCCGCCACCGTGGCCAGGAGCGCGCGTTCACGGTGCGCACCGACGCGGTGGTGGCCGCCTCCGGCTACGCCCAGCGCACACCCGACTTCCTCGCGCCGGTGGCCGCGTTCCTACGCACGGACGCTCGCGGGCGACACCTGATCGACCCCGACCACCGTCTGGAGACCGATCCCGCTCTGACCACCCCCATCCACGTGCAGAACGCGGAGCTGCACACCCACGGCGTCGGCACCCCGGACCTGGGCCTGGGGGCCTGGCGGGCGGCCACCATCCTCAACGGCCTCACCGGACGCACCGTGTACCGGCTCCCCGAACGCACCGCCTACCAGACCTTCGGCGTCCCCGACGAGGGGCGCCCGTGACCCACCCCTGCACCACACCGACCGACCACCGGACGGAAGGCGACCCCTTGCCCGAGACCGCACCCGCCACCGCCGACCCGCTGGGCCGCGCCGCCGCCGACGCCGAGAACTGGCGCCGGGCCGGACGGCGCGTGCTCGCCCACATGATCGGTGAGATGGCCTACGAGGAGATGGTGGTTCCCGAGGCCGCCTCCACCAACGTTCCCGGCGGCGCGCCAGGCTGGACCCTGTCCGTGGACGGCGGCGTCACCTACGGCTTCACCGCGCGCAGGGGCGGGTTCGGTTCCTGGCACGTGGACCCCGCGTCCCTGGTCCGCCGAACGCGGGAGGGCGAGGCACCCGCCTGGGACCCCGCCCTGTTCGTGACCGACGCCCAGGCCACCGTGGGTCTGCCCGGCGACTCCCTGGCCGAGGTCGTCCGCGACCTCCTGGCCACCCACGCGGCCGAGGCCCGGCTGGCCTCCTCCGCCCTCGGTGCCGCCGAGCTCGCGGACCTGCCGTACGAGGACCTGGAAGGACACCAGACCGGCCACCCCTGCATCTTCGTCAACAAGGGGCGCCTGGGGTTCTCCGCCGCCGACGCCGCCCGCTACTCCCCCGAGGCCCGGGGCTCGTTCCGTCTCGTGTGGATCGCGGTCCACCCCGACCTGGGACGCTTCCAGTCCATGGCCGGCACCGAACGGCACGAGCTGCTCACCCGCGAACTCGACGGGGATCAGCGGGAGGAGTTCGCGGAGGCCGTGCGAGGGCGTGGCGAGGACCCGGACGCCTACCTGTGGATGCCGGTCCACCCCTTCCAGTGGGACGAGGTGATCGCACCGCTCTTCGCCTCCGAGATCGCCCTGGGACGGGTGGTGCGCCTCGGTGTGAGCCGCGACCGCTACCGCCCCTTCCAGTCGATCCGCACCCTGATGAACCTGGACCGGCCCGACCGGTTCAACGTCAAGGTGCCGCTGATGATCCGCAACACCCTGGTGTGGCGCGGACTCTCGGCGACCCAGACCGGGTGCGCCCCGCACACCAGCACCTGGTTGCGCTCACTCGCCGAGCGCGACCCCTACCTCGCCGAGACCGGGGTGGTCATGCTCGCGGAGCGCGCCTCGGCGACCGTCTCCCACCCCGTGTTCGACCGGATGCCGCAGGCCCCCTACCGCTTCCACGAACTCCTGGGCACGATCTGGCGCGAGCCGGTCCACGGACACCTCGCCCCCGGGGAGCGGGCCCGCACCATGGCCTGCCTGCTCCTGGAGGGCTCCGACGGGAGGGCGCTCGTGACCGAACTGGTCGAGCGTTCGGGCCTGGAGCCGCAGGTGTGGCTGGATCGGTTCCTGGGAGCGCTCTTCCCCCCGGTCCTGCACTACCTGCACCGCTACGGAGCCTCGTTCACCCCCCACGGCGAGAACGTCGTGCTGGTCTTCGACGGCGACGAGACCCCCGTCCGCATCGCGCTCAAGGACTTCGGCTCCGACGTCGAACTCCTCCCCTTCGACCTGCCCGAGTACGCCGAGATCCCCGACCCCGTGCGTTCGGTGCTGCACCGGTGGAAGCCCGAGGAACTGGCCCATTCCGTGCTGTCCGCGATCTGCGCGGGCCACCTGCGCTTCCTCGCCGACATCGTCGAACGCCAGCTGGGAGTGCCCGGCGCGACGCTGTGGCGGCTCGCCCGCGAACAGGTCCTGGCCTACCAGGAGCGCTTCCCCGAGCTGGCCGACCGCTTCGGGATGTTCGACCTCCTCGCGCCCCAGGTGGGCCGGGTCGCCCTCAACCGCGAACAGCTCATGGGCGGCGGCTTCCACGAGCGCGCCGAGCGCGACGCCGAGTTCGACGTCATGCACGGCCTGGTCGACAACCCCCTGTCCCAGCCGTGACCGCCACCAGCCCGGAGAACCCGCCCATGCCCACCGAGAACCCCGTCCGCGCCCAGGTTCGGGCCCCGCTCCCGGACCCGGTCACCGCCCCGAATCCGCTCCCGGTCCCGCCGGAACTCACCGCCGAGCGCTGGGAACGCGCCAGCCGCCACCTGGCCGCCAAGATGCTGGCCGAACTCTGCTTCGAGTACGCCTTGCGCCCCGAGCCCGGGGGCCCGGGGCTCTGGCGGGCCCGCGTGCACCCCGGCGCCGCCTACGTGTTCGAGGGACGGCGCACCAGCATGGACGGCTGGCGGGTCCGCCCCGGCACCGCCCGGCGCGAGGCCGCCGACGGCACCCGGACCGCCGCCACGCCCTTCACCCTCCTGCGCGACCTCGGCACGGCCGGAATCGTCGCCCCGGACGTGGAGGCGTTCACCGTCGGGGAGCTCACCGCCACGCTGAGCGGCGACGCCCGTCTGGCGTCCTCCCGCACCTCCAGCGCCGCGCTGGCCGCGCTCCCCCACGCCGAGTTGGAGGGCCACCAGACCGGCCACCCCTGGATCTTCGCCAACAAGGGCCGGGTCGGCTTCTCCGCACGGGACCGCGCCCTGTTCCCGCCGGAGGCCCGGCGGCCCGCGCGGATGCCCTGGATCGCGGTGCACCGCTCCCTGGCCGAACACCACGGGGTCCCGGGCCTGGACCAGGAAGTCCTGCGCGCCCGCGAACTGGGGCCCGAACTGACCCGCGCGTTCACCGACCGGCTGGAGCGGACCCTGCGGGGCTCCGGGACCGACGCGACGGAGTTCGTGTGGCTGCCGGTCCACCCCTGGCAGTGGGACGAGGTGGTCGTGCCGCTGTTCGCCGCCGAGATCGCCCACCGGCTCGTCGTACCGCTGGGAGAGGCGGCCGACGCCTACCTGCCGCAGCAGTCCATCCGCACGTTCACCAACCTCGACCGCCCCGACCGGCTCAACGTCAAGCTGTCGCTGGCCATCCTCAACACGATGGTCTACCGCGGCATCCCCACCGAGCTGTGCCGGGCGGCACCGGCCAGCACCGGGTGGGTGCACGCCCTGCGCGCCCGCGACCCCTTCCTCTCCGAGCGCTGCCGCGTGGTCCTGCCCGGCGAGGTCGCCGCCGTGGCCGTGCGCCACCCCGTCCTGGAGGACATCCCGGGCGCCCCCTACCGGCACCGCCAGCTGCTCGGCGCCCTGTGGCGCGAACCGGTCACCGAACAGCTCGACCCGGGTGAACGCGCCCGCACCCTGGCCGCGCTGCTGCACGTGGACGGCGAGGGCCGGGCCCTGGTCGGCGAACTCGTAGAACGCTCCGGCCTGGGTGCCGAGGAGTGGCTGCGCGCGCTGTTCGCGGCGCTCCTACCGCCGATCCTGCACCTGCTCTACCGGTACGGTCTGGCCTTCAACCCGCACGGGGAGAACGCGATCGTGGTCCACGACGGCGACGACCGCCCGGTCCGGCTCGCCGTCAAGGACTTCGTGGACGACATGAAGCTCCTCGACACCGACCTGCCCGAGTACGCGGACCTGCCCGAGGAGGCCTTGGGCGTGCTCATGCGCTTCGACGCCCGCGAGCTCACCTCGTCGGTCGTCAAGTCCCTGTTCGTCGGCCACTTCCGCTATCTCGCGCCGCTGGTCCAGGAGCACCTGGACGTGCCCGAGGAGCGGTTCTGGAACCTGGTGCGCGCGGAGGTCACGCGCTACCAGGAGGAGTTCCCCGAGCTGGCCGCGCGGTTCGCCATGTTCGACCTGCTCGCCCCCGAGTACGAGCGCGTGTGCCTGAACCGGGAGCGCCTGCTGGGCGGCGGCTACCACGACCGGGCCGAACGCGACGCGGAGTTCCACCTGGACGCGCCACCCATCCCCAACCCGCTCCACCGGGCCCCCGCCACCGGTCCCGAGGAGGCCCGGTGAACCGGATCGTCGGCGACGGACTCCCGCCCCTGACCGAGACCCTGCCGCCCTCCCCACCGCCGCCGCCCTTCCCGGTACCGATCGAACGCCTGCGCGCCGACGTGGAGTCGGGCGCGATCACCGACGTGATCGTGGCCCTGCCCGACCTCCAGGGACGGGTGCAGGGAAGCCGGATCAACCCCCGGGACTTCCTCTCACGGACGCTGGACCGCGGCTTCGACGCCTGCCTGTACCTGCTCGCCACGGACGTCGAGATGGAGTCGCGCCCCGGCTACGCCGTCGACCCCTGGCACGGCGGGCTCGGCGACCTCTCCGTGCTGCCCGACCCGGGCACCCTGCGCTACCTGCCCTGGGACCCGGGCACCGCCCTGGTGCTCGGTGACGCCCGCGACGCCGGGGGGAGCCCGGTCCCGGTCGCGCCCCGGCAGGTGCTGCGCACCCAGCTGGACCGGCTCTCCGAACGCGGCTGGCACGCCCTGGCCGGGACGGAGCTGGAGTTCCTGGTGTTCCGCGACTCCTACCAGGAGGCCTTCGAGGCCGACTACCGGGGCCTGACCACCGCGACCCGGTTCAACTCCGACTACGCGGTGCCCGAGGTCACCGAGATCGACCCGCTCATGCGGCGCGTCCGCACCGCCATGGAGCGCACCGGCATGACCGTGGAGTCGGCCCGGGGCGAGTGCCACCCCGGCCAGTACGAGATCGTCTTCCGCTACGACGACGCCCTGCGCACCTGCGACAACCACGTCGTGTACAAGGCGGGGGCCAGGGCGCTGGCGGCGCAGGCGGGGGTCGCGCTGACCTTCATGGCCAAGTACGACGACGGCGAGGGCAACTCCTGCCACGTGCACCTGTCGCTGCGCGACGAGAGCGGTCACCCGGTCTTCGCCGACGACGGCACGGGCCGGTACGGCATGTCCCGGCACATGGAGCACTTCGTGGCCGGGCAGCTGGCCTGCGCCCGTGACTTCGCCCTGCTCCACGCGCCCAACGTCAACTCGTACAAGCGCCTGTCACCGCAGGCCTACGCGCCGAACACCATCACCTGGGGGTTGGACAACCGCACGTGCCCGGTGCGGGTGATCGGGTCGGGCGCGTCCGCGCGGATCGAGTTCCGGGTGCCGGGCGGGGACGCCAACCCGTACCTGACCGTGGCGGGCATCGTCGCGGCGGGCCTGTACGGCATCGACCGGGCGCTTCCCCTGCCCGAACCCACGGTGGGGGACGCCTCGGCCAGCGGTGCCGCCCGCCTGCCCGGCTCCCTGGAGGAGGCCGTCCGGGCCTGGGAGGACAGTGAGATCGCGCTGGCCTGCTTCGGCCCGGAGGTGGTGCGCAACCAGGCGGCGGCGGGCCGCGCCGAACTCGCGGCCTTCTCCGCCACGGTCACCGACCTCGAACGCCGCCGCCACTTCGAGCGCGGCTAGGCACCGAACGCCCCGCCGGTGACGATCCGGCGGGGCGTCGGGCCACCGGCCCGCACCGGTCAGCGTTCCACCCGGTAGCGGAGGTAGACGATCTCGCCGCCGACCCGGCCGCCGACGGTCCGGGACTCGACGAGGCGTAGGTCCTGTCGGCGCTCACCCCGGGGAAAGAAGGGGACGCCGCCGCCCACCAGCACCGGATAGACCCGAAGCCGGAACTCGTCGACCAGACCCAGGTCGGCCGCCTGGGCGGCCAGGGTCGCGCCGCCGACCGCGATGTCGCCCTCGCCCGGCTCGGCCCGCAGGCGCGCGATCTCCTCCGCCGGACTTCCGGACGCCAGGCGGGTGTTGCCCCGCACCTCGCTCAGCGTGGAGGAGAACACCACCTTCGGGAGCGCCCGCCAGATCCGGGCGAACCCGACCGTCGAGTGGTCGTGTGCCGGATTCTGGTCGACGGTCTCCCAGTAGGCCATCGTCTCGTAGAGGCGCCGCCCCAACAGGTAGACGCCGACCCGGCGCACCTCGTCGGTGGCGAGGGCGAAGACCTCCTCGTCCGGTACCGACCAGTCGAAGGAGCCGTCCGGCCCGACGACGTAGCCGTCCAAGGACACACCCATCGAATAGACCACGTCGCGCATCCGGCGCCCTCCTCGGTGACGGTCCCGCCAGTATGGCCGCCCGGCCCCCGGGGGAACCCGTCACGACGCGCGCCGCGAGGGACCGGGCGTGTCCCGGGCCCGTGGGCGACCGCCTCCCCGGGGCCTGGTGCATCCTCTGGGTAGGAATCATCGCGAAAAGCGACACCAGGGACGGCGGGATGGCTACTGTGAGCGACAAGAACGATCCGACGACCGAAGGCAGTCACATGTCCGCTCCGACAGTGGCCGAGCAACAAGCGCCAGAGTTCGAGGACACCGTGGTCCTCCCCATGCCACCGCAGGACGGCTTCACGGCTGACGACCTCGACCGTATCCCGGATCTTCCGCCGCACACCGAACTCATCGACGGAAACCTGGTACTGGTGAGCCCCCAGAAGCTGTTCCACATGCTCGTACTCAAACTGTTGGAACGCGAACTCGACCGGTGTGTGCCCACCGGGCTGCGGGTCGCGAGGGAGTTCACCGTCAGACTCTCCGAACGGCAGCGGCCGGAACCGGACCTCATGCTGGTCCGTACGGACGCGTTCCGGGAGCTGGAACAGACCTGGTTCCCGCCCGAGGCGGTGGAGCTGGCGGTCGAGGTGGTCTCCAAGGAGTCGGAGGTACGGGACCGCGAACGCAAGCCCGAGCTCTACGCCCGAGCCGGAGTGCGCTTCTACTGGCGCGTCGAGCAGGACGGCAACGACGCGGTGGTCTACGAGTACGAGAAGGACCCGGCCAGCCCCTCCGGCGACTACGGCAGGCCGACCATCCACCGGAAGTCCCTCAGGACCTCCGTTCCGCTGGAGTTGGAGCTGGACCTGACGAACGTCCTGGACCGCTGACCCGGAGCGCGAGGGGGGAGGCACGGTGCTCCGTGCCTCCCCCCTCGTGTGATGCGCAGCTAGGCCGGGGCGCCGAGCGCGGTGTCCACCGCGTCCTGAACGCGGCGCCGCAGCGCCGCGCTGCCCGCCCTGGTCGTGCGGACCTCCACCATCCGCAGGCCCTCGCCGAGCAGGGCCTTGGGCAGGTCCGTGGCCCACTCGACCCGGGTGTAGGGCAGGTCGGCCACGGCCGCCACCCGCTCCATGGAGACGCCGTGCGGGGTGCCGAACACCCGCTCGAAGTCGGGGTGGCCCGCCTGCTCCAGCCCCGAGAAGATGCCGCCGCCGTCGTTGTTGACCACGATGATCGCCAGGTCCGGGCGCGGCTCGCCGGGGCCGATGATCAGCCCGTTCTGGTCGTGCAGCACCGCGAGGTCGCCCAGCAGCGCGTAGGCGGGCCCCTCGTCCCGCGTCTGGTGGGCCAGGGCCGCGCCGATCGCCGTGGAGACCGTCCCGTCGATCCCGCTCACACCCCGGTTGCCGACCAGGCGCACGCCGCAGCGGGCGAGCATCGTGGCGTCGAGGTCGCGGATGGGCATACTCGCCCCGGCGAAGAGGAGGGACCCGGAGGGCAGCTGAGCGACCAGGTCGCGGGCCAGGCGCGGCTCGGTCAGGGTCTCGTCGGCGTCGAGCACGCCGTCGATGGCCGCCCGGGCCGCCTCTTCCGCGCGTTCCCACGAACGCGACCAGTCGGTGCGGCGCGGGTGCGCCCACTCCAGACCTGCGGGCGGGGCCACCGCCGCGACCACGTCGGTGGCGGTGCGCGCGGGATCGGAGAAGTCGTCGGCCAGGCTCGCCGCCGGGTCGCCCAGCGCTCCGGCGGTGACCACCACGTGGCGGTCGGCGCGGCGCAGGAAGGCCAGGACCTGCCGGGAGAGGTTGGGCCGCCCCACACTCACGACCAGCTCGGGCGCGTGCGCGTCGGCGAACCCCGGCGCCGCCAGGAGCTGGCGGTAGGTGGAGAGCGCGCCCGATCTGCGGGCGTTGGAGGTGGGTTCGGCCAGCAGGGGCCAGCCGGTCACCTCCGCCAGGGCCAGCAGGGGTACGGGGTCGTAGTCGCCGTCACCGCACACGATCACCCCGCGCTCCACGTCCGGCAGGACCAACGGCGCGGGCTCGGTGAACGGGCCGGGGCGGGAGATCCAGGGGCCGCCGTCCGGGCGGCCGTCCAGCGGTGCCGTCCAGGTCGGGGCCGCGGAGGGCTCGTCCGGGGTGAGGGGGTCACGGAAGGCCACGTTGAGGTGGACCGGTCCGGGGCGGCCACCGGTCGCCGACGCCCAGGCGCGACAGGTCAGGGAGCGCCAGTACGCCACCATGCCCGGAGCGGGGTCCGGGGTTCCGACCTCGGCGAACATGCGTACCGCGCCGCCGTACAGGCCGATCTGGTCCACCGTCTGGTTGCCGCCGGTGCCGCGCAGCTCCGGGGGCCGGTCAGCGGTGAGCACCAGCAGCGGCACTCCGCTCTCGTCCGCCTCCAGCACCGCGGGGTGGAAGTTGGCGGCCGCCGTACCGGAGGTGCACACCACCGCCACCGGTCGGCGCGAGGCGCGGGCCAGACCGAGGGCGAGGAAGGAGGCCGAACGCTCGTCCACACGCACGTGGACCCGGACGCCGGGGTGGGCGACCAGGGCCAGCGCCAAGGGCGTCGAACGCGAGCCGGGGGCGACGACGGCCTCGACCATCCCGCAGCGGGCCAGTTCGTCGACGAGGACCCGAGCCAGGGCGGTAGACGGATTCATCAGAGTCTTTCGTTCGTCAAGGTATGTACCAGTATCCCCGGGCGAGGCGGCCCGGTCGAACGGGCCCGGTCCCCTCCAGTGAACCCCGTTCGGTTCCGATCCGCGAGCGAAACCGGCTGTGATCTCCTGCCCACCCGGGTCGGTCGCACGTCACCACGGGGCGCCGGTCACGGGTGCGGGCCGTGCTCAGGACGGGGCGGACGGGGTCCGACCGGCCGCTTCGGCGGCCTCGGCCCGCGCGCGCCAGGCGCCCGGGTCCACCTCGACCGCCGCCAGCGCGGCCTCGTCCACCGCCACCGGCCGGACCGGGAGGAATCCGTCCGCGGGCAGGAGCGGGTCGGCGCAGACGTCGGCGGTCAGCATCTGCATGGTCGCCAGACCGCAGGCGTAGGGAAGCTCGGGCAGGCAGGCCGCCAGGGCCACCCCCGCGGCCAGACCCACCGACGTCTCCACGGCGCTGGAGACCACCACCGGCAGTCCGCAGGCCTCGGCGACCCGCAGCGCGGCGCGGACGCCGCCCAGGGGCTGCACCTTGAGCACCACGATGTCGGCCGCCTCGGCGGCACGCACCCGCAGGGGGTCCTCCGCCCGGCGGACGGACTCGTCGGCGGCCACCGGCACGTCCACCCGGCGGCGGACGGAGGCCAGCTCGTCCAGGGACGCGGAGGGCTGCTCCACGTACTCCAGGTCGAACCGGTCCAGCTCGCGCGTCATCCGTACGGCGGTGTCGACGTCCCAGGCGCCGTTGGCGTCCACCCGGACGCGTCCGGCGGGGCCGATCGCGGAGCGGACCGCCTCGACCCTGGCCACGTCCTCGCGCCAGCCCTGGCCCTTCTCCGCGACCTTGACCTTGGCGGTGGCGCAGCCGCCCGCCGCGACGATCGCGGCGGCGCGCTCGGGGTCCACCGCGGGCACGGTCACGTTGACGGCGACCCGGTCGCGCACCGGCTCCGGCCACCCCCGGTGCGCCGCCTCAAGGCAGGCCGCCCACCAGCGGGAGGACTCGCGCGGCCCGTACTCGGCGAAGGGCGAGAACTCGCCCCATCCGGCGGGGCCGCGCACCAGCATGCCCTCGCGCACCGTGATCCCCCGGAAGCGGTTGCGCAGGCCGATGGCGAAGGCCCGCCCCCCGGCGGCGGCCGCCGCCGGGTCGGGCTCCGAGGGCCCGGTCACGGGCGACGCGGGAACTTGTCGAACTCCGGACGGCGCTTCTCCTTGAAGGCGTCCCGGCCCTCCTGGGCCTCCTCGCTCATGTAGTAGAGCATCGTGGCGTCACCGGCGAACTGCTGCATCCCGGCGGCGCCGTCGCTCACCGCGTTGATGGCGCCCTTGAGCATGCGCAGGGCCAGCGGCGACTTGTCCAGCATCTCGCGGGCCCAGGAGACGGTCTCCTTCTCCAGGTCCGCCAGCGGCACGACGGTGTTGACCATGCCCATGTCCAGCGCCTCCTGGGCGCTGTACTGGCGGCACAGGTACCAGATCTCGCGGGCCTTCTTCAGGCCGACGGTCTCGGCGAGCAGCCAGGCGCCGTAGCCGCCGTCGAACGAGCCGACCTTGGGGCCGGTCTGGCCGAACTTGGCGTTGTCGGCGGCGATGGTGAGGTCGCAGCAGACCTGGAGGACGTTGCCGCCGCCGATGGACCAGCCGGCGACCATGCAGATCACGGGCTTGGGCAGGCGGCGGATCTGCACCTGGAGGTCGAGCACGTTGAGGCGGCCGATGCCCTGCTGGGCCACGGCGTCGTCGCCGATGTAGCCGTCGTCGCCGCGAATCTTCTGGTCGCCGCCGGAACAGAACGCCTGGTCACCGGCGCCGGTGAAGATGATCACCCCGACGTTGGAGTCGTCCCGCGCGACGGAGAACGCCGTCTGGAGCTCGAAGAGCGTCTGGGGGCGGAAGGCGTTGTGCCGCTCTGGGCGGTTGATCGTGATCTTGGCGATGCCCTCCGCGGTCTCGTAGATGATGTCGGAATACTCGCCCGACCGCTGCCAGTCGATCACGCTGCTCACGGCTTCTGCTTCTCCTCACGGGGACGGGGACGGTGTGGGCGCGGCCGGGATGACCGTCGCGCCCAGACGTCAACCCTACGCATTGTGCCAGGCGGGCCGGGACGGACGGGCACGCACCCGACACCCGGCCCCACCGGACGCTCCCCGTCCCGCTCGGGCGTACGCTGGGGCACCGTGGCACGAGCAAGCGAATCCCGGTCCCAGGTCCCCGCCGGTGGGGGCGGCCGCGCCCTCCAGGCGGTGCGCGGCCTGGCCCCCGACGTCATGCACCGGCTGCTCTCGCGGGCCCTGGACGGTTCCGGCCCCGCGCTGCTGCCCGTCCCCGACGGCACTCCCGAACCGCGTGTCCGGGCCCTGCTGTCGGCGCTGCGCCCGGCCTCGCTGCGCACCCCGGAGGGGGTCACGCGGGTGCCCGGCGGCGTTCCGGCGGGCCCGGACGCGGCGCTGGTGGTGACCACCTCGGGGTCGACCGGTGAGCCCAAGGGCGTGGAGCTGTCCGCGTCCGCGCTGCGCGCCTCGGCCCGCGCGTCCGTGGCCCGGATCGGCGCCGTCCCGGGCGACCGCTGGCTGTGTGTGCTGCCCGCCGGACACATCTCCGGTATCCAGGTGATGATCCGCGCCCTGGTGACCGGGGGCGAGGTGGTGCACGCGCCGTTCGACACCGCGACCGTCGCCGAACTCGCCCGGGACCTGCGGCCGCACGTGTCGCTGGTACCCACCCAGCTGCGCCGCCTGCTGGCCGCGGGGGTCGACCTGTCGCGGTTCGGCACGGTCCTGCTCGGCGGCGCCGCCGCCGAACCCCCGCTGCTGGAGGCCGCGCGAGCCGCGGGCGGGCGGGTGGTGACCACCTACGGGATGAGCGAGACCTGCGGCGGGTGCGTCTACGACGGTGTCCCGCTGGACGGGGTCGAGGTGCGCGTGGACGGCGAGGGGGCCCGCCCCGGCGAACCCGGCCGGATCGTGCTGGGCGGGCCGACGCTGCTCACCGGATACCGGACCCCGCCCGGAGCGGGGTCGGACGGGTGGGCCCGGGACGGGGGCGGCGCGGGCCTGGTCCGCGACGCGGACGGTCGGCCGTGGCTGCGCACGAACGACCTCGGCGCGCTGGACGGGCGGGGGCGCCTGCGCGTGCTCGGACGGATGGACGAGGTGGTCAACACCGGCGGCCACAAGGTGGTACCCGGCCAGGTGAACGCGATCCTGGCCGCCCGTCCCGAGGTCGCCGAGTCGGTGGTGGTGGGGCGGCCCGACCCCGAGTGGGGGCAGCGGGTGAGCGCGGTCGTGGTGCCCGCCGACCCGGGGAACCCGCCCACGCTGGAGGATCTGCGGGGGTGGGTCCGCGAGAGGCTGCCCTCCTACGCGGCCCCTCGGGAACTGGACCTGCGCACGGCCCTGCCGATGCTGGCGTCGGGCAAACCCGACCTGGTCGCGCTCCGCCGCCCCGCGGACTGAGTGGCGGACCGGACCGCTCCGTCGCGGCGTCGGTCGGACGCCGCCGCTGGTCGGAGCCGGGATGCCCCAACGGGGGGCCGGGGCACGCGTGTACCGGTGTGGTCCGCACACGTGGGACCCTGGCCGGGAGACCTTGTCCGGTTGGCGGGGAACTTCCGAAAGCTCCCTGGCGTCTACCTGAGTATCCGGTCTCTTCGGCCCCTCTCCCAAGGAGGTCCGCGGTTGGCGGCAGCCATCGACTCCATCGTCCGCTCCCCTGCGCCCTCCCCCGCGCCCGGAACGCCTGTCGCGCGGCGGTTCCCGTACCCGCGCCGAACGTGCGCCCTTACCCGCACGGGCCGGTCAGTCGCCACTCGTGACACAGTGATCCATGCCACCCTCTTCGATATCCAATCGAGACAGGGAACATTTGACTCGCCGACACGTTGGACATATTGGCGCGACCAGTCGGCGGGAACCCTCCGCCGCGCGCCACACGTCCTGGAAGGGAGGGAGGTGCCCACATGACGAGCACTGCCCTGACCGCTTCGGGCTCCGGGCCCGAAGTCCCCGACGGCAACGCTCCGAACGAGGGCCGGGCCGCCGACGCGGCCCTGACCGACCTGATCACCCAGGGGCGCGCCCAGGGACACCTGTCCCTCTCAGAACTACGTACCGCTTTCACCGCGGCCGGAGTCACCTCCAGTGACGGCCGCTCCATCCTGCGTGAACTCACCGAGAACGGGGTCCGGCTCGCCAACGGGGGCGACGACTCCGCGATGGTGGCCGACCCTGACGCCGAGGACGACGTGCTGGAAAACACTCTCATCGCGACGGTACCCGACACCGACGAGGCGCCCAAGACCGCGACCGGCAAGGCCGCCTCGCGCAAGGGCCCCTCCCCCCGGAGGAAGACCCGTACCACGCGGCGCAACAAGAAGGCCGAGACCAACCAGGCCACCACCGATCCGGAGACCGGTGAGGCCGACCTCGACGACCAGTCCCCCGCCATGGGCGACTCGGTCCACACCTACCTGAAGGCCATCGGGCGGCGGCAGCTGCTCACCGCCGAGCAGGAGGTGGACCTGGCCAAGCGGGTCGAGGCCGGACTCTACGCCGAGTACCGGCTCGGACAGCACGGCGAGGTCGACGGCTCCGTCGCGATGGCCGACGCCGAGCGCGAGGAGCTGGAGTGGGTGGCCGAGGACGGCCGCAAGGCCAAGTCCCACATGCTGGAGGCCAACCTGCGCCTGGTCGTCTCCGTGGCCAAGAAGTACAGCGACCGTGGCATGTCCCTGCTGGACGTGGTCCAGGAGGGCAACCTCGGCCTCATCCGCGCCGTGGAGAAGTTCGACTACACCAAGGGTTTCAAGTTCTCGACGTACGCGATGTGGTGGATTCGCCAGGCCATCCAGCGCGGGTTCGCCGACTCCGCGCGCACCATCCGCCTGCCCGTGCACGTCCTGGAGCTGCTGAGCAAGGTCAGCCGTCTGGAGCGCGACATGCACCAGGCGCTGGGCCGCGAGCCCACCCCCGAGGAACTGGGGCTGGAGCTGGACAAGACCCCGGCCCAGATCGAGGAGCTGCTGCGGGTCACCCGCCAGCCGATCAGCCTCGACTCCACCATCGGCGAGGACGGCGAGACCCGGATCGGCGACCTCATCGAGGACGTGGACGCCTCGGAGGCCTCCGAGGTGGTCGACCGCCAGCTGATGGCCGACCAGCTGCGCAACGCCCTGTCGGACCTGGAGCCGCGCGAGGCGACCATCATGTCGCTGCGGTTCGGGCTGATGGACGGCAGACCGCGCACGCTCGACGAGATCGGCAAGCACCTGGGGCTCACCCGTGAGCGCATCCGGCAGCTGGAGAAGCAGTCGCTGTCCAAGCTGCGCCACCCGAGCCGCGCGCAGCAGCTGCTGGACTTCGCGAGCTGACGCGCCGCCGCTCACGGTGACGCGTGGGGCCGCCCTCCCGAGGGGGCGGCCCTTCGTCATGTCCGTCTCAGGGACATCCCCGAACTTCCCCTGGAATCGGGGGCGGAGAGGGGCCGGAAGCCCGCCCCGGTGCGACGATGGAGCGATGACGAACAACCCCCACCGCCACCAGGACGAGATCGCCGCCGCGCTGCGCGCCAGTCGAGAACTGGGCCCCGAGTACGACGAGGCGGTGGCCTCCTCACTCGTCGAGCGCGTCGACGCCACCATCGAGGAGCGCGTCAGGTTCCACGTGGCTCGTCAGAGCGGCGAGGACCGGGCCCGGTCCGGGGTGGCCTCCAACACCGTGCGCATGGTCCTGGCGCTGGTGTGCCTGGGGATCAGCCTTCCCATCACGGCCATCGTCGCCTCCCTCGTCGGGGGCGCCGTGTCCGTTCTCATGGTGTGGCTGGGCCTGATCGGCTTCTACCTCGTCGCGGTCCTCGGCCTGCGCCGCTGAGCCGCGTACGCGCGACCAGCGGGGGCGGGAACCCGGTGCTCCCGCCCCCGCTGGCCGTGTGCGGCCGACCACGCCCTAGTAGCCGCAGGCCTCCAGAATCATGCTCTGGGTGTCGGCCTCGAAGTTCAGCGCGTCGGCCAGGGTGTCGTAGTCGCCCTCGTCCAGTTCGACCAGGACGGAGTCGACGGCGTCGGCACGCTCGGCGGCGACGTCCCTGAGGTCTCCGCGCGCGGCGTCCTCCAGCTCCAGGACCACGTCCAGGTGATCCTCCAGCACGGCGCGGTGCTGGTCCTGGTAGGGGATGTCGTCGACGAGGATGTCCTGGTCGATGCCCTGGGCGGCCAGGTCGACCGCGTTCATGTCCCGGTCGATGTCCAGGCAGGCGGCGTCGATCCGCTCGCGGTCACCCGAACACGCGGTCAGGAGCAGGGGGGCGACGAGGGCGGCGGCCGTCAGGGACAGGGCGCGGGCGGGGGTTCGGGGGTGTGACACGGGTGGGTGCTCGTTTCCTTCTCGGGGTTCTTGCCAGGGGATCACGCGGACGCGAGCGGGGACCGCGGGGTCAGAGCAGCAGGGCGACGACCAGCAGGACGGCCAACAGGGCGACGACGGCCCCCAGGCATCCCAGCACCGCTCCCAGGCCGCCGCCGCGCGGGGCGAAGTCGGGGCCGTCGTGGTAGTAGTGGCGGTTCCGGCGGAAGTACCAGCGGTCGCGGGGGCGGCCGGTGTGCGCGGAGCCCACGACGTGGGTGTGGCGGCTGCGGTTGGGCCGGGGGGTACGCGACGGCCTCGATCCGCGCGAGGACCCTCCTCGGGAGGAGAAACCTCCGCCGGCGCGCGCCGCACCGCCACCGCCGCCACGCGAGCTGAAGCCGCCACCGGAGCGCCCGGCCCCGCCACCACCGCCACGCGAGCTGAAGCCGCCGCCACGACGGGCGGCGCCACCGCGCGAGCTGCCGCTTCCTCCGGACCGTCCGCCACCGGACCGTCCGCCACCGGACCGACCGCCTCCGGAACGGCCTCCGCCCGAGCGTCCGCCTGATGACCGTCCGCCGCCAGATCTCCTGCTCATCGGCGCCTCCTTGGGGGTTGTCGTTCGACGCCGCCGGGGGAGGGCAGCGCGCACCACGAGGGTAGCGCCGAACTCCGCAGTTCAGACGAATCGGGAGGGGTGGGGACCGATTGCGGTCATCACGTGCCGGAGAGGGAACCGCACGGTCCCCGTGCGCGTCGTCAGTGACCGGTGCCCGGAGAACCCTCCAGAGCCGCGCGCAGGATCTCGACGGCCTCGTCGTGTTCCAGACCGACGCGGGTGATGACCTCGGCGTAGGCGCGCGCGGCGGCCAGGGCCTCGGCGCGCTGGTCGTCCCCCGCGGCGGCGACGAAGGTGCCCGAGCGGCCCCGGGTCTCCACGACCCCGGCCTGTTCGAGTTCCCGGTAGGCGCGGGCGACGGTGTTCACCGCCACGGACAGGTCCTGGGCCAGGGCCCGGACGGTGGGGAGCCGGTAGCCGACGGGGAGTTCACCGTTGGCCGCGGCGATCGCGACGAGCGCCCTGATCTGTTCGTAGGGCGGGACCTTCGACGTTGGATCGATGCGGAGGAAGTCCGCCATGACCTTCTGTGCTCCCCACGTGAATCGCCGACACACACCCGGCGCGGACCGGGTGGTTGTCCAACCTACCGTTCGCCGTCCCCGCGCCGGACGCTCCGCGTCGCGGCGCCCTCCCTTCGGTCACCTTCCGGCGACCCTCGCACGACACGCTCCGCGCGGTTATCCCCGTTCCTCACCCTCCACCAACCCCGGAAAGGTCACGCTCCGCACACAGTTGGTCTCACCCGTCACTGGCGAACGCGGTGCCACTCGGGCCCCGGGCCCGGACACACGGAGGCCCCGCGGCGCGCGCCGAGGGGCCTCCGTGCCGGGGGTCAGACCGCCACGGAGCGGGGCACCTGCTGGATGCCGTGCAGCCGGTGCGCCTCACGGACCGTGAGCAGTTGCTCGGCGACCTCGGTGGCCCGCCTGACCTCGGGCCGGGCCAGACGCTTACGGCGCCTGATCCGATCCGTGTACCCCTTCGCTCCGACCAGGACGCGCTCCTGGGCGTAGGCGGCGCGCATGGCCTCGGTCAGCACGGTGTCGTACCGCACGCCGTGGTCGTGCAGCTCCTCGACCGGGGTGTCCTGTTCCCGGGCCCGGTCCAGGTCGCGCTTGGCCTCGGCCACCGACCTCAGGAGTTCGGGCAGCCTCCCGGCCCTCTCCTCGTCCAGGGCGAGTTCCTCCCTCGCCCGCGTCCTGTCCTGTTGGTCACGTCCCATGTCCGCTCTCCGGGGGTTGTAGCGTCAGCCCTGTCGAGGCAACTCTATGGGTGACGAAGGTCATCCGGCGCTCCGGACGGTGCGTCGGTGGTGGCGTCGCGGCGGCGGACCTGCCAGCTTGACTCCGTCGACCCCCCTGACCCCCGAAAGGCACCAGAGTGAGCAGGAACTACGCGGGTCTGAGCCGCGAGCGCATCATCGTCGAGGCGCTCCACATCATCGCCGGGCGGGGGCTGGGCGGGTTGTCCATGCGCCGTCTGGGCGACGCCCTGGACGTGGAAGCGATGGCGATCTACCACCACTTCCCCAAGGGCAAGGAACAGCTGTTCAACGCGATCGCCGCCTACGTGACCACCGCGCGGGTGGTCAGCGGTCTGGCCGAGGGGCAGGGCCCGCCCGGGGAGGCCGCCGACGACGAGGAGGCGGCCGGGACCGACCCGGTGGCGGCGGCCGGTGGCGGCGACCTTCCCTGGGACCGGCGGCTGAGCGCCTGGGCCGAGGCGTACCGGGGGCGCCTGCTCGCCTACTCCGGCGCGCTGTCCCTGCTCGTGCACCGGGCCCCGCACACCCTGGGCGAGGAGGACACGCGGGCCCTGCTCCACGGGGCCTTCGCCGAGGCGGGGCTGGCCGGGGACGCCGTGTCCCGGGCCTGCGACGCCCTGAACGCCTACTGCCTGGGCTCGGTCGCCCATCAGGTCCGGCACGAGGACCGCGAGGACGCGCCGCAGGACGCCGAGGCCCTGGCCGGGTTCCGGTTCGGTCTGGAGGCCCTGCTCCGGGGTCTGACCGGCTGACCAGCGCGAGCCCCTCACGCCCCCCGGGCCCGCATCCGCGCCCGTTCGGCGCGCAGGTCGCGGGCCTCGTCGGGGTCGAGCACCGGAGCGGCGGTGAGCAACTGCTTCGTGTAGTCGCTCCGCGGGTTCTCGTAGATGGTGTCGCTGTCACCGAGCTCGACCACCTCACCCTTGCGCATGACGGCGACGCGGTCGCTGACCTGGCGCACGACGGCCAGGTCGTGGGCGACGAAGATGTAGGTCAGGCCGAAGTCGTCCTGGAGCTCGGAGAGCAACCGCAGCACCTGGTCCTGGGTGGACACGTCCAGCGCCGAGACGGGTTCGTCGCACACGATGAGCCTGGGTTTGAGGATCAGCGCGCGGGCGATGGCGATGCGCTGGCGCTGGCCGCCCGAGAAGGCGTGCGGGAACCGGTTGTAGTGGCCCGGTTCGAGCCCGACGCGTTCCAGGAGTTCCTGTACCCGGGCGCGGATCTTCGCGCCGTTGCGCTCGCCCTGGACGCGCAGTGCCGTGCCGATGCTCTCGCCGATGGTCAGGCGCGGGTTGAGCGAGGAGTAGGGGTTCTGGAACACCATCTGCACGTCGCGGCGGAGCGGACGCAGGCGGCGTTCCGAAAGGTGGGTGATGTCCTGGCCGTCGAACTCCACGGTGCCCTCGGTGGGCTCCAGCAGGCGCATGACCATGCGCGACAGGGTGCTCTTACCGGAGCCGGACTCGCCCACGATGCCCAGGGTCTCGCCCTTGAAAAGGTCGAAACCGACCCCCTTGACCGCCCAGAAGTCCGTGGCCCGGCCCCACATGCCGCCGCGCACCTTGAAGCTCTGTGCGACGTCGCGGACGCGCAGCAGGGGCTCGCCCCGGTCCGGGGTGGTCGGGGCGGCGGGCGCGAAGGCGGAGAAGGGCTCGGGTACGACGGTCTCCCCCTCGTGCGCGTCCTCCGGCCCCGGGGCCCGGCGCTGCTCCCGCCGTGTCCTCTCGGCCCGGTCCGCGCGGTCGCGGGCGCGGCGTTCGGCGCGGGACATCTCCACGCGCGGTACGGCGGCCAGCAACGCCTGCGTGTACGGGTGCTCCGGCTCGGCGAGGACCCGGTGGACGCCCCCGCGCTCCACCGCCCTGCCCCCGCGCATGACCACGACCTCGTCCACCGAACCGGCGACCACCGCGAGGTCGTGGGAGACCAGGATCAGGGCCATGTCGAGGTCGCGGCGCAGCTCGTCCAGCAGGTCGAGGATCTGGGCCTGGACGGTGACGTCCAGGGCGGTGGTGGGCTCGTCGGCCAACAGCACCCTGGGGTCGCACATCAGACCCATGGCGATCAGCACGCGCTGGCGCATACCGCCCGAGAACTCGTGCGGGTAGGAGTTGATCCGCTTCGCGGGCTCGGGGATACCGACCCGGTCCAGTGACTCGACGGCCCGCGTACGGGCCTGGGAACGGGACACCCGGGGCCGGTGCACGCGCAGCGCCTCGATCAGCTGGTTGCCGATCGTGTACTGGGGGTGCAGCGACTGCATGGGGTCCTGGAACACCATCGCGATGTCGTTACCCCGCATCGACCGCAGCCTCTTGTCGCTGGCGGTGACGACGTCGGTGCCCGCGACCTCGATGCCTCCGGTGATCCGGGCACGGCTGCCCCGGTGCAGACCCATCAGGGCCAGCGAGGTCACACTCTTGCCGGAACCCGACTCGCCCACGATCCCGAGGGCGCCGCCCGCGGCCACCTCGAAGGAGAGGCCGTCCACCGCGCGGACGTCGCCGTCCAGCGTGGGAAAGGTGACGTGCAGGTCGTCCACGCGCACGACCGTCGCGGCGGAGGAACCGGCCCGGGGCCCCGGAGGGGTGTCGGTCATCGGAAGGCCTCTCTCAGTGGTGGATGCGCACGCGCGGGTCGATCAGCGGGTAGACCAGGTCGACCAGCAGGTTGCAGATGACGATGAAGAACGCGCCGAACAGGGTCACGCCGAGGATGACCGGCAGGTCGCTCTGGGTGATGGCCTGGACCGCGTACCGGCCGATCCCGTTGAGGGAGAAGACCTGCTCGGTCAGGACGGCGCCGCCGAGGACCAGGCCCAGGTCGAGGCCGAAGATGGTGACGATGGGGGTGAGGGTGGGGCGCAGCGCGTGCTTGAGCACGACCGTGCGCTCGCTCAGGCCCTTGGCCCGGGCGGTGCGGATGTAGTCCTCGTTGAGGGTCTCCAGCATGCCCGCGCGGGTCTGCCGCGCGTACATGGCCGCGTGCAGGAAGGCGAGGGTGAGCCACGGCAGGAGCATGCCCTGGGCCCAGGCGAGGGGGTCCTCGACGAAGGGCACGTAGCGGGGGGTGGCGAACAGGCCCCAGGAGTGGACCAGGAAGGCCAGGGCGAGCAGACCGGTGAAGAAGATCGGCAGGGAGACCCCGGCCAGCGCGACGCCCATGGCCAGGCGGTCGAAGAGGCTGCCCTTCCACACGGCCGAGACCACACCGACGGCCACACCGCCCACCAGCCAGATGATCCCGGCCCCCAAGGCCAGGGAGGCGGTTACCGGGAGGCGGGAGAGGATCTCGGGGAAGACCTCCTGGTAGGTCTGGAAGGAGTAGCCGAAGCAGGGCGCCGAGCATTCGATGGTGTCCCGGCCGAACTGGTACTGGGCACCGAAGAGGATGCCCCGCACGAACTCCCCGAACTGGACCGCGATCGGCTGGTCGAGGCCCAGGCGTTCGATGGTGGCCTGGATCGCCTCGGGGGTGGGAGCCCGGCCCACGTACATCGTGGCCAGCTGCTCGGTGGTGCGGCCCGCCCAGCGCGGGACGACGTAGAAGATGACGAAGGTGACCATGGTGACCACGGCCAGGAGCAGCAGACCGGCGCCCAGGCGGCGCAGGATGTAGGTCAGCAAGGCGTGTGCCTTCTCTCGTCAGGGGCTGGGGCCCGGGTCCGGGGTGGGGCGATTCCACCCCGGAGCCAAACCGTAACTCATGGCAATCACGCGATCACGCCACGAAGTCGGCGTGTACGCGGGGGTGTCGTGACCGCGCCGGGCGGCCACCACGCCGTGCGCGGCGGCCGCCCGCGGCCCGCCCGGGGGTCCGCCCCACGGGTGACGCCGGGTGCGGGCCCGGGGCCGGGCCGCACCCGCCGGGATCAGTTGTTGCTGGTCCCCAGAGCCATGTAGTCGTACATGCTGTAGCCCGAGTGGTAGTACACGTTGGTCAGGTTGGCCGGACGGTAGAGCACCGTCCGCTCGAACACCGCCGGGAGGATCGCGGCCTCCTCCATCGCCCGTTCGTCGATCTTCGTGTAGATCTCGGCGCGCTGGTCCGCGTCGGCGACCGAGACCACCTCGTCGAACCAGTCGTTGATCTGCGGGTCGTCCAGCTCGGAGATGTTCGAGTTGCCCGCCTGCTGGATCGCGTCACCGTCCAGGATCTTGCTCATGAACCCGTAGCCGCTGGCCCAGTCCGGCGCCCAGCCGTACACGGTCAGGCCCAGGTCGTTGTCGGCGACGAAGGACGGCGACCCCGCCTGCGTGTTGGTGTAGGTGTCGGACGGGTACTGCTTGATCTCGGTGTCGATGCCCACCCGGGCCAGGGCCTGCTGGAGCGCCTCGGCCGTACTGACGTCGGAGGGGCGGTCGGCGCGGGCGCCGATCGCGGTGGAGAAGCCGTCGGGCTGGCCGCACTCCTCCAGCTTCTCCCGAGCCTTGTCCAGGTCGCCCTTGTTGTCGTCGGACGGGTACGGGTCGAAGCCCGGGTCGGAACCGGGCAGCGCCGCGGGCATGATCTGCGTGGCGACGTCGCCGCCGGTGTCACCGCCCCAGGCCCGCTGCAGCGCGTCCCGGTCGGCCGCGTACATGACGGCCTGGCGACAGGCCGGGTCGTCCAGCGGCGCCATGACGGTGTTGATGTTGACGTAACGCAGGGTGTTGGTCTGCGGGTTGTCGACGTTGTGGCGCTGCCCCTCGTCGGTGATGACGGTGCCCTTCATCGCCGGGCCCACACCGGCACCGGCCAGGTCCACGTCGAGCTCCCCGTTGACCAGCCGCTGGTCGATCTCGTTCTGGTCCACGCCCAGCTCCACCTCGACGCGGTCCGGCAGCGCCTTGCGGGTCGGGTCGGAGGAGGCGTCCCACTGGTCGTTGCGTTCCAGGTTGAGGGAGACGCCCGGGCGGTAGTCGCCGTCGAACTTGTAGGGCCCGGAGGAGATCACGTGGCTCTGGTACTGCTCGCCCCGGTCCGCGTCGGCGGGCACCGGGGCGGTCTGCGGCTGGAGGAGCACGTACGGGAACTCGGCGAAGCTCTCCTTGAGGTGGAAGACCAGGGTGTGGTCGTCCGGGGTCTCGATGCCGTCGAACCCGGCCAGCGGGTCGCCCTCGTCCGCGTAGGGGCCCTCGTAGTCGTCGCTGTCGGCCAGCAGCCCCTGGAAGTACTTGGGCCCGTTGGGCAGGGCCTGGTCACCGAAGTTGCTGCGGGCGATGGCGTACTTGACGTCCTGGGCGGTGATCTCCGAGCCGTCCTCGTACTTCAGTCCCGGCTTGATGCGCACGGTCCACTCGGTGGAGTCCCCGTTGCCCTCGGGCATCGCCTCGGCCAGGTCGGGCTGGAGCTCGATGCCCTGTTCACCGGGTGCCTCGGTGTAGGTGAGCAGGGTCCGCGCGTAGTAGCGGGAGAAGTTCCAGCTGAACGCGTAATAGGTGTTGCCGGGGTCGGGCGAGTCGAAGTCGGAGGAGATGGCGTAGCGCAGGGTGCCACCGGTCTCGTCGGACGGGTTGACGACGGTGGTCTCGCCCTCGTTGAACTCGGCGTCGGACTGTCCGCCGCCTCCGCCCCCGCCTCCGCCGCAGGCGGCCAGCAGGACCGCCGCGGCGGTTCCCGCGGCCATCGGCGCGACGGCTCGTCGGAGCGCACGGCACCGCCGGGGCGGTTCCTGGCGCGGGGAGTGATGGGTGGTCACCTGGGCCTCCTGGTCGGGTTCGCTGGTGGAACCGTGCGGCGCACGGTTCCGGATCGCCGAAGGGTTCGGCTGGACTGTGGGGCCGGGGGCGGGTCGGGCGGGGGCGGTCAGTCGGAGGAGCGCGGGTCGAAGGCGTCGCGCAGGCCGTCGCCGAAGAGGTTGAAGGCGAGGACGGTGACGAAGATGGCCAGTCCCGGGATGATCACGAAGTGCGGTGAGGTGGTGTAGAAGCGCAGGGCGTTCTCCAACATGCCGCCCCAGGTGGCCATGGGCGGGTTGATGCCCACGCCCAGGAAGCTCAGTGCGGCCTCGAAGAGGATGTTGGTGGGGATGAGCAGGGTGGAGTAGACGAGGATCGGCGTGACCAGGTTGGGCAGGATCTCGCGGAAGACGATGTGGGGACTGCCCGCTCCCAGGCTGCGCGCGGCCTCCACGAACTCGCGCTCCTTCAGGGTGAGGGTCTGGCCGCGCACGATACGGCCGATGTAGGGCCAGTTGAAGAACCCGATGATGAACACCAGCACGCCGATGCGCAGGTTGTTGCCGGACAGTCCGAAGGCGCCGTCGGGGATGACGCCGACCAGGGCGATGGCGAAGAGCAGCAGCGGGAAGGCGAGGAAGATGTCCATGGTGCGGCTGATGACCACGTCCACCCAGCCACCGAAGTAGCCGGCGAGCACGCCCAGGACGGTGCCGATGACCACGCACACCACGGTGGCGACGGTGGCGACCAGCAGCGAGGTACGGGCCCCGTAGACGATGCGGCTGAACAGGTCGCGGCCGTTGACCGGTTCGACGCCCAGCAGGTGCTGCGCGCTGATCCCGCCCCAGGGGTCCAGCCCCTGGGCGGGGTCGTCGGGATCACGCAGGACACCACCGGTGAGCGGGTCGACCAGGCCCTGGTTGAACTGGTTGGGAGGGTGACCCAGCCAGGCGGTGAGCAGGGGCGCGAAGATCGCGACGAGGATGAGCAGGACGACCACGACACCGCCGGCCATACCGACCTTGTCCTTGCGGAAGCGCTGCCAGGCGATCTGGCGCAGGGAGCGGCTGGCGGCGTTCCTGGCCCCGGCGACGACCGCTTCTGGCTCGGCGTGCTGGGACGACTCGGGCACGTCCATCGGCGCGGTCATGTACCCCTGCCTCCCGCTGTCTCTGCGTGTGGCCACACATCGCCATCAATGTGTGGCCACTTGACTACGCAGAGTTTGCCCTAGTGGAGTGGGGCGTTTCCACCTTCCGCGCCGACGAGGACACCGTCGCGGGCGACGACCGCCCCGGCCCTGAGCACGAGGTCGCGGGCGGGCACCTTCGCCACCGCCTCTGCGGCCGATCGGGCGCCGACGACCACCAGGTCGGCCGGGCCCCCCACCCGAAGGCCGTGGTCCTCCACGCCCAGCACCCGGGCGGCGTTGGTCGTCACGGTGTCCAGGGCGAGGAGCAGTTCGTCGTCGCACCGACTGGAGTTGCGGTAGGCGATGAGCATGGCCCGCCGCAGCATGTCGCCGTCGCCGAAGGGACCCCACAGGTCGTTGATGCCGTCCGTGCCGCCCGCGAGGAGCACCCCCCGCTCCGCACAGGCCCGCAGCGGCGGCACCGGGGCGTCGTAGACCGCCGCGCTCACCAGGGCGACGCCGACCTCCGCGAACCGTTCCAGGAGGCGCTCCCGGGTGGGCGGATGGGCGATGCCGAAGGCGTGCGAGACCGCGACGCGCCCGCCCAGGCCGTACTCCTCGGTCATCCGCGCGATCAGGCCCATCTCCCAGGCGCCCAGTGAGCCTCCGTCGTGCAGGTGGACGTCGATACCGGTTCCCGTGGACGCGGCGAGGTCGAAGACGGCGTCCAGGTGGGCGTTGGGGGCGTCGTCGAACCCCGCGGGGTCGAGCCCGCCGATCACCGAGGCCCCCGCGTCCACCGCGTCGCGCAGGAGGTCGAGGGTGCCCGGGTTGGTGATCAGTCCGCCCTGTGGGAAGGCCACCTGCTGGACGTCGATCACCCCCCGGTAGCGGCGCGCGACCTCCGCGACGGCGGCCACGCCCCGCAGACCGACTCCGGGGTCGACGTCCGTGTGGGTGCGCAGGTGTGTGGTGCCCGCCGCCACCATGGCCTCCACCAGGGCGGAGGCGTACTCCGTCGAGGGAAGCCCGTGGGCGTCCCGGTGGCGCCGTTCGTGGGCGACCCGCTCGGCCACGGTCTCCACCTGTGGCGCGGAGACCCACGGTCCCCCGAACAGGGTCTTGTCGATGTGGGCGTGGGCGTTGACCAGCCCGGGCAGAACGGTGCGCCCCGCCGCGTCGATGTCCTCTCCTCCCCCTCCGCCGGGCGGGGCGGGGGCGTCGGCCGCGTCCTCGATGGCGGTGATCCGGCCGTTCTCGAAGAGGATGGTGGCCGGGGCCGCCCGGCCGGGCAGGACGGCGTTCGTGACACGCGGCATGCGTGGGGTTCCCTTCCTCCGGTCGCGGGGACCGGACGCGGGCTAGAGGTGGATGAACAGTTCGGCGAGCGTGGCGGAGGCGACGATGGTGGTGGTGAAGGTCAACACCGCCGCGACGACGATCTTCCAGCTGAGCTGGGAGAAGGCCTGGCGGTCGCGGCCCATGGTCATGCCGACGAGTGCGAGCTGGGGCAGCCCGATCAGGAGTACGTTCAGGTTCTGCACGAGGTCGGCGATCAGCCCCGCGACCGGGGAGAGGGGTGTGGTCACGATCGTCGCGATCGCCAGGACCCACACCGTGGCCGGGATGGCCCTCACCTTGCGGGACAGCAGGATCGCGACCCAGGTCATCGCCAGCAGCACCGCCATGCCCACCGCGTCCCGCGGGTGGAAGGAGCCGGTGCCCAGCCAGTTGAGCAGCAGCCCGCTCACACCGGCGAAGGCGTAGGCGGCCAGGCCGGGACGCCAGCCCCGGGGGATGTCCGGGTCCCGAGGGCGCTCCGCCCCGGGCGTCGCGTCCCCGTCCTCCTTGGCGCGCACCGAGGCGTCGCCCTCGGGGACCCGGCCCCTGGCGACCAGCCGCGCCTCCTCGATCTCGGGGGCGGGGCGGCGGAAGACGCGGCACCAGAACCCGTAGAGGCGGCGGGCGACGGGCAGACCGATGAACACGCCCGCGTAGAAACCGACGATGTTCGTGACCAGGTTGGACAGCGCGGCCAGCGCGGCGATCTCGGCCGCCTGGTCCGGGTAGAGCAGGGCCAGCGCTCCCACGCCGCCGAGCATCATCGAGGTGGAGCCGACGCCGAGCGCCAGGGCCAGCGAGAGCGGGTTGTACAGCCCCGTACCCCCCAGGACACCGGTGATCAGGGAGATGAACACGGCGCCGAACATCGAGCCGATGATCCAGACGCCGAACACGCCCCGGTACTCGGGGGAGGAGGTCCCGAACCGGTCGATGGCGTAGGCCAGGTAGGACTCGCGGTCGATCGCCCAGGTGGCGCCGATGGCCGCGCGCCCCATACCGAGCAGGACGGCGATGGGCAGCGCGAGGATGATCGTCCCGAAGAGCTGGCCCACCTCCTGCATCAACAGGGCCGGACCGACCCGTTCGACCATGCCGATCGACGGCCCGATCCCCGTACCGAGCATCGCGAGGAAGAGGACCATGCCGACCGGGATGAGCGCCTCTCCGGCGGAGCGGGCGCCCCCGCGCAACGGCAGCCACCGCTGGAGTCCGACGACGGCGCCCAGGAGCACCACCCAGACCAGGGGGAACAGCACGATGGCGGCGGGGCCGACCCGGAACTGGTGTTCTCCGACCAGGACGGCCGCGACACTGATCAGCAGGCTCGCGCCGACCGCGACCACCCAGTCGCCGCGCCCGACCGAACCGCGGTCCGACGCGTCCGCGCGCGTCTCCGCCTGCTGCCTTCTTGCCCTCATCTGGGATACCAATCAGTGAGCCGCTGAATTTTTGAGGAGCCTATGGTTGGCGCAAAACCGCTGTCAAGAGCGTTATGAACCCGGTTTCCGCACTCCTCGCGGCCGCAAACATTCAACGTTCACACGTGAGTGGTATACAAGTTCTCATGAATCAGGTCATCAGGGCACGGTACGTGCTGGCGCATTCCGAGGGTTCCCACGTCTGGCTGGAGAACGGCTACGTCGCCCACTCCGACGGAGTCGTCACGGAGGTGGGCACCGGAACCCCCGCCTCCACCGCCCCCGTACTGGACCTGGGCGAGACGGTCCTCACCCCCGGCCTGATCGACCTCGACGCCCTGGTGGACATCGACCACCTCATCCTCGACGCCCACCACTCCACCGAGCACGCCCGATCCCTGGTGGGCTCCGTCGAGCACTGGCGCGACCGCCCCGCCGACGTGCTCACCCCCCGGCAGCGCGACACCCTGCGCCGCTTCGGCCTCGCCCAGCTCGCCCTGCACGGCATCACCACGTACATGCCGATCGCCTCCGAGATCCACCTGGAGTGGAACGAGTCCGCCGACGAACTCCGACGACTCGCCGACCTCACCAGGGAGTGGGGGCTCCGCGGCTACCTGGGCCCCTCGTACCGCTCCGCCGTGGGCGCGCTCGACGACGACGGGCGCACCTTCGTCGAACGCCCCGAACGCGGCGAGGCCGGACTCGACGCGGCACTGGAGTTCGCCGACGAACTCGCGGAGAACGACGACGACCTGGTCCGTCCGGTCCTGCTCCCCTGCCGTATCGAGACGCTCACGCCCGAACTGATGGAGCGCACCGCGCGCGAGGCCGCCCGGCGCGGCCTCCTGGTGCGGCTGCACTCCCTCCAGCAGCCGTGGGAGCGCGAGGTCGTGCTCCAGCGGCACGGCGTCACCCCGCTGGACCTCATCGAGCGCACCGGCCTGCTCAACGACCGCCTGCTCATCCCGCACGCCCTGTGGACCGACCGCAACTCCCAGCTCACCGGGCCGGGCGGTGTCGACCTCGCGCGGCTGGCCGGGGCGGGCGTCAGCGTCGTCCACTGCCCCCTGACCATCTTCCGGTACGGGGACGTGCTGGAGACCTTCAACGACTTCCTGGAGGCCGGGGTCACCATGGCCCTGGGCACCGACTCCTTCCCGCCCGACCTCGTCCGCGGCATGGACGTGGGCCTGCACGCCTCGCGCCTGCTCCACGGCCACGGCTCCGTGAGCCTCGGCGACTACATGGAGGCGGCGACCACCGGCGGCGCCGCCGCGCTCAAGCGCCCCGACCTCGGCCGCCTGGAGGTCGGTGCCAGCGCCGACCTGAGCGCGTTCTCCCTGGACGACTTCCGCGACGGCGTCGTCGAGGACCCCCTGCGCACCCTCGTACTCAACGGCACCGCCCGCAACGCCACGCACACCTTCGTGGCCGGGCGGCCCGTCGTCACGGACGGCGCCCTGCCCGGGGTGGACCTGGTCGAGCTCAGGAAGCGGGCGCAGGAGGTGTTCGAGGAACTCCGGCGCGGCTACAGTGAGCGGGACGGCCTCCACCGACCGGTCGAGGCCCTCTTCCCCCCGTCGTTCCCGGTTCGCGGCGCCCAGTCCCCGGAGCCCCGGCAGGGGTGACCAGGCACGCACGGCGGGAACGGGTCTCATGGCACGGACATCGGGTGGTTCGGCCCCTCTGACGGAGGCGGCCGAATCCGCCATCCGCGAGGGGATCATCTCCGGCCGCTATCCCCCGGGCGCGCGACTTCGCGAACGCGAGCTGTCCGAGGAGCTGGGCGTGTCCCGGCTCCCGGTACGGGAGGCGCTGCGCAACCTGCGGCACGACGGGTTCATCATGACGAGCGCCCACAGGGGCGCGACCGTGCGGACCATGTCGACCACGGGCGTGGACGAGCTCTTCGACCTGCGGGTCCGGTTGGAGCCGTTCGCCGCCGAGCGGGCGGCCCACCGGTACTCCGAGGGGCACGCGCACCCGGGGCTGGAGGAGGCCATGGAGGCCACCGCCCACGCCACGGAGACCGGTTCGCTGGAGCACATCATGACCGCCAACGCCCACTTCCACGCCCAGGTGGTGGAGGCGGCCGGTCACGAGCTGCTGTCCGAGCTCATGGTCCCGGTCCTCTCGCGTTCCCGCTGGCTGTTCGCGATGACGGCTTTCCGCGACCCGCACCTGGAGTTCCAGGCGCACCACGAGATCTACGCGGCGGTCAGCACCGGCAACGACCGGCTCGCGCGACTGACCATGGCGGCGCACATCGAGGCCGGGCGCGGACCGTCGCTCCAGGCGGTCAGCCCCGACCCCGAGGACTAGAACCGGGAGGCGCGTACGCGGGCACGGCGTACGCGCCTCCCGCAATTCCGGTTCCCAGCGGAATTCCCTTTCGGGAAGTCACTGCTGGATTCCGGGAGAATACGCTAGTTCAGGCAGTTAACGTCGAGTTTCGCCAGGTCGGAAACGGGAATCCACTCCCCCTCCCTGAGATACCGAAAACCGTTCGTCTGCGCCTCAGTCGCGAGGACCGTGTGGTTTCTGTACAGATAGCGCACAAAGGGGGCAGTCTTGCTGGGCCGTTCCTTGATGGCAGACACGTCCACTTTCACAATGTAGCGACACAGGACAGCCTGGGTTTCCACCTCCCGCACCTGTTCGGCCTGGGCGGGCACCGCGGTCAGCAGGGTTCCCCCCACCAGGGTGGCGGCGGCCAGTGCCAGGGTGGCCACGGCCCGGGACACCCGTCCGGTCTGTCGTGAACGCAAGGCGGACTCCTTCGGTCAGACGGTCAGGGAACACCTCGGCCGAGGAAGGGCTCCGGCGAAGGGCGCTCTCCTCCATTCGCCGAACCCAGGAAAACCATAACCGGGGAATTCCCCGACCGCACTGATCAGACCGAATGCGGTCACCAGGGGGCCGTCCGAGCCGTTTCCACCGGAAAACGTCCGAGAGGAGAACGGCCCTCTTGTCGCTCAGCGCCCGCGCAGGTCCCGGTAGCGCCGGACCAGGGCTGCGGTGGAGGCGTCCAGGCCCGGCACCTCGGCCCCCTCGGTCAGGGCGGGGCGCAGCCGCGTGGCCAGGACCTTGCCCAGTTGTACCCCCCACTGGTCGAAGGAGTTGATGTTCCACACGGCTCCCTGGACGAACACCTTGTGCTCGTAGAGCGCGACCAGTTGGCCGAGCACCGACGGGTCCAGCCGGTCGGCCAGGATGGTGGTGGTGGGCCGGTTGCCGGGGAACGTCCGGTGCGGGATCAGGTCCGCTGGCACGCCCTCGGCGGCGACCTCATCGGCGGTGCGGCCGAAGGCCAGCGCCTGCCCCTGCGCGAACAGGTTCGCCATGAGCAGGTCGTGCTGGGGAACCAGCCCCTCGGGCAGGTCAGGCGCCGGGCGCGCGAAACCGATCAGGTCGGCCGGGACGAACCGGGTGCCCTGGTGCAGCAGCTGGAAGTAGGCGTGCTGGCCGTTGGTGCCCGGGGTGCCCCACACCACGGGGCCGGTCTGCCAGGCCACGGGACGTCCGTCGCGCTGCACCGACTTGCCGTTGGACTCCATGTCCAACTGCTGGAGGTAGGCGGTGAACCGCGACATCTGGTGGCTGTAGGGCAGCACCGCGTGGGCCTGGGCGTCGAAGAAGCCGCCGTACCAGACCCCGAGCAGGCCGAGCAGGAACGGCAGGTTGCGCTCGGCGGGGGCGGTGGCGAAGTGCGTGTCCATGAGGTGGAAGCCCGCGAGCATCTCGCGGAACCGCTCCGGGCCGAGGGCGACCATCAGGGACAGGCCGATGGCGGAGTCGTAGGAGTAGCGTCCGCCCACCCAGTCCCAGAACCCGAACATGTTGGCGGTGTCGATCCCGAAGCGCGCGACCTCCTCCTCGTTGGTGGAGACCGCCACGAAGTGCCGGGCGATCGCCTCCTGGTCCGCCCCCAGACCGGCCAGGAGCCAGTCACGGGCGGCCGTGGCGTTGGTGACCGTCTCCAGGGTCGTGAAGGTCTTGGAGGCGACCACGAACAGGGTCCGCTCGGGGTCGGCGTCGATCAGCGCCTCGTGCAGGTCGGTGCCGTCGACGTTGGAGACGAACCGGAACTCCAGACCCCGGTCGGTGTAGGGGCGCAGCGCCTCGTAGGCCATGGCCGGGCCCAGGTCGGAGCCGCCGATGCCGATGTTGACCACCCGGGTCACCGCCCTGCCGGTGTGGCCCAGCCACCCGCGGGCGCGCACGCGCTCGGCGAAGACGGCCATCCGGTCCAGGACCTCGTGCACCCCGGGCACCACGTCGTGTCCGTCCTCGCGGATCACCGCACCGCGCGGGGCCCGCAGGGCGGTGTGCAGGACGGCGCGGTCCTCGGTGAGGTTGACGTGGTCCCCGCGCAGCATGGCGTCGCGCAGCGAGGCGACCCCGGTGGCCTCGGCCAGGTCGGTGAGCAGGCGCAGGGTCCGGTCGGTGACGAGGTTCTTGGACAGGTCCGCTCGCAGGTCGCCGACGTCGATCGAGAACCGGTCGGCGCGTGAGGGGTCGGCGGCGAACAGGTCCCGCAGGTGGCTCCCGCCCCACGCCTCGCGGTGCTCGGCGAGGGCGCGCCACTGCGCCCGACGGTCGAGGGGGACGGCCGCACCCGACCGGTTCCCGACGTCCTCGGCCCGAGGAAGGGGTGTACTCGCAGACATCGGGTGGCTCCTCGTCGTCCAGGATCGGCTCGGGTCCGTCCGGTGGGGCCGGACACCGTCGACGCCGCGTGCGGCTGTCCCCCTACCCTCCCACGAAAGCCGTCAACCACCGGCCTTTCCGCGCACGTCAGAGCGACAACGGGCCCGCCCCGTCCCTAGATGCGCCCGCGCTCGCTCCGGAGCAGTTCGCGCTCGTCCCTCAGCGAGGCCACCTCCGCGCGCAGCGCCCTCAACTCGGCGAGGATCTCCCCGTGCGCGTCGTCCGGGCCACGGCCCGCCCCGCTGTCGGGGGAGCCGCCCGACCCGCCGTCGGGACCCGCGCCCTCGGCCCCCGGCGCGCCGCCCTGGCCGGGGTTGCCGTACTGCTCCTCGTGCCCGGCCTTGTCCAGCGCCTCCACGGCCACCGCGATGAACAGGTTGAGCGCGATCAGCGTGGACACGAGGACGAACACCACGAAGAACACCCAGGCGTAGGGCTGGTTCTTCATCACCTCCGCCGCGATGTTGCTCCAGCCGTCCGCGGTGAAGATCTGGAAGAGGGTGAACAGCGAGGTCCCCAGGTCGCCGAAGTACTGCGGGGCGTCCGTGGAGAAGAGCCGGGTGGCCATCACCGCCGAGACGTACAGCAACAACACCACCAGGACCATGATCGACGCCATGCCGGGCATCGCGCGGAACAGCCCCGCCACCACGTGGCGCAGAGACGGGATCACCGACAGCAGGCGCAGGACCCGCAGGACCCGCAGGACGCGCAGGACCGCGAACGGCCCCGAGGCCGGGAGCAGGGCGACGCCGATGATCACGATGTCGAACCAGCTCCAGGGGTCCCGGAAGAACTCCCTGCGGTGGGCGAACATCCTCAGGCCCATCTCGACGACGAACAGCGTCAGGATCACCCGGTCGACGGCCTTGAGGAGGTCGCCGTGGTGGTCCATCATCCGCTTCGACGTCTCGAAGCCGAGGACCACGGCGTTGATCAGGATGAGGGTGATGACGCCGGCCTGGAACCAGGGGGCCTCGACGAGGGCGCGGACCCGTTCACGCGTGGTCACTGGGAGGAGGGCTCCGTCTCTTTCTTCGGCAACGGCGCAAAAGCCTACCGCCGGCGGCGGTGACCCGTTTCGTCCTCGTCGCCGCCGATACGTCCCCTACTGGCGTCTCCCGCCGCGACCAGGCATGATCGAAGACAGGGAAACCGAGGCGAGGGGGCCGCCGGTGACGGAATCCGCCGATTTCGACAGGGACGCCACGGACATCGACGACGTCGACGCCGCGATGGACGTGGGCGCCCCGGACCAGGACTCCGCCGTGGCGGAGTACCTGGAGGACCACCCCGAGGACTACCGGATAGCGGAAATCGAGGATCACGAGGTACTCGGTATAGACGCCGAACTCGGCCAGGAGGTTCCGGACGGGGAGGAAGAGCCCGACGCGGCCTCCCCCGCCGGGCGGGAGAACCTGTCGCGGGTGCTCCGGGCCGAGGGGTACGCCGACCGGGTCAACCGCCGCCTCGAAGGCTGAGCCAGCGCTCCACCCGCAGCACGTGCGCGACGGCCGCCGCACCGGCCGCCTCGGGGTCGCGGGCCAGGAGCGCCTCGTGGACGCGCCGGTGGTCCTGGAAGAGCGTGTCGGTCAGCCCCTCGTCCGCCAGCCCGGCCCAGACGCGTTCGTTGAAGGTGCGTGAGGACAGTCCGGCGTGGACGGCGGAGAGCGTGGCGTTTCCGGCGCAGGCCACGACGGCCCGGTGGAAACCGAGGTCGTCCGCGCCGTGGTCGGCGGTGGTCCGCCCGCCCTCCTCCATCCGGTCGAGGAGCCCGCCGATCCGGTCGAGTTCCTCGGGGGTGGCGCGCGCGGCGGCCAGGGCGGTGGCGGCCGGCTCGATCATGCGGCGGACCTGGAGGACCTCCAGCAGGGTCTCGTCGCGGGAGACCTCGGCCAGCACGGAGAAGGCCTCCAGCAGGTCGGCCGGGCGCAGGGCGGTGACGTAGACGCCCGCCCCGTGCCGGACCGACAACACGCCCAGGGTGGTGAGGGAGCGGATCGCCTCGCGCACCGACCCCCGGGAGACGCCCAGTCGGGCGGAGAGCTCCCTCTCGGTGGGGAGCCGTTGCCCGGGTCCGACCTCGCCATCGGCGATCATCTCCTTGATCCGCTCGACGGCCCGCTGGGCCACCGGGGTCCGCACACCCTCGACCACGCCACTCCCCCGTCTCCGCCGCGAACACGGCGATTCTACCCTCGGCGATGGTGGTGGCGCCCCAAGACACTCCGATTGGTCGGACCACTGTGCGGCTGAGCGGTCAACGGGAGGACGGGGCCGCGACCCGGTCCACACCTCCGGGCTGAGGAGCTATCCCTACCTTGATCCGCCCACGCGTCGACGGCATGGACCTGGAGACCGGACCTCCCGCACCCGCGCGGGGTGCTTGATCGTCCGCGCACCCCTGTGCGAAAGTGGTCGGACCACTCGCCCTGGTTGCGAGGTCCGGACGCTCCGCCCGGTCCGGGGCGCGAAGGAGGACCATGCGGATCGCCCTGTTCGTCACCTGCGTCAACGACACGCTCTTCCCCGACACGGGACGCGCGGTCGTGCGGCTCCTGGAGCGGCTGGGCCACGAGGTGGTCTTTCCCACGGGGCAGACCTGTTGCGGTCAGATGCACTACAACACGGGCTACCGGCGCTCCGCCGCCCGCCTCGCGGTGCGCTTCGCCCGGACCTTCGACGGCGCCGACGCGGTGGTGGTCCCCTCGGCCTCCTGCGCCTCGATGGTCCGCGACCACTATCCCCGGCTGGGCCGGGAGGGCAGCCGCCTCTCCCGCAGGATGGCCGACCTGGGGCCGCGAGTGTACGACCTCACCGAGTTCCTCGTGGACGTCCTGGAGGTCACCGACGTGGGCGCCTACTACCCGCACCGGGTCGTCTACCACCCCACCTGCCACGGACTGCGCTTCCTCGGCCTGGGTGACCGCCCCTACCGGCTGCTGCGCGCCGTGCGCGGCCTGGAACTGCTCGAACTCCCCGGGGCGACCGAGTGCTGCGGGTTCGGAGGCACGTTCTCGGTGAAGAACGCCGACGTCTCCGCCGCGATGGGGTTCGACAAGGCGCGCCACGTGGCCGGGACCGGGGCCGAGGTCCTGTGCGCGGTGGACAACTCGTGCCTGGCGCACATCGGCGGCACCCTGTCCCGCCAGCGCTCCGGCGTCCGGATCGCCCACATCGCCGAGATCCTGGCCAGCACCGAGAAGGAGTACGCGCACACATGAGCGCCACGTTCCTGGGTCTACCGCCCTTCCCCGAGGCCGCCCGATCAGCGGTCGGCGACTCCCGCACACGCCACAACCTGCGCGAGGCCACCCACACCATCCGGGGCAAGCGCGACGCCGTCGTCGGTGAGCTGGGCGAGGACTGGCTCCGCCTGAGAGCGGAGGGCGAACGGATCAAGACCCACACCCTCCGCCACCTGGACCACCACCTGGAACGGCTGGAGGATTCGGTGCGCCGGGCGGGCGGCACCGTCCACTGGGCGGCCGACGCGGCGGAGGCCAACGCGATCGTCACCCGCCTGGTGCGCGAGACCGGCGAGACCGAGGTGGTCAAGGTCAAGTCCATGGCCACCCAGGAGATCGAGCTCAACTCCGCTCTGGAGGCGGCGGGGATCACCGCCTACGAGACCGACCTGGCCGAGCTGATCGTGCAGCTCGGCGACGACCTGCCCTCGCACATCCTGGTCCCCGCCATCCACCTGGCCCGCTCCCAGATCCGGGAGATCTTCCTGGAACGGATGGCCGAGTGGGGGGTGCCCGCCCCGCCCGGACTGACCGACGACCCGCGCGCCCTGGCCGAGTCCGCCCGCGTCCACCTGCGCGAACTGTTCCTGCGCGCCAAGGTGGCGGTGTCGGGCGCCAACTTCGCCGTGGCCGACTCCGGAACGCTGGTCGTCCTGGAGTCCGAGGGGAACGGCCGCATGTGCCTGACCCTGCCGGAGACGCTGATCTCCGTGGTGGGGATCGAGAAGGTCGTGCCCACCTGGTCGGACCTGGAGGTGTTCCTGCAACTGCTGCCCCGCTCCTCCACCGGGGAGCGGATGAACCCCTACACCTCGACCTGGACGGGGGTGACCCCGGGTGACGGCCCGCGAGAGTTCCACCTGGTCCTGTTGGACAACGGGCGCACCGACGTGCTCGCCGACACCGTGGGCCGCCAGGCACTGCGCTGCATCCGGTGCTCGGCCTGCCTGAACATCTGTCCCGTGTACGAGCGGACCGGCGGCCACGCGTACGGGTCGGTCTACCCGGGGCCGATCGGCGCGATCCTCACTCCCCAGCTGCGGGGGACGTCGTCGGAGGTGGACCGGGCGCTCCCGTACGCGTCGTCGCTGTGCGGCGCCTGCTACGACGTGTGCCCGGTGGCCATCGACATCCCGGAGGTGCTGGTGCGCCTGCGCGAGCGGGTCGCCGAGGGCCCGGGGCACCTCGGTGAGAGGGCCGTGATGGCCGGGGCGGAGGCGGTGTTCGGTTCGTCCGGGGCCCTTGACGCCGTGCAGCGGGCGGCGGGTCTGGTCGGCGGCGCCCTGCCCCGGCACCTGCCGGGGGCGGCGAGCGGGTGGACCGACACCCGGGACGTTCCGGACGTGCCCGAGGAGTCGTTCCGGCAGTGGTGGAAGCGGCGCGGAGGGGAACGGCGATGAGCGGTACGGAGGCGGGGGCGCGGGGCGGCGGGGACTCCCGTGCGAGGGTGCTGGCCCGAGTACGGGCGGCGCTGGCGGACGTACCCGCCGACGAGCCCGTGGAACCTCCCCCGGGCGGGGGGTACGCGGAGTGCCACGCCGAGGGCGACACCGTGGACGTGTTGGTGGACCGCCTGCTCGACTACCGGGCCCTGGTGGAGCGGGTGCCCGAGGACGCGTTGCCAGAGCGGATCGCGGCCGCCCTGGAGCGCCGTGCCGCCACCCGGGTGGCGGCCGCCCCGGGGGTCGCGCCGGAGTGGTTCGCGCGGACCGGTGCGCGGCGGCTCACCGACTCCCCCGAGGAGCCGCTGTCCGTGGCCGACCTGGACTCCTGCGACGGAGTGGTGACCGGGTGCGCGGTCGCGGTCGCCGAGACCGGCACCATCGTGCTCGACGGAGGGCCGGACCAGGGGCGCCGGGCCCTCACACTGGTCCCCGACTACCACCTGTGCGTGGTGCGCGTCGACCAGGTGGTGGACGGGGTCCCGCAGGCCGTACGGCTCCTGGACCCGGGGCGGCCGCTCACGTGGATCAGCGGCCCCTCGGCCACCAGCGACATCGAGCTCGACCGGGTGGAGGGCGTCCACGGCCCGCGCACCCTGGAGGTGTTCGTGGTGGAGCCGGGCGGCTGAGGCGCCGGTGGGAGTGCCCGGGTTCGTGCCCGCCCCACCGGACGGCTCGGGCCCGCCCCCACCGGGGATTGCCGGTGCGCACCCTCGTGCCGGGTCCGCCCCGTTCCTACCGTTGTCGGAGACGGTTCGCCGACCACGACGGGAAGGTTCTCCGATGCCCCACCCCTGTGTTTCCCCCGCGCCCCCGCGACGGCGGTCCGCGCCGCTGGCGCTGAGCCTGGCCCTGCTCCTGGCCGCGGGATGCGCCCTCACCGCCGGTCCGGCGGCCGCCGCGGCCTCCGCCGAACGGCTCTTCGCCGCGCTGCCCGCGCCCACCGGCGCCTCCCCCGTGGGAACCACCGACCTGCACCTGGTGGACACCGGGCGCGAGGACCCGTGGTCGGGAGGCGACCGGGAACTCATGGTGACCCTGTGGTACCCCGCCCGCACGGACGCGGGACGACCGGCCCCCTACCTGACCGAAGCCGAGTCCGAGGCGATCCTCTCCCAGGACGGCTACGACCACCTGCCCTCCGACGCGTTGGCGCGCGTGCGGACCCACGCCGTGGAGAACGCGCCTCCGGTGCGTGTCGGCGGCGGTCTCCCCCTGGTGGTGCTCTCCCCCGGCGCCGGGGTCTCGCGGACCTGGATGTCCTCCCTCGGCGAGGAGCTGGCCAGCCGGGGATTCGCGGTCGCCGGGATCGACCACCGCAACGAGGCGGCGCCTGTGGAGTTCCCCGACGGCCTCGTCGAGCGGTGCGGGGCCTGCGCGACCCAGCGTTGGGAGGACGGAGCCGTCAACCGCGCCGACGACGTCTCCTTCCTCCTCGACGAACTGGAGGAGGGCCGCGCCTGGCGCTGGTCCGAGCTGGTCGTGACGGACCGGACCGGCATGGTGGGCCACTCCTGGGGCGGGGCCGCTACCGCGCAGACGCTGCTCACCGAGGAGCGTGTGACGGCCGGGCTCAACCTGGACGGCCCCTACTACCCGGCGCAGCTGATCGGGGAGATCGATCGGCCGTTGGCCCTGCTCGCCAACGGCCAGGGACAGCCCTGGGAGGGCTGGGAGGAGCGCTGGGCGGACCTGACGGGCTGGCGTCAGTGGATCACCGTCACCGGCTCCGGGCACTCCACCGCCCTGGACCGGGGCGTACTCATGGAGCAGCTCGGGCTGCGGGACACGCTCACCCCGGAGCAGTGGCGCGCGCAGTTCGGCGACCTCCCGGTGGAGCACGGGGTGGGCCTGGTGCGGGCCTACTCCACCGCGTACTTCGACCACCACCTGCGCGGCGGCGAGCAGCCGCTGCTGGACGACCCCGAAGGTGTCCACCCCGAGCTGGTCGTGGTGGACCCGGATCTCGCCTGAGATCCGTTCCGGGAACGGCTCCCGGGCCCCGGAACCCCCGGGGCCCGGGCACCGGTTGCGCCCGGAGGCGGTGCGCACGATACTTCGGCTGAGCCTGGAAGCCCCCCACCGGAAGGCCCCCATGACGGACACCCCGAGCACCGCCCCCCTGGACACGACCGTGGCGCACTCCGCGCGCGTGTTCAACTACTGGCTGGGCGGCAAGGACCAGTTCCCGGTCGACCGGGAACTGGGCGAACGGGTGGCGAGCTCCTTCCCCGAGATCGTCGAGCTCACCCGCGCGGACCGACAGTTCATCGTCCGCACGGTGACCCATCTGGCCCGGGAGGAGGGGGTCCGGCAGTTCCTGGACATCGGGACGGGGCTGCCCACCGCCGACAACACCCACGAGGTCGCCCAGAGGGTCGCCCCCGACACCAGGATCGTCTACGTCGACAACGACCCGATGGTGCTCACGCACGCCCGCGCCCTGCTGACCAGCACCCCCGAGGGCGCCACGCACTATGTCGACGCCGACCTGCGCGAGCCGGAGGCCCTGTTGGAACAGGCCCGACGGTACCTGGACTTCAGTCAGCCGATCGGCCTGAACCTCATGGGTACGCTCGGGCACTTCCCCGCCGACGAGCGCACCTACGAGCTGACCCGCGCCTACGTGGACGCCCTGCCCTCGGGGAGCTTCCTGGCGCTGTGCGACAGCACCGACACCAGCCAGCAGATCGTCGACTCCGCCGCTGTGTGGAACGAGAACGCCGCGCTCCCCATCCACCTGCGCACCCCCGAGGAGATCGCCCGCTTCTTCGACGGGCTGGAGCTGTTGGAGCCCGGGGTGGTCTCCGTCCCGTTCTGGCGTCCAGGCCCCACCGAGGTCGGCCTGGCCAGCGAGGTGGCCCACTACGGCGGCGTGGCCCGCAAGCCCTGAGCCCGCGTCACGGTCTCCGGCCCCGGGGCACGGCCCCGGGGCGCGTCGCCCCCGGCCGGGGAGCCGTGGGGCGGACGGGACCGCGGGGCGGCCGGGGGTGTCCGCTCCCACTCGACGGACGAAGCCACAGGCCACCGCGGGCCGGTAGCATGTCCAGTCGGCCCGGAGGGGGTCGCACGGCCGCAGGGCCCGACAGTGTCTCGAGCGGGGAGTACCACCGTGAGCAGGAAGGGCCGCAGACGCGGCGACGCGCGGGCCGGGGCGGAGTGGGCGGGCCCCACCCCCTCCGACACCCCCGTCGAGGTGGTGACCGGCGCCGTCGAGGCGCTCGTGCGCGATCAGGACGGCGGCGGCGTCGACCTCGCCGCCGCACGGCTGGCCGACGCCGAGGACCCGGCCTGGGCGGAAGCGTCGGGCCGCGCGCTCCTGGACGCCCTGCTCTTCGCGATCGCCGACGCCTGGGCGCGGGGCTGGCAGCCCACGGAGACGGTCCGGCACGTGGCCCGCGAGTCCGGTCCGCTGGCCGCCTCCGTCTGCGCCGACGCCGTCACCGCCGACCTCGAACGCCACTCGGCGGCCGCGGTGGACCCGCGCTGGACCGAGCAGGTGCGTGCCCTGGCGGGCCGCGCGCCGTCCTCCGGCGACCAGCACCTGACCCGTCTGGGTTCCGAACACGGACTGCTGCGGTTCGAGGCCGTCGAGGTGGTCCTGCGGCTCCTGGCACTGTTGCGCGTCCTACCGCCGATGCGGCGTCTGGGCCCGCCGCCGGGCACCTACCGTCCGGGGGCGAGCCTGTCCGCCCCGGTGGACCGGGGGCGGCTCCAGCGCGTGCGGGCGCTGCTCGCGAAGGCCGAGTCCACGGAGTTCCCGCAGGAGGCGGAGGCGTTGACCGCACGGGCCCAGGAGATGATGGCCCGGCACAGCATCGACCTGGCGCTGGTCGAGCACGACCCCGGGGAGCCGGAGGCCGCGTCGGCCCGCAGGCTTCCCGTCGACTCGCCCTACGACGAGCACCGGGCCGTGCTCCTGAACGAGGTCGCCGAGGCCAATCACTGCCGTGCCGTGTGGCACCGCGAGCTGGGGTTGAGCACCGTCATGGGGTTCCCCGGCGACGTGGAGGCGGTCGACCTGCTGTACACGTCCCTGCTGGTGCAGGCGGACGCCGAAATGCGGGTCAGCGGGGCCCGCCGGGACCGCTCCGGGCGGGGGGCGCGCAAGGACTTCCGCGCGTCGTTCATGTCCGCGTTCGCGGTGCGGGTGGGCGAACGGTTGAACGAGTCCGCGCGTGCCGCCGAGGAGGCCGTCACCGCCGAGACCGGCACGGACCTGGTCCCGGTGTTCGCCGCGCGGGAGAGGGCCGTGGAAGCCGCCGTGGAGGAGGCCTTCGGCGCGCTGACGTCGTCGCGGGTCCGCGGGCCCTCCGACGCCGAGGGCTGGCACGAGGGCCGGGCCGCCGCCGACGCCGCGTCCCTGGGCACCCGCGCGCGCCTGACCTGACGGGCGCGGCGGGGAAATCCGCTGGCGGCGGGGACTCCCGTTGTGTAGAACCATCACATGCTTCACAAGTACCCCCGGACCCGGCACATCCGCGGTTCGCGGCTCCAGCACGGTGACCACGACCTGTCGGCCGAGCCGTTCGCGCGTCTGGCCGGGCGGCACCTGGTCGTGGAAGAGAAGCTGGACGGCGCCAACGCCGGGATCAGCTTCGGACCGGACGGGCGGCTGCGGCTCCAGAGCCGGGGCCACTATCTGGGCGGCGGGCCGCGCGAACGGCAGTTCGCGCCGTTCAAGGCGTGGGCGGCGACGGTCGCGCCCGTGCTGCGCCCCGTCCTGGGCGACCGGTACGTGCTCTACGGCGAGTGGCTGTACGCGCGGCACACCGTGTACTACGACGCGCTGCCGCACTACTTCTGCGCGTTCGACGCGCTGGACACCAGTGACGGGACCTTCCTGTCCACGCCACGCCGGAGGGAGCTCCTGGCCGGTACCCCGGTGGTGTCGGTGCCGGTGCTGCACGAGGGACCGCTGGCCTCCCTCACCGCACTCACGGCGCTGGTGGGGGCCTCGACCTTCCGTACCCCAGGCTGGCGCGCGGCGCTGGCCGCCGCCGCCCGGGCCGGAGGAGCCGACCCCGAGCGGGCCCTGGCCGAGACGGACGGCTCGGACCTCATGGAGGGCCTGTACGTCAAGGTCGAGGAGGACGGCCGCACGGTCGAGCGGTTCAAGTGGGTGCGCGCGGAGTTCACCTCGGCGGTGCTGGACTCCGGCACCCACTGGCTGGACCGGCCGCTGGTCGCCAACGCCCTGGCCGACCCGGAGGCGGCGTATGCGCCCGTTCGATGAGCTGTGCCCCGCGCCGCCGCACTGGGACCTGGACTGGCCGCGCGTGCGCGAGGCCTTCCCGTGGGTGCGGGAACTGGCGGGGGTGGAACAGGACCCGGTGCACCACGCCGAGGGCGACGTGGAGGTGCACACCCGCATGGCCTGCGAGGCGCTCGCCCAACTGCCCGCATGGCGCGCCCGCCCCGTCGGGGAGCGGGTCCGGCTGTTCGCGGCGGTGCTCCTGCACGACGTGGCCAAACCCCGCTGTACCCGGCGCGGCGCGGACGGGCGGGTGACCGCGCACGGGCACTCGCGGGCCGGTGACCTGACGGCCCGCCGCCTCCTGTGGGAGGCCGGGGCCCCGATCGGGTGGCGCGAGCACGTGGCGGCGCTGGTCCGCCACCACCAGGTGCCCTTCTGGGCCCTGGAGCGGCCCGACCTGCGCCGGATCGCCTTCCGGGTGAGCCTGCTGGCCCGCAACGACGACCTCGTGCTGCTGGCCACCGCCGACATCCTGGGGCGCCGCTGCGGGGACGCCTCGGAGGTCCTGGACCACATCTCGCTGTACGCCGAGTACTGCGCCGAGCAGCGCTGCCTGGACGCGCCGCGCGCCTTCCCCTCCGACCACGCCCGGTTCTGGTTCTTCCGCAGGCCTGACCGCGACCCCGACTACGCCGCCCACGACGACACCCGGTCGACCGTGACGCTGATGTCCGGCCTGCCCGGTGCGGGCAAGGACCACTGGATCGCGGAGTACCGCCCGGGCGTCCCGGTGGTGAGCCCGGACGCGCTGCGGGCCGAACTGGGGGTGCGTCCCACCGCCGACCAGCGCCCGGTGGCGGCGGCCGCGGTGGAGCGTGCGCGCGAGCACCTGCGCGCGGGCCGGTCCTTCGTCTGGAACGCCACCCACCTCTCCCGTGACCTGCGCGGACGGTCGGTGTCTCTGGCAGCCGACTATCGGGCGCGCGTGGAGATCGTGGCCCTGGAGGCGCCGCCTCGGGTGCTGCGCGAGCGTGTGGAACGCCGGGCAGCTCCGGTTCCGGCGGCGGCCGTGGAGCGGATGGTGCGGCGCTGGGAGTGCCCCGACCCCACCGAGGCCCACCGGGTGGTCCGGCGGGTCACCGGGTAGCGCGCGGCCGCGGTGCCTCCGGCCGTGTTAGGGCGGGGGCCGATCCGCACCGGAACCGTCCCCGGGGGTTCGCGGCCCCCGGGTCGGTGGGCACCCGAGGAGTGCGCGGCCTGGACCACGATTGAGGCCAAGCGGAGGAATCATCATAAATCGGCCTGTCACTCTTTACCCTGTCGACACTCTCGACCCACGGGCCCATGTCGAACACCAACAGGCCGAGTCGGACGGCCTTTCCGGTTAGCATGTTCCGGGACCCTCAGAACCGCGTGGACCACGCCGATCGGGTCGACGCAAGCCCGACACAGCAGGGTTTGTGGCATTCGGATTCTTCACCCGGCACCCCTCGCGGTGTTGTCGTCACCCACGTTTTCCATCTGTATTGAGAACGATGTCAACAACGGAACCCCGTGTCGGGGAGACCTTTCCGAAACACGACACCGGACGCTGGCGACGCCATTTCGCACTGCTCTGGAGCAGTGTGGCACTGGCCGGCCTCGGGACCATGACCTTCGGCCTGGCCGTCCCCCTGCTGGCCCTCTTCCACACCGGGTCACCCGTCCTGGCAGGCTGGATCGCCGCGGCGGGCATGGTGCCCCGCACCGTCCTGCACATCCCCGTCGGCCTCGTGGTGGACCGGCACGACCCCCGCAGCGTCATGGTCGTCGGCCTGGCCGCCCGGATCGCCTGCGTGGTCCTGTTGGTCGCCCCGGTGCTGCTCCTCGACGCCCCCGTGGTCCTGCTCGCCGCGGCCTCGGCCCTGCACGGCGTGTGCGGCACCCTGCACGCCACCGCCGGAGCCGCCGCCGTACCCCGGCTGGTCCCCCGGGACGAACTGGCCGGTGCGGCCGCCAAGAACGAGGCCCGCACCGACGCCACCCAGATGCTCGGCCGCCCCCTGGGCGGCGCCCTGTACGGGCTGGCGCACGGTCTGCCCGCGCTCTTCGACACCGTTGTCTCCGCCCTGGGCCTGTGGGCCGCCTGGCTGCTGCCCCGCTCACGGCCGCTGCCCCGGCGCGAGGGCCCGCGGGTCGGGGTCGTCAGGGAGCTGGCCGGGGGCTTCCTCCTCCTGCGCGAGGACCGCTTCCTCCTGCGCTCGCTGTTCGTGTGCACGATTACCAACGCGCTGTTCCAGTCCGTGTGGCTGATCGTCATGCTGACCGCCACCGAGGAGGGGTTGTCCGCGTTCCTGCTCGGCCTGGTCCTGGCCGCCACCGGAGCCGGGGGGCTCCTCGGCGCCCTCCTCGCACCGGTCCTCGTCCGCCGGCTGACCCCCACCCGGATGGTGGTGCTGTGCCTGTGGTCGTGGCTGGCGCTGACCGTACTGCTGGCCGCGGCCGAACGCGCCGGTCCGGGCTGGCTGCTGGCCGTACTGCCGCTGGTGTGGGGCGGGATCGGCTTCGTCGGCGCTCACATGAACGTCACCGTGGCCACCTACCACACCACGCACGTCCCGCCCGAGCTCCTGGGAAGGCTCACCGGGACCGTCCGCTTCCTCAGCGGAGGCGCCCTGCCCGTGGGGATGCTGTGCGGCGGCTACGCGCTGGAGGCGCTGGGCGTGCCCGGCACCGTCCTGCTCGTGTGCGGGACCACCGGAGCGCTGGCCCTGGGCTTCACCCTGGCTCTGTCGCTGCGTCCGGGGCGTCCGGTCCCGTGGCGGACCCGGTCGCGCCCTCGGACGCGGCCGCGCGCCGGGCGACCGGTCCCCCCGCTTCCAGCACCCACTCCGTCGGAACCGCCTCCGCCAGCGCCCGAAGACCCGACGCCAAATCCCGGTGCACCCGGTCGGCGCTCCGGTCGGTTCGCGCCTGGACGTGGTTGAACACCCGGTCCACCGCGTCGCGCAGCTCGTCGACCCGGTCCTGGTGGTCCGGCGGCAGCACGTCGCGCATGCGCTCCACCGCGATCACCGCCTGGTAGATGTCGGTCCGGGCCTGGCGCACCAGTACGGAGAGGTCGTCGCCGCCCTGGCGGGGAGGTCCGTGCGCGCGGGTGCGTGCGATGTTGCGCATCCCGATGTCGAGCCGCAGGACGCTGGCGCGCAGGTCCTCCAGCCGCGAGCGCACCTCCCGTTCCCTGGCCCGTTCCCGCTCGTACCCCCGCTGCTCGCGCTCCCGCTCCAGTTCGTGCTCGGCCCGCCAGCGCTCGACCTTGGCGTTGCGGTACCCGGACAGCGCCGTGGCGCCCAGGGTGCTGACCGCCGTGACCACACCGGTGATCAGGGCGACCAGGACGGTGGGGTCCAGACTCATCCCCTCCCCCCGTCGGGCGCCGCCGCCCCCTGTTCGGCGCGGATCTGTCCGCGCGTGCGCCGCGCCTCGGTGATCCCGCCGCCACCCACCATCGCGCCCTCCAGGACGTCCAGGGCCGAGTTCCCCTGGCCCGCGAGCCAGAGCACCTGGCCGATCCCGGCCCGCAGGCTGGGGTCGTGGTGCACCCGCCCCTCCGCCGCGGCCAACGCCGTCAGGCCCGCGGACCGCTCACCCGCCATCAGGCGGTTGCGCGCCTCGGCGACCAGCAGGCGGGAGACGGCCGCTCCGTCCCCGACCGCCTCGCGCTGGCGAGCGGCGTCGGCGTAGTACCCGGCCGCCGCCGGGTGGTCTCCGCGTTCGAAGGCGAGGTCGCCCAGGAGAGCGGTGAGGAGCGCCCGCTCCCTCGGAGCCGGGGCGGGCCGGGCCGCCAGCGCGCGCCGGGCGTGCGCCGCGGCCAGCTCCGTCTCACCCCGGGTGTGCGCGGCGCGGGCCGCGGTGAGGGGGTCGAAGCCACCTCCGTCGGACGGCCACCCCCCGCCGAACGCGGACAGCGCCGCCAGGGGGCCGGCCAGACCCGGATGGCACAGCAGGTAGGCCGAGCCGTCCCGGTTGGCGGTCACCAGGTGACGATCCTCCAGGGCGTGCACCACGCCGGGGGTGAGCGCGTTGCCGGGCTCCTCCCGTGCGGGCCTGCCCACGCCCCGCGCCCCGGCCGCCGCGACCGCGCGCAACCAGTCGAGCGGGACCCGCGCCGACACGAGGTGTTCGTCGGCCACCTCCGCCAGGACCTCCGTCAGGCGCCCGGTGAGGACGCGGTCGACGTCGGCGCCGGAGTCCGGGACCAGGGGGGCGCGGGACCCCTCGGCCGCCTCCCAGAGCGCCCGTCCCAGGAACTGGAGGAAGGCGGGGCCGACCGAGGCCCCGCGAACGCGGGACGGATCGGACGACGGTGCCGCGTCGCCTGCCAGGCCGACCAGCGCCGCGGCGTCTCGGGCGGCGGTGCGCGAGCCGCCCAGGGCCAGGCCGCGCGTCACGGCCTCGGCCGCGGTGTCGGCGGTGAGCGGGGCCAGGGCCACCTCGGCGTGGTCGACCTCGCGTTTGTCGACGAGTCTGCGGAGCTCGTCCAGGTGCTGGGTGCGCACGGTCAGCAACAGGCGCAGGTCGGGACGGTGCTCCACGGCGGTGAGCAGTTCGTCCAGGAAGTCGCGGCGGACCGGCTCGGGCGCGCAGGAACGCCGCAGGAGGAGTTCGGTCTGGTCCAGGACGGCGAAGACCGGCCGGGGCAGGCCCTGCCGGTCGGTGCTCTCGTGGGTGCGCAGGTAGTCGGTGATCGAGGTGCCGGGGCCATGGGTGGGGAACTCGGCGGGGCTCCACAGCGCCAGCAGTGCGCGGCTGTAGGGGTTCTGCCCGGGCAGGATCGCGGCCGGGAAGGCCGGGTCGAAGCGGAGTTCACCTCGGGGCAGGACGGTGCTGCCGCGGTCGGTGAGGGCGGGGACCGCGCCGGCGTCGACCAGGGAGGTCTTGCCCACCCCGTTGTCCCCGTGCAGGACGGTGAGCCGGTGGCGGCTCCAGGAACGCACCAGTTCCTCGGTCTCGGAACGGCGGCCGAGGAAGTGTCGCCGGTCCCGGGCGCCGAAGGACCGTGTCCCGACGAAGGGTCCGTGCGCGTGGACGATGGCGGCCCGTGTCATGAAGCAGCTCCCGGCCAGCGATAATGGGGACGGCACCGGGTACGGGCCCAGTCCGTGGTGTCACGGTTCGGGGCTCGGCCCCGAGCCCCGGCGACATTCCTGTTTCCTTTTCGCCGCACCGACGACGTGCGCCGCCACACGGCCCTATTCGGGGTCGTTGACGAATCCGGCCACCGCCTCGGCACCCGCCTCGCCGGGGTCGAGCACCGTACGCAGTGCCTCGGCGATCGCCGAGCCACCGATTCCGTCCAGGTCGCGCAACGACAGTCCGCCCACGTCCACCAGCGCCGTTCCGCCGGTGGAACCGTGCTCACCCATGTGCTCGCCTCCGCGTGCTCGTGGCCGCCCTCGCGCGACCGGCCGCGAAAGGACGGTGGGGTCCGCCCTTTCGCCCCGGCGTTTCTCGATTCGCCGTACAGAAGTTCCTACCACACACCTGTCGTTCCCTAACCTCTTCGCCTACGCTGATGGCGTTGACGAATCCCTCAGGCAACAGCCATCGACACGAGACGACACCGGGATTTCCTGAGTTGTGTGAGAAAGGAATTCCGAGTGGGGCCTATGTGAAACCGGAGGACAACGCGTGACCGATTCCCAAGGCAACCCCCCGGGCCAGACCAGGAACCGTTTCGCGGAGGGTCCCGGTCACGTCGGGAACAGGTTCCCGGAGGTGTGGGGCCGCATTCCCCCGCGCCACAAGAACTTCACCGGCCGCGACGAACAGATCAGCGAACTGCGCGCGGGCCTGCTCAACCAGGTCACCGCCGTCGTCCCCCACTCCCCCTCGGACCCGGTGGTCCCGCACACGCTCCAGGGGTACGGCGGTGTCGGCAAGACCCTCATGGCCGTGGAGTACGCCCACCGGTACCGCGGCGAGTACGACCTGGTCTGGTGGATCATGGCCGACCAGCCGGGGCTGGTGGACTCCGCGCTGGCCCACCTGGCGCCGCACCTGGGGCTGCCCGGACCGGCGGTGACCGGGGTCGAGGACGCCGCGGACGCGGTACTGGAGGCCCTGCGCAAGGGCGAGCCGTACGCGCGCTGGCTGCTCATCTTCGACAACGCCGACGAGCCCGAGGAACTCACCGACGTCATCCCCCAGGGCCCCGGACACGTGCTCATCACCACTCGCAACCACCGGTGGGAGGGCGTGGCCGAGACGGTGCCCGTCAACGTCTTCAGCGAACACGAGAGCGTCGAGTTCCTCAGGAAGCGCATCCCGCGCGGCATCACCCATGAGGAGGCCGTCCAGCTGTCCGAGGCGCTCGGGCACCTTCCGCTGGCGCTGGAACAGGCCGGAGCCCTGCAGTCCGAGACCGGCATGTCCACCCAGGAGTACCTGCGGCTGCTCTCCGAACGCACCGGACCGCTGCTGCGCGAGGGCAAGCCCCCGGAGTACCCCAAACCGATGACCGCCGCCTGGCAGCTGTCCGTGGAGAAGCTCAAGGAGAACCTGCCCGAGGCGATGGAGCTGCTGCGCTGCTGCGCCTTCTTCGGCCCCGAGCCCATCCCCCGCGACCTCTTCTTCCCCGTGGACGAGGGCACCATCCGCCCGGAGATGGCCGCCCTGATGGACGATCCCATCCGGTTGAGCAAGGCCATCGGCCAGCTGGGCCGGTACGCGCTGGTCCGCCTCGACCAGGCCAACCGCACCATCCAGGTGCACCGGCTGATCCAGGCACTGCTGCGCGAGGAACTGGACGAGGCCACCCAGGAGTCCATCCGGGTCGAGGTGTGGTCGCTGCTCAGCGCGGCCGCCCCGAAGACCTTCACCGACCCCGCTTCCCAGGCGCGCTACCTCGAACTGCTCTCCCACATGCGCCCGGCCGGGGTGGCCGAGTCCGAGCGTCCCGAGGTGCGGCGCTTCGCCCTGGACATGCTCACCTTCCTCTACGTGTCCGGGAACTACGAGACGGCGGGCAGGTACGCCGAGAACTTCATCGAGAAGTGGACCGCCGACTCCGGGGACGAGGACTCGTTCGTCCTGGAGGCGCAGGCCAAGTACGCCAACCGGCTCCGGGACATGGGGCGCTACGTCGCCTCCCACGACCTGAACCTGGCGATCCTGCCCAAGATGCGCCGCACTCTGGGGCCCGCGCATCCCGAGACCCTCTCGGTGCTCTCCGGTCTGGGCGCGGACTACCGGGCGCGCGGCGACTTCTGGCAGGCCCGCGAGCACGACGAGGAGGTGCTGCGCCAGTACCAGGAGGCGTTCGGTCCCAACGACACCGCCACCCTGCGCGCCATGAACAGCCTGGCCCTGGACCACGCGCTCACCAGCGACTTCGCCGGCGCGCAGAGCAAGCACGAACGCGCCTACATGCTCTTCAAGCGCAGTGGTCCGGCGGGGGGTTCGCCCACCCTGTTGGCCTTCTGGTCCGGTCTGGCCCAGGTGGTGCGACTGGCCGGTGACTACACCGAGGCCTGCGACCTGGGCGAGGACGCGCTCGCCTACGGCCGGGAGCACCTGGGCGTGGACGACCCGCGCACCCTGCGGACCCAGGTGGACCTGGCGATCGCCCGTCGGCTCTCGGGCGAGCTGGACGAGGCCCTCGAACTCGGCCAGGACGCGCACTCCCGCTACCTGAGACTGCACGGCATCAACCATCCCAGCACGCTGGCGGCGGCGATGTGCCTGGCCAACCTGTGGCGGATGACCGGCGAACTGGCCGGCGCGCTGGAACTGGCCGAGGACACCGACATGCGCTACGCCCAGGCCTACGGCGCCGACCACCCCTACAAGCACGGCTGCACGAGCAACGTCGCACTGCTGTACCGGCTGATGGGGGACCCGGCGCGGTCCCGCGCGATGAACGAGTCGGCGCTCACCGCCCTGGAAGCCCGGCTCGGCCGCAACCACCACTACACGCTCGCGGCCGCCACCAACCTGGCCAGCGACCTCGCCGCCCTCGGAGAGGCCAAGAACGCCACGCGGTTGGGCCGGGGCACCGTGCGCCGGTTCCGGGCCCTGTTGGGCGAGGACCATCCGAGCACCCTCGTCAGCGCGTCCAACCTGGTGCTGGACCTGCGCGCCGAGCGGGAACCGGAGGAGGCCGAGGAGCTGGCCGAGCAGACCTTCACGGGGTTCCTGCGCGTCCTGGGCCGTGAGCACACCTTCACCACCGCCGCGGGCGAGGGCCGTCGGCTGGTCGCCGACTTCGACCCTCCCCTGCTGTGACCCGCGAACGCGCGCAGCCCGGGGGCGTCCAGGGCACGGTCAGCCGTGGAGTTCGAGCCAGCGGGCACGGTGGGCGCGGGCCGCGGCTCCCGCGGCCGCCTCCGCCCGGGCCGGGACCGGCTCGGTCAGCCACGAGCGCAGGGTGCGGTCGGTGAGGGCCAGGAACCGCTTGCCCTCGGGTGTGAGCCGACCCGAGTCGGCCAGGGCCTGCGCGGCGTCCGCGGTGGACCGCCGCCAGTGCGCGAAGTCGGCGTGGGCCCGGGCGGCCGCCTCCCCGTGCACGGTGTACCGGTGCCTGCGCCAGAACCCGGCCACGCCCAGGTGGGCGTAGACCCCCTGGAACAGCCCGGACGCGGGGCGGGGGTCGGGGCGCCAGGGGGCGTAGAAGCGGCTGCCGTCCTCGGGCAGGGTCAGCTCCACCAGGTCGAGGAGGGCGGTGAGCTTGGCGTGCTGCACCTCGTGGGCGAAGGTGAGGGCCAGCAGCGTCGCCCCGGGAGGGGTGGACAACCCCAGGTTCCCGAAGGCGTGCCGGGCGGTGGCGCTGGTGTGGGCGCGCCCTCCCGGCGAGGTGATGGGGGTCAGGGTGACCACGGTCCCGACCGTCTCGGCCGCCACCGTCCAGTGGTGGTCCACCAGGAGCCGCCAGGCGTCGGCGAGGGTGGCGCGCCAGTGGGCGAGCTCGGCCGGGCCGAGCCGCCGGGCCACGAGGTCGGCGCCGGGCATGCGGTCGGGGTCCTGGTCGTCCAGGAGGAGGCTGAGGCGCCGCCCCCGGTGCTCGACGGCCAGCCGCCGCAGGGCGTGCCAGCCGGGAGCGTCTTCGTGGGGGTCCTCGGGGACGAGGATCTCCGGGCCGCGCCCGGCGCGCAACACGGCCCGTCCTCCGGCGGTCTCGAACAGGACCCTCCCCCCGCCCGAGGGCCCGGCCCCGGTCCCCACAAGCGCGCGCCCCAGCGAGGGCAGTGGAGCGGTGGGGCCGTCCGCCGGTACCTCCAGGCGCGCCTCGGCACCGCCGCGCAGGGCGGCGGCGGCCGCGACCGCGGCCAGTCCGCTCACCCGGGGAGGTTCGGGCCGGTGCCCGGCCAGTGACAGGGCGGTCCGCCGGGCCCACACCCCCACGCCTGGGTGGCGCAACACCGGTCTGACCCGTGCGGGCGCGAGTTCCTGGGCCCGTGCGAGGAGGTCGTAGGCGTCTCGCGCGCGGTCGGCGTCGGGATGGCCCGCGCCCCGGGCGGCGTCCACGACCCGGCGCAGCAGCAGGAGGTGCTTGCCGAACTGGGCGGCGCGCAGGTGGGCCGCGGCCGCGTCCCCTCCGCCTCCGCGGGCCAGGGCGTCGAACACCGGTTCCGGGACCGGATCGGCCATTCAGGGCCCCTTCCTGATCCGGGCCACGTCCGCGGCCACGGTCTGGTGGATGTGGGTGATCAGGTGGAAGAGGTCGGCGCAGTACACCGAGGGGTTGCGGAACCCCGTGCCCCTCCGGTAACGGTGCGGGTAGAGGCCCCCGCCGCAGATCCTGGCCAGCGGGCAGGCGGCGCAGGTGGCCCCGAGCGCGCGGGCCCCGATCTGGCGGGCGGCCACCGCGGGCAGGTACAGGGCGTCGTCGAAGGTGTGGGTGAAGGTGTGCAGCGGTGTGCTCGCGGCGCCCTCGAACGCCGACTTGAGGCTGTCGACCTGTTCCACGCTGCCGTCGGTCTCCACGACCACGAGGGCGGCCGGGGACAGCCCGACGCTCTCCGTGCGCGAGGGGCTGCCGAGCACGAGGCGGATGATCTCGTTGAACATGCGGATGTTGGTCTCGCGCTCGTCCGAGTGGTACCAGCGGTCGAACACGGACACCAGCCAGGCGCCGTAGCGCGGCTCACCCGCCGACCAGCCGGGGGGCGGCTCGTCCCAGTTGCCGTGCGGCAGCAGGAAGTCGACGCCCGGGGGGTCGTATTCCAGGAGGTGCTCGAAGGTGGCCACCGGGTCCGACTCCAGGTCGACCGTGGTGAGGAGCCCGGCGAGCAGGCGTCCGTCCCGGGCGTTGAGCCGTTCGATACCGGCGCGCACCTCGGCGTGGGTGCCGCGCCCGTTGGCACGTGTGCGGTGGCGGTCGTGGTCGGCCTCGGCGCCGTCGATGCTGACCCCCACACGGATGCCGAGTTCCTCGAACAGGTCGAGGAAGTGGGAGTCGATCAGGACACCGTTGGTCTGCATCCTGATCGCCACGTGGACGTCGGGCTCGCAGGTCTTGCGCAGGGCCTGGACGGTGTACCGCAGGTGGTCGAGGCCGACCAGCAGTGGTTCGCCGCCGTGCAGGACGACGTCCACCCGCTCACGGCCGTGGGCGCGCGCGTGCTCGGCGACGCGCTCGGCGACCCGGTCGACGGTGGGCCTGGCCATGCGGCGGGGCTGGGAGCGCCAGCCCTGGTCGGCCATCTCGTACATGTAGCAGTAGTCGCAGGCGAGATTGCAGCGGCTGTGGATCTTGAGAATGAACTCGCGAAAGGGTGTGGGGCGCCAGCCCTGCCCCAGGAGCTCTTCGACATCCATGTCATCGGGCCATTCAGGGCGTCTTACGGGTTCGGTGCTCCGTGCCACGCGGGCGACCTCCTGGGATGACGGAAAGGGCGAAATCCGGTGGATTATCGCCTTTGTCGTTCTATGTACTCCCCATAGGTATCCACAAACCTCAGGCCCGGACGGCCCTTCCCGCCACAGCCCGGTCCGCGCCTCCGACCGGCGCCCGATCGCCCGCGCACGGGCCCCTTTGACCGCCTCCGGCGATTCTTCCCGACACACGAACACCAAACATCACAGCATCCGACGAAATGACCGATTCCGGCCAGCGAAACGGTGATTGGCTCCGCCTCGAAGGAGCACCTCGAAGCCGAACGGGGCCAACGGAAATGACGGCGCCCCCGTTTTCTCCGGACCCTTTCACCACGTCGGCGGCGCCCGAGACCCAGAACCGGCCCACTGGGCCGCCGTCCTTTCGGGACCTTTCACGCGACGCGGTCCCGGGGCGTCAGACCTTGAGTACGAGTTCGTAGGCGAGCAGGTCGACACCGGGGACCGGGACCCAGTCGCGTTCGGGCACACGGACGAACCCCTGGGCCTCGTAGAGGTACTGGGCACCGGTCATCACGGTCCGGGTGCACAGCACCAGACGGCTCACCCCCTCCGTGCGCGCGCGGTCCACCACGGCGCGCACCAAGGCGGCGCCGACACCGCCGCGCCGGGCCGCGGGGTCCACCGCGAGCGCGCGGACCTCGGCCTCGTCCGGCCCCCGGGCGACCTCGCAGCGCGGCCCCCAGGGGACGTAGACGACCGTGCCGACCACGCGGCCCCGTTCCTCGGCCACCAGGACCAGGTCACCGCTCTCCCAGCCCAGCTCCCGCAGGGTGTGCGCGTAGGAGGGGCTGGCGGACAACAGGCCCTGGTGCTCGTAGGCCCGGACGCGGAGTTCCGCGACGGTCCGTCGTTCGGAGCGCGGCGCGGTGCGGATCAGCATGGGCGTATTCAACCAGGGGTCGCGCTGGCCTTCCACCGGGCGTTGCCCGGTACCCCACGGACGTTCACCCCCTCCTCCTCCCAGCGCGCGAGACTGGGTTGTCCACAGGCCCCCGGCACGCGATCGCGACCTGACCGATGATGGAGGGGCGACCGCGTCACCCCCGGTGGTGCCGACGGCGCCGCCGCCCCGCCCCCGGGAGACCAAGCGAGGACGCCATGACCGTTTCCGTTGCCGTCGCCGACGCCGTCCGCTCCTGCCTCGGCTGGGCCCGCTCGACCAGCCGGGAGCACCTCGTCGACCCGGCCTCGCTCACCCGTCTGCTCACCGTCCACGGCCAGCTCCGTTCCGACCCGGGGGACTGGGACCGCGACGACGTCACCCGGGTCGTCCTCACCCTGTCCGCAGGGGGAGCCCTGCCCGAGGGGTGGCGCGACACCTGGCTCGCCTGGATCGACCACCTGGTGGACCGCGGTCTTCTGGGCCCCGGGGAGAGCCCCCGTGCCCTGCGGGCCGCGGTGGCCGCCATCGATCCCCCACCCGTCGGGCGCGCGCCCTGGCCGACCGTCGGGGACGACGGCCCGTGGTGGGGGCCGCCCTGGGAGCCCGATGACCTTCCGCGCGTCCACCTCCTGCCCGCCGCGCCCTGCGCCCCGAGGGCGCGGGACTGCGCTGACCTGGAGCGGGCCCTGCGCCTGGCCGAGTGGGCGGGTGACGGACTGCCGCTGGCGGAGGGGGCGGCCGAGGCCCTGCCCGAACCCGCCGCGGACGAGGCCGCGACGCACCTGGGCCTGGCCCGGGAGGAGGTGGAACGGCTGCTGGAGGTGGCCCTGCGCGCCGGGTTCCTGCGCGCGACCTACACCGAGGTGCGCCCGGGTCCGGCGCTGCTGGACTGGGACGACGACACCCGCGTCGTCCGGGCCTGGGTCCGCGCGCTGCCCGCGATGACGGAGCGGCACGGCACGCTCGGGTCCCGGATTCTCGGGGAGCTGTTCACCTCCGGGGGCGTGTGGTCCGTGTCCGACCTGGTGGAGGTCCTGGCCCCGTGGCCCGCCGCGCCCCCGGCGGTCCCGGCGCCCCGGGCAGCGCCCCCGGCCGAGGCGCGGCCGCTCCGCTCCGCCGAGGAACGGGTGAGGGCCGTGGTGGCGGACCTGGTCCGGCTGGGCGCGGCCGAGGAGGTCGCCGGCGCGGGGCTGCGCATCACCCCCCTGGGCGACCACGCCATGGCCCACCGGTGGCGGCGCTGGGGCGTGCGCCTTCCCGGGTACCCGCCCACCGGGGCGATGACCGCGCGGGAGCTGCTGTTCCAGCTCTGGGAGGGCCGTCCCGTGGACGCCGGGGTCCTGGGCCGCGCATGGTTGGCCGGACGCGGCGCCACCGGCGTCCGCGAACTGCTGGAAGTGTGCGCGGAGCTCGGTTCGTGGCGCCAGCGTCTGGAGGTCTTCCGGCTCCTCGACGGCCTCGGGGAGGGGTGCGAGCGGGAGTTCGAGGTGTGGCGGGACCACCCGGTGCTCGGCGGGTGGATCGCGCACGCCCGCGCCGAACCCGGCCGGGTCCGGCTGGAACAGCTGGTGGTGGTCCTGCTCGACACCTACGCCCTGCGGGTGGAGCTGGGGGCGCCGCTGCCCGCCGACGCTCCGCTCTGGCGGGACCCCGAGGCGGTGACGGGGCTGATGTGGCGTTCGGGGCATCCGGCGGCCGACGGCGTGCTGACCGCCATCGCCCGCGGTGCCCTGGGGTCGGACGCCGCGCGGGCCGCCTGCCGGGTCCGTCTCGGGCCGGTGGCGGCGGGCACCTGACCCGACACGCGGGAGGCGATCGCCGCAGCGTGGGTTCGGGGGAGGCGGGGAGCCCGCCTCCCCCGCCGAGTCCGGCCACCGGTAGCCTCGGGGCGCCGTCACTCCGTCGAAAGGTCACACCATGAGTCGCGACGTGCTGGTCACGGGTGCCGCCCGGGGCATCGGTCGGGCGGTGGCCACCGCCTTCGCCGCGCGGGGAGACCGGGTCGCCGTGCACTACGGATCACGGCGTGAGGAGGCCGAGGCCACGGTGGCGGCGCTGCCGGGCGAGGGGCACGTGCTGGTCGGTGCCGACCTGGCCGCACCGGAGTCCGCGTCAGCGCTGGTGGACGAGGTGGTCTCGCGTCTGGGTGGAGTGGACGTGCTGGTCAACAACGCGGCGGTCAACGTCGCGCACCCGGTCGCCGAGACCTCGCTCGACGAGTGGCGGCTGGCCTGGCGCACGACCATGGACGTCAACGTGTTCGCCGCGGCCGACCTGTCCTACCTGGTCGCGCGGCACATGATCGGTCGGGGGCGGGGCGGGCACATCGTCAACGTCGGCTCGCGCGGCGCGTTCAAGGGCGAGCCGGACCACCCGGCCTACGGCGCCAGCAAGGCCGCGCTCCACGCGCTCGGCCAGTCCCTGGCGGTGGCCCTGGCCCCGCACGGCATCGCGGTGGCCTCGGTGGCCCCCGGGTTCGTGGAGACCGAGCGGGTGTCCACCCGCCTCACGGACGAGGTGCGCGGTCAGAGCCCGTTCGGACGGGTGGCCTCACCGGAGGAGGTCGCCGCGGCCGTGTGTTACCTGGCCTCGCCCGAGGCGGTCTGGTCCTCCGGGACGGTCCTGGACGTCAACGGGGCCTCCCACCTGCGTTGATCTGCGAATCCACCCTGTACGATCCAGGATTCCAGGGTGACGAATCCCGGACAGATCGTTAACGGAAGCCGAAGAGGGGTTTTTCCGCCGAGATTCCCGGCTTCTCCCCCATCCGCAACCCACTTTCGACGGCAGCACGCCCACGATGTCCTCGAAAACGCTCCGCCGCCCCCGTTGCCGCTGTAAAAGTGAGAGAAACTCGGAGCGAGGAGAAGTCAGGGGCACAGATGTCATCCCACCATCCGGAGGCGCCGTCCCACCGCCGCTTCGCGGCCCGTCCGGTGTCCCTCCTCCCCATCGAGGAACTCGCCCACAGAGCCCGCTCCAGCCGCCTCATGCGCGCCACCGTCGACCTCGCCCGCTGGTGCGGTCCGGTCACCCCCGTCGACGTGGACGGCCTGCCGGACCCCTCCGACGTCCGCGCGGCCGTCGCGGCCTTCGGGCTGTGGCCGCGCGCGGTCAGCCACGACCCCGCGCGGCGCGGGGCCTGGACCGACGCGATCACCTCGGTGCCCCAGGCGGAGGACTTCGTGATCGCCTGGCGCAACGCCCAGCACCTGGGCATGGTCGAGTGCGAGACCGGTCAGGCCCGGCCCGCCCCGGACCTGGAGCGCTGGCTCACCTCGCCCGGCCGCGTCCTGCGGTGGTGGACCCTGGCCTTCCACGCGTGCGTCGAGAGGTCCCTGCGCGGCACGGCCGGGCTCGAACCCCACACCGCGCTGGCCCGCCTGTACGAGTCGCCCAACGGTGCGCGGGTACCGCTGAGACTGGTCACCCAGGAGATCCTGCCCGCCCGCGAGGCCCATTACCTCCCCGCCCGCTGCCCCGCCTGGAGCACCGTCCTGCTGACCCGCGCCCTGTGGCAGCTCGCGGACACCGGGGCGGTCTCCCTGGGCTGGCACACCCCTCGTTCCGAGGGGTCCGGGGCGCACGCCCACCGGGCGGCCCCTGCCTGGGTACGCCTCACCGACCTGGGGCGATTCGGTATCCGGCAGATCCTCCTGGCGCAGGAACAGCACGCACCCCTGACCGAGGAGTTCGTCCGCCTGGACGCCGACGAGTTCCTGGACGCCCTGGCCGAGTTCTCCCCGGACGGCCAGCTCGTCGCCCTGACCGCGTGGCTGGACGCGCGCGCCCCGGAACAGGCGCTGCGCGAGATCGTCTCCGTCTGCGCGGGTCCGGGCCGGGCCCTGCGCCGATGGAACGCCACCCTGGCCCTGGGCACCATCAGTTCACGGGTGGAACCCCAGTTGCACGGCCTGCTCCGGAGCGACGACCCCACCGTGGCCAGTCTGGCGTCGGTGGTCCTGCTGGCCTCGCGGATGCTCACGGACCGCGAGCGGGCCCGGCTGACCGCCGAGTACGGCCACTGGACCGCCATCGACATGTTCGCGGCCGCCACCTGCCTGGGAGAAACCGGACTGAAGTCGTTCCTGGTCTCCGAGGCGGCCGAGGGCATCGACCGCTTCCTGCTCGGCGACGTCGCCCGGCTGTGGCGGCGCGAACACCCGGACACGCGCTCGGTCCTGCGGCTCCTGGGCCAACACCACCCGGACCCGTCGATCGCGGCCAGGGCGCGAGCCGCCGCGGCCCACGCACCGTCCGCGCCCCGGTCCTGAGTGCCGGTGTTCCGGGGCGCCCCGAAGGAGCGCCCCGGAAAGCGGCCGCTAGGCCGCCGTGAGTTCCTCACTCCGCTCGGCCGAGCGCTGCTGCTCCTTCAGGCGCCGGCGCCGGAGGACGACCAGACCGAAGAAGAGTGAGACGACCATCGTCGCGGCCATGATGGCGAGGAAGCCCCAGGGGCCGACCAGCGGGCTGACGATGAGCGGGATGGCGGCGGCGGTGACCAGGCCACCGCCGAAGAAGGGCTCGAACACCAGCTGCTTGTACCCGAAGGCCGGGTAGGCGGGGGTCCTGACCTCGGGGTCGACCACGCGCATGAGCACCATGCCGGTGGCGGTGACGCCCAGGGACTGGCCGAACTCGCCGATACCGCGCTCGAACCAGTAGTTGGGCATGATCTTCGGCGCGAGGAAGAGGAAGGCGAACAGGCACCAGAGGATGCCCGACACCGACAGGATCGCGAAGGCGGCGAAGTTGTCGGCGATGGCCTGGAGGGACAGCGTCGCCATGGCGGCGATGACCAGCACGTCCAGGGACAGCCCCTGGATGCGCTCGATCGACTGCTCGTCGACGATCTCGTTCTTGTCGAACCGGTCGATGAACAGCTGCACGATGATGCCGCCGATCATCGCCAGCGGGAAGAGCGGCACGTAGGCCATGATCTCGATGCTGTCGGCCCACACCAGCTGCTCCACCCACTGGAGGGCGGACAGGATGAGCTGGCCGATGAGCACCGCGAGGCCGACCAGGCCGAAGTGCAGGGTCAACGGGTCCATGGAGGAGGGGTGGACCGTCATCATCGAGCCGGCGGTGCGGTTGTCCCGCTCGACCAGACCGGCCTGCTCGCGGTCGGTGCCCCTGTTGCCGGAGCTGATGACGTTGGTCTTGCCGCGCCGCACACCCCAGTTGATCAGGATGATCCCGATGACCACCCCGGAGAGCAGGCCGATCGTGGCCATGCCCAGCGCCAGGTCCTGGCCCTCGGCCCAGCCCACCTGCTCGAAGGTGTCGCCCAGGCCCGCGGCGGTTCCGTGCCCGCCCAGGAAGCCGATCTCGATCAGGGCGCCGGAGATCAGCGGGACCCCGAAGAAGGGCGCCAGAACCAGCAGGGCCAGCAGCAGACCGATCACGTACTGGCCGCTGGCCACGGTGATGCCGAAGGAGAGGTTGGGTCCGGCCAGGTCGACCGCCTCGCGCATCTTCGGCATGCGTTTGCCCAGGAAGAGGCTGGCGAAGACCACCGAGATGAGCAGCCCGGGCAGTGAGGACCAGACGGACATGATGTCGACGCCGAAGAGCCCGCCCTCGGCGGCGCGTTCGGCGAACCGCACCGCGATACCGCGGTCGGCCAGTGCTCCCATGGCCCGACCGAAGAGGTCGGGGCCGAGCAGCAGCGCGATGCCGCCGCCGATGATCGAGCTCGGCAGGTACAGCCTCTGGGTCAGCTTCCAGCGGACCCGGACGAGTTTGGAGACCAGGAGCAGCACCCCCAGGAGGAGAAGTGCCAGTCCTACGGTGTTAGGGGACATGCCTGCCTTTCATGACGCTCCCGTGGCCGTGCGGGGGGTCAGGCCACGCCAACGAACGCGACGAAGCGCGATCAGGGCATGCGGACGCACAGGTGGTGTCGCTGGAGTGGGTGGAACGCGCAGGAAAGGGTCAGATAACGCGAACCCGGGGGAAATCCTACACACAGTCACGACTGCTCTGAGACACCCCTCGATCACGCAGGCGGACATGGAGCTCGGATAACGGTCGCCTCGCTCGCGGACACTCTGGTCAGTGGAGGGGCCCGGGTCCACGGATCGGCCGCCAGTGGCGCGTTCACGGTCCGTCGTCCCGTTCTGGGGCGACCGGGCGGTACCCGATACCCGTGGCCTCACACACCGTGCGGGACGGTGGTCCCGGTGAGGATGATCATGTCCGGGCCGTGCCGCGCTGTCAGGTCCGATCGGCTCCGAAGACGTCCCTGGCCACGTCGCGCAACCTCCGGTGGAGCAACTCCGCCGGTCCGGTCACACCGTGACCGTCGTCCCGCTCGCGACCCGCACCCCGGTCCGGTCCGGCACCGTCCGAGCCCGTGCGCCCCCGCGCCTCGGCGGACCGCCGCGCGCGCCCTCCGGCCCCCTCTGTCCCCGCCACGGGGGCACCCGTGCCCCGGGGCGGGGCACCCTCCGCCGCGTACTCGGGCCCGGTCCCCGGCTCCGCATGATGCTCGGGCCGACGCGGGCCGAGGGCGCGGCGGACCGCCGCCACCGTGTCCGCGCTTCCGTGCGGCCAGACCTGCCACCGGCCCCGGCAGCGCCGTGACAGCGCGCGTCCCACCTCGGTGGTCGCGCCGCCGAAGACCGCGCCCAGCAACTCCGCCTCCCGCGACGCCCGCACGACACGCCCCACCGTGTCGGGCTCGGACTCCACCGAAGGCTGGTACCACGTGACGGCCGCGACCAGCCAGCGCGTGCCCGTGCGCGGTTCCCGGCCCTTGGCCCGCTCCTCCAACGACCGCCGTCCCACCACCCCGGTGCTGGTGCCCCAGGGCAGGTCGTTGAGCGCGCAGGCCACCGCCCACCTGGTCCGTGCGCGCCCCGACCTGTCCCGGGGGGCGTCCGCCGTCTCCGGACTCGGCCACCACAGGGAGGCGTCCTCCGTACCCGCCCAGGCCTCCGTCAGCGCGGCCAGACGGCGCTCGGCGCCCAGACGCCGCCAGGCCCCGGCCTGTTCGGAGAGCACGACGCGACCCCGGCGGGCGCCGAGGAGGCCGAGGACCGCACCGGCCTCCAACCAGACCCGGGCCAGGTCCTCGTCGCCCTCCACCACCCGGGAGAGGCGCCGCCGCTCACGTGGGGCCAGCAGGCCGTCACCGCGCAGGGCGGGCGGCTGCTCGGCGACCGCGTCCAGCAGTCGGACGTCGGCCCGGGCCAGCGCGGTCAGGGCACGCCGTGCCCCCTCGACCACGTCCGCGCGGCCGCCGGGCATCACGTGTTCCACCGGGACCCCCACCACCGCCTGCGGCCCGGGGTCGAACGGCCAGGGGTGGGTGGAGCGGACCGCCAGCGCCACCTCCCTCGGCATGACGAACCCCGTTCCGGGAGACTCCGCGGGCAGCAGGAGGCCGCGCTCGATCATCCAGTCGAGGTCGGGGTCCCCGGTGCCGTCCGCCGGGAACCGGATCGGCTCCCCGCCGACCCGGGTGAGGAACGCGGGGGCCTCCCTGCCGAGGAAGGCGTGGTCGAGCAGTTGGTGCGCCACGTCGCCATCGGCCGTGCGGCACAGGTCCCGGACGCGCCCGGTCGTTCCCAGCACGCGCACGATCGCCTCGGTGAGGGCCCCGCGCCCGCCCGTCGGGTCCAGACCGAGGGTGAGGGCGATCCGGCGCACCCCGGCCAGGTCGAGTTCTCCCAGTCCCACGGCGGCCGGGGGCGGAACCCGGGGCAGGCCGAACTGCTCGAACGCGTCGTCGGGCAGGTGGTAGCCGCCACGACCGTCCGGCCAGAGCAGTGCCAGGCCGACGAGGTCGGCGACGGTCTCCTCGGCGCGCACCCGCGCGAGGCCCGGGCGGTCGGCGTCCAGGCGTGCCAGCAGCGTCTCGTGGTCCACCGGCGCCGGCAGTCGGGGCCGGGGCTCGCCCGCACCGGCCCTCGTGGCACGGAGACGCTGCCTGTCCTCCGCCGCGCCCACGGCCGCGTAGAGGACCTGGTGGTGGGCGAGGGTCAGCCGTTCGAAGGCGCCGGGCCGGTAGGCCAGGATCGGCAGCAGGTACAGGAGGGTCTGCGGGGTGGCGCGAGCGTAACGGACCACGCCCTCGGAGAGGGTGGCGAGGAGGTCGGCGACCCGTTCGGCGGACAGGGATCGGACATGCGACTCCAGCGCTGCGCGACGGTCCATCCCACCAGCCTAGGCATCACACGGCCGCACCGCCTCCCCCGCGTCCGGTTCTGTGGACGACCACCTCCCGGGTTCGTACCGATCTGCGCGAAACGGCCCCGCCGCACCGCGCCCGGACGGTACAAGAGGGGTCACGAGGACCTGCGGAACACTCCCCCGACCGAAGGTCCGCAGACGACCCCCGAAAGGAAACCGGGAGCGGACATGCCCTCTCATGACCCGTCGAACCCGGAGCACCCACCCCTCGCCGCAAGGCCCGTGTCACTGCTCCCCTCCGACGCCCTCGCCCGCATGGCGCTGGACTCCCCCCTGCTCTGCGACGCCCTCAGCCTGGCCCGCTGGAGCGCCCCGGCCGTCCCCGTCACACCGCACGGGGTGCCCGGCATCGACGACGCCCGGACCGCCATCACCCGGTTCGCGCTCTGGCCGCCCGATCTGCCCTGCCTCATCACGGAACGGGCCACCTGGCTGGGCGGACTCCACTCGGTGGCCGAGGTCGCCCACTTCGTGGTCCCCTGGTCCGCCGCGCTGCGCCTGGGCCTGGTGGAGATCGACGACGCCCACGCCCGCCCGGCTCCTGAGCTCGAACGCCGGGCGCGTGATCCCGAGCAGGTCCTGGACTGGTGGTTCCGGGAGTTCGAGCACACCATCGAGCACGCCCGGGGCGACCTCGATCAGACGGAGCCGCCCGTGCCCGGCACCACCGGCCCGGACCTGCTCCCCGGGGTTCTGCGCCACCTCTACGAGGCCCCGGACGGCTCCCGCCCCGACCTGGACACCCTCGCGCGCGAGGCCCTGCTCTCCCCGGCACGGCCGGCCCGGGCGGCCGAACGGCTCCTGCACGTTCTGTGGCAGCTCTCCGACACCGGGGCGGTCGCCCTGGACCACCGCCCCTCCGCCGCACAGGGTCCGGGCGGGCACGGTCACTGCACCGTGGAACTCACCGCACTGGGCCGCTACGGGGTCCGCCGGCTCCTACTGGAGGTCGGCATCCACGCCCCTCTCGTGGACACGCTCGCCGAGGCCGGGGCCGCGCGCTTCCTGGACGCGCTGTCCGTCCTTCCGTTCGAGGAGCGGCTCACCGAGGCCGGCCCCTGGCTGGACCGGCGCGGGCCCGCCGAGGCGCTCCGGCAGATCAGCGAGGTGGTCTCCGGTCCCGGCCTGGCACTGCGACGATGGGTGGGCACGCAGATCCTCAACACCACCAGTTCCGAGCTCGAACCCGAGCTGCGGTCCCTGCTGCACTCACCGCGCCCGGCCGTGGCCAGCATGGCGGCGGTGGTACTGCTCTCCTCGGGGATGCTCACCCAGCGCGGTATCGACCGGGTGCTGGGCGAGCACGGCCCGTGGGTGGTGATCGACATGATCGCCGCGGCGATGACCCCCGACAACGAGGACCTCACGGAGTTCCTGACGGCGCGGGGGACTCCCGACGTCCAGCGGAGCGTGCTGGAGGACCCGGACCCGGTCCGCCTGGCCGCGCACCCGGACACCCTGCCCGTCCTGGACGCCCTGGCCCGGCACCATCCCGACCCGGGTACCGCCGCCCGGGCGCGCGAGTTGGCCCGGCGCCTGCGCGAGCGGCGCTGACCGCCGGGCGTCCGCCCCGGGGCGGACGTCAGTCACCGAGGGCGTCGAGATAGACCCAGGCGCCCTCGTGACGGCGGAACCGGCTGTGCTCGCGCAGCTCGTGGTCGCGACCGTGCTCCCGGTAGAGGGCACGGAACTCGACCGTCCCCTCCTTGTGGAAGGGGGTGCCCTCACTGGTACCGACGACGTCCAGTCGCACCCACTCCGTTTCCGGGTCCAGATCGACGTCGTCCGGCCGGGTGTCGGGGTGCCAGGAGCGGAGCAGGTAGGCCGCGTCGCCCACGGCGAAGGCGCTGTACCGGGAGCGCATCAGTTCTTCGGCGGTGGCCGCCGTCGCCAGCCCCGCGTGCAGTCGTCCGCAGCACCGGCCGTAGGTCCCGTGCCCGCAGGGGCAGGGCCGGTCGGCGGGCGGGGGCGAGGGCGAGGGCGGGTGTGGCTTGCGCTTCGACATGCCTCCATTGTGGCGGTACTCCGGTTCCCGCGCGGCCGGGAGCCGCCGCCCGTCGCGGAGCCTCGGGGAGGCCGGGGCGGGAGGCGGGGTGTCGTCCGGGAGGTGGGGCTGGCCGTGCCGGGAGAGGTTCCGGCACGGGCGGCCCGGTGAGCCTAGGCTCCGGGGCGGTGGGGGTGGCGCGGGTCGTGGGGCGGGAGCGAGCGGGGAGGAGGACCGTCATCGGGTGCCGGTCGCGGACGTGGGATCGGGAGTACTTTTCCTGTGCTCGTTTGCGTGTCCATCCATGGGAACCGTACCCAGAACACCCGGGTGCATAAAACCCGATATCACCTCTTCCCCTCCTACCCTCCCTTTTCTGATACGGAGGAGGACTGCTCCCGGAAACGGTTCCATGAGGTCAGGACGGGGCGCCCGTGTTCCGTTCCGAGAGTGCTGATCGCCCCGGTGTCGAGTCGGAACAGGGCCCCCGCGGCGGGCGGAAGCCGCAACCTCCTCGCGGTGAGCACCCGCAGGAGGTGGCCGTGGGCCACCAGCACGACGTCACCGTGTTCGAGGGCGGGAGCGACGGCGTCCAACACCCGGTCCGCCCGCACGCCGACCTGCTCCGGGCCCTCTCCCGGGAACCCCTCGCCACCGACCGGCACCCCGTCGGTCCACAGGTTCCAGTCCGGCCGCTCGCGGCGGACCTGGGCGGTGGTGATCCCCTCGTAGGCCCCGTAGTCCCACTCCACCAGGTCGGGATGGGTCGCGGCACCGCTGAGCCCGGCCAGTTCGGCGGTGCGCGCGGCGCGGCCCAGGGGGCTGCTGAGCACGAGGGCGAACCGGCGGCCCGCCAGCATCGGGCGTACCGCCCGCGCCTGCCGCTCGCCCTCCTCCGTCAGGGGGAGGTCGGTGCGCCCGGTGTGCCGCCCCGCCCTGCTCCACTCGGTCTGACCGTGCCGTACCAGTACCAGTTCTCCCATTCCGGCCTCCTTCCCGACCCCCGGTCAGCGGATTCCCCCTCGTGGGGAAAACCTCCGTGGCCATCGTCGGAAGAAAAGCCGCGACAGCGACCGAAAACGATCCATCACTGCGAAAGGGACACCCTTCTCGGACGCCGATAGGATTCGGCTCGACGCACCGGCACGAACGCGGGACACCCCGGGAGGAAACGAAATGCCCACCGTTGACTGGAATCGCCGGACCTGGGGCGGAACGCACTCCTGGGAACGGAGCGGCGACGAATGGGCGCACATGGCCGCCTACTGCGGCCAGCCCTACGAGGAGTGGAAGGCCGCGTTGGTCGGGGAACTGCTCGTACCGGGCGCCACGCGGGGCACCAGCCTGGAGATCGGCCCCGGGCACGGCCGTTGGACCGAACACCTGTTGGAGCACGCGGACCAGGTGTGGATCGTCGACGTGAACGAGAGCTGTCTGGACCGCTGTCGCGAACGGTTCGACGGCCACCCCGGGCTCCGCGTCCACCACACACCCGGCTCCTCGATGGACCCCGTCCCCGACGCGTCGGTGTCCTTCGTCTGGTCCTTCGACGTCTTCGTCCACCTGGACCCGGACGTGGTCGTCGGATACCTGTCGGAGATCGCCCGTGTGATGGCCCCTGGGGCTACTGCGGTGATCCACCACGCGGGCAAGCCCGACTGGACGCTGCGGCTGGCGCCGGTGCTCCGCAGGGCCGGTCGTCCCGGCAAGATCGTCCAGCGGTGGCTGAGTCAGCGCCGGTGGCGCGACGACGGCAACCGCTCCGACGTCTCGCCCGAGGCCTTCGCCCGATGGGCGGGTGAGGCGGGGTTGGAGGTCACCGGGCAGGGTTCCTCGTGGGGTCCGGACGGCCGGTTCACGGTGGACAAGTACCGTGACTGCGTCACCCGGCTGCGCAGGCCGGTATAGGGGGCACGAGGAGGCCCCGGTCGCCGTCGTACGGTGACCGGGGCCTCCTCGTGGAGGGCGGCGCGCTAGGCGGCGGCCTCGGCGGCGCGCTTGGCGACGCGTTCGGCGCGCAGGTCGCGGGCCTCGTCGGGGTCGAGCACCGGAGCGGCGGTGAGCAACTGCTTCGTGTAGTCGCTCCGCGGGTTCTCGTAGACCGAGTCGCTGTCGCCCATCTCCACGATCTCGCCCTTGCGCATGACGGCGACGCGGTCGCTGACCTGGCGCACGACGGCCAGGTCGTGGGCGACGAAGATGTAGGTCAGGCCGAAGTCGTCCTGGAGCTCGGAGAGCAACCGCAGCACCTGGTCCTGGGTGGACACGTCCAGCGCGGACACCGGCTCGTCACAGATGATGAGCTTGGGCTTGAGGATCAGAGCGCGGGCGATGGCGATGCGCTGGCGCTGGCCGCCCGAGAAGGCGTGCGGGAACCGGTTGTAGTGGTTGGGCTCCAGCCCCACCCGCTCCAGGAGCTCCTGGACCTGGGCGCGGATCTTCGCGCCGTTGCGCTCGCCCTGGACCCGTAGTGCGGTGCCGATGCTCTCGCCGATGGTCAGGCGCGGGTTCAGTGAGGAGTAGGGGTTCTGGAACACCATCTGCACGTCGCGGCGGAGCGGACGCAGCCCCCGCTCGGACATGTGCGTGATGTCCTGGCCGTCGAACTCCACGGTGCCCTCGGTGGGCTCCAGCAGGCGCATGACCATGCGCGACAGGGTGCTCTTACCGGAACCGGACTCGCCCACGATGCCCAGGGTCTCGCCCTTGAAAAGGTCGAAACCGACCCCCTTGACCGCCCAGAAGTCGGTCGCCTTGCCCCACATGCCGCCGCGCACCTTGAATCGCTGGGCCACGTCCACCACCCGGAGCAGCGGCTCGCCCTCACGGTCGGGCGCGGCGGGGGTGAAGGCCTCGAAGTCGCCCGGGCGGGTGACCGCGCCCTCGCGCTGGTCCCGTTCGATGCGGTCGGCGCGGTCCTGGGCGCGGCGTTCGGCCCGGGACAACTCCACGCGCGGTACGGCGGCCAGCAACGCCTGCGTGTACGGGTGCTCGGGCGCCGAGAGCACCCGGCGCACGTCACCGCGCTCCACGGCCTGGCCGTGCCGCATGACCACGACCTCGTCCACCGAACCGGCGACCACCGCGAGGTCGTGGGAGACGAGGATCAGGGCCATGTTGAGGTCGCGGCGCAGCTCGTCCAGCAGGTCGAGGATGCGCGCCTGGACGGTGACGTCCAGGGCGGTGGTGGGCTCGTCGGCCAACAGCACCTTGGGGTCGCACATCAGACCCATGGCGATGACCACGCGCTGGCGCATACCGCCCGAGAACTCGTGCGGGTAGGAGTTGATCCGCTTCGCGGGCTCGGGGATACCGACCCGGTCCAGGGCCTCCACCGCGCGCTGCCTCGCGGCCGCCTTGCCCGCCTTGGGGTGGTGCACCAGGTAGGCCTCGACCAGCTGGTTGCCGATCGTGTACTGGGGGTGCAGCGACTGCATGGGGTCCTGGAACACCATCGCGATGTCGTTGCCCCGCATCGACCGCAGCCTCTTGTCGCTGGCGGTCACCACGTCCTGCCCCGCCACCTCGATGGCACCGGTGATCCGGGCGCGACTGCCCCGGTGCAGACCCATCAGGGCCAGCGAGGTCACACTCTTGCCGGAACCCGACTCACCCACGATGCCCAGCGCGCCACCGGCGGGCACCTCGAAGGAGAGGCCCTTCACGGCGTGGACGTCGCCGTCCATCGTCGGGAAGGTCACCCGCAGGTCATCCACGCGCACGACTGCGTCAGAGGCAGCCGATGCCGGTCCGGTCGAGGCCATGTCACATTTCCTTCAGTAGAGCTGGTCTGGTGTCAGCGTTCGGGCGCTGGGGCGAGTGCGGCGCGCCCTACCTGGCGATGCGCACCCTGGGGTCGACGACCGGGTACAGGAGGTCGACGATCAGGTTGCAGACGACGATGAACACCGCGCCCAGGAGCGTGACGCCCAGGACGACGGGCAGGTCCTTGGCCACGATCGAGGTGATCGCGTAGGCACCCACGCCGTTGAGGGAGAACACCGTCTCGGTGAGGATCGCGCCACCCAGGACCATGCCGATGTCCAGACCCAGAATGGTGACGATGGGGGTGAGGGTGGGGCGCAGGGCGTGCTTGAAGATCACCTTGCGCTCGCTCAGGCCCTTGGCCCGGGCGGTGCGGATGTAGTCCTCGTTGAGGGTCTCCAGCATGCCCGCGCGGGTCTGCCGCGCGTACTGGGCGGCGTGTAGGAACGCCAGCGTCACCCAGGGAAGGAACATGACCTGGAACCAGGCCACCGGGTTCTCGGTGAACGGCACGTAGCGCGAGACCGGGAACAGGCCCCACTCGTGGACCAGGAAGGCCAGGGCGAGCAGACCGGTGAAGTAGATGGGCAGGGAGACGCCGATGAGGGCGACGCCCATGGCCAGGCGGTCGAAGATGCTGCCCTTCTTGACGGCGGAAAGCACCCCGACGGCCACGCCGCCGACGACCCAGATCACCGCGGCGCCGAGGCCGAGGGACAGGGTGACCGGGAGGCGGTCGAGGAGCTGCGGCAGCACCGGAGAGTTCGTGGTGAAGGAGTAGCCCAGGCACGGGGCCGCGCACTGGACCGTCTCACGGCCGAAGGTGAACTCCTGGCCGAGCACCAACGTGCGGATGAAGTCGATGAACTGGACCGCGACGGGCTGGTCGAGGCCAAGGCGCTCCACGGTGGCGTCGAGCGCCTCCGGTGTGGGCGCCTTGCCCACGTACATCGCCGCCATGCCGTGCGGGGTGACGCCCGCCCACCTGGGCAGGACGTAGAAGATCCAGAAGGTCACCGCCGTGACGACGGCGAGAAGCAAGAGACCCGCACCAAGGCGGCGGAGAACATAATTCAGCATCGCGGTCGGCGGCGGGGACACCCGAGGGATCGCCTCGGGCTCCCCGCCGCTTTCACCTGCCTTCTCGTACTAGTTCAGGCTGGTACTTCGGGACCTAGCCCCGGTCGACGCCCAGCGCCATGAAGTCGTACATCATGTACGCGGGGTGGTAGTAGGCGTTGGTGAGCTCGTCGGAGCGGTAGATCAGCGTCTTGTCGAAGACCACCGGCAGGATGGCGGCGTTCTCCATGACGAGGGTGTCGATCTTGCCGTAGAGGTCGGCGCGCTCCTCCGGGTCCTCGGTCTTGAGGGCCTCGTCCCACAGACCGTTGATCTCGGGGTCGTCCAGCTCGGAGGTGTTGAAGTTACCGGTCTCCATGATCGCGTCGCCGTGCGTGATCTTGGAGGCGAAGCCGTAGCCGCTCGGCCAGTCCGGGCCCCAGCCCGAGACGCTCAGACCGATGTTGTTCTCACGGACGTAGTCCTGCGAACCGGCGTACTGGCCGAAGAAGTCCCCGGACGGGAACGACTTGATCTCGACGTCGATGCCGACACGGGCCAGGGACTGCTGGAGCGCCTCGGCGGTCTGGACGTCCTTCTCGCGCTCGGTGCGGACCGCGATGTTGGTCTTGAAGCCGTCGGACTCGCCGCACTCGTCGAGCTTCTCCTGGGCCTTCTCCAGGTCACCCTTGTGGTCGTCCGACGGGTACAGGTCCGCGTCGGTGTTCGAGCCGGGGATGGCCGGGGGGAGCAGGCTGGTGGCGCGGTCGCCACCGGTCGCGCCGCCCCAGGCGCGCCACATGCTGTCGCGGTCGGCGGCGTACATGATCGCCTGGCGGCAGGCCACGTCCTCGATGATCGGGAGGTGGATGTTGACGTAGCGCAGCGCGCCGGAGTACGGGTTGTCCAGGTTGCCCTGGGCGCCCTCGTCGTCGAGCAGGCGGGCGTTCATCGCCGGGCCCACGCCGGTGCCGGCGAGGTCCACGTCGATCTCACCGCTGAGCAGGCGCTCGTCGATCTCGTCCTGGGCGACGCCGAGCTCGACCTCGATGCGGTCGGGCAGGGCCTGGCGGACCGGGTCGGTGTCGCCGTCCCAGTGCTCGTTGCGCTCCAGGTTCAGGCCGACACCGGGCTCGTACTCGCCGTCGAACTTGTACGGACCGGAGGAGACGACCTTCTCCTGGTACAGGGCCTCACGGTCGGCGTCGATCGGCACCGGGGCGGTCTGCGGCTGGGTGAGCACGTTCGGGAACTCGGCGAAGGAGTCCTTGAGGTGGAAGACCAGCGTGTAGTCGTCCGGGGTCTCGATGGAGTCGAAGCCCGCGAGCGGGTCGTCACCGTTGTCGTAGACGTTGTGGTCCGCCTGGTCCAGGTGCGCCTTGAAGTACTGCGGGCCCTCGGTGAACACGCCGCCGTTGAAGTTGGCGCGGGCGATGCCGTACTTGATGTCCTGGGCCGTGATCTCGGAGCCGTCCTCGTACTTGAGGCCCTCCTGGATCTTGACGGTCCACTCGGTGAAGTCCTCGTTGGGCTCCGGCAGGTCCACGGCCATGTCCGGGATCAGGTCGGTGGCCTTGTCGCCCGGCTCGGGGTTGAAGGCGAGGAGCGTACGGGCGTAGTAACGGGAGAAGTTCCAGTTGAACGCGTAGTACGTGTTGCCCGGGTCGGTGGAGTCGAAGTCCGCCGCGAGGGCGTACTTCAGGGTGCCGCCCGACTTGTCCGAGGCGTTGACGACCTCGGTCGAGCCGAGGTCGAAGCTGCCCGCCGAGTCGGAGTCGCCGCCACCGGTGGCGGCGCCACCGCAGGCGGACAGGAAGAGGGACGCCGCCGCGCCGAGCGCGACGAATCCGAGGGTGCGCTTCATCAAGGAAGTACCTCTCTGAACCTGGTGTGGGATGGTCGGACCATGGGTTGACCGGTGTCCGGGCGGGGACGGGAGACGGGCCTCCCCGCTCGGGGTTGGGTCAGTCCGAGGTCCGGGGGTCGAAGGCGTCGCGCAGGCCGTCACCGAAGAGGTTGAACGCCAGAACGGTGATGAAGATGGCCAGACCGGGGAAGATGATGAAGTAGGGCGCCGTCTGGTAGAAGGGCACCGCTTCGGAGAGCATCTTGCCCCAGCTCGGGGTGGGCGGGTTGATGCCGACGCCGAGGAAGCTCAGAGCCGCCTCGAACAGGATGTTCGTGGGGATCAGGAGCGTGGAGTAGACGATGATCGGCGTGACCAGGTTCGGCAGGATCTCCTTGAAGAGGATGTGCCGGTTGCTGGCGCCGAGGCTCTTGGCCGCCTCGACGAACTCGCGCTCGCGCAGGGCGAGTGTCTGTCCGCGGACGATGCGGGCGATGTAGGGCCAGTTGAAGAACCCGATGATGAAGACGATGACGCCGATCCGCAGACCGTTGCCGGACAGGCCGAGGACGCCGTCGGGGATGACGCCGACCAGGGCGATCGCGAACAGCATCAGCGGGAAGGCCAGGAAGATGTCCATGGCACGGCTGATGACGGTGTCGACCCAGCCGCCCTTGTAGCCCGCGATGATGCCGAGCAGGGTGCCCAGGGCGACGCAGACCAGCGTGGCCAGGAAGGCGACCAGCAGGGAGATCTGGGCCCCGTAGAGGATGCGGCTGAACAGGTCGCGGCCGGTGGTGGGCTCGACGCCCAGCAGGTGCTCGGAGCTGATCCCGCCCCAGCGGTCGATACCCAGGTCCGGGTTCTCCGGGTCGAGGTAGGGAACGCGGCGGCTCGGGTCGATCAGGTCCTGGTTGAACTGGGTGGGCGGGTGCCCGAACAGCTTCACCAGGAAGGGCGCGAAGATCGCGGCCAGGATGAGCAGGACCACGACCAGGCCGGAGACCATGGCGACCTTGTCACGGCGCAGCCGCTGCCAGGCGATCTGCCTCAGGGACCGATTGTCGGCGTCGCTGCGACCCGAGGCCGAGGCGCCGGGTACCGAGTCGACCGTCTCGGCCGACTCAGGGGCATGCGAGGGCGCGCTCATCAGGCCACCACTCTCCACTCATACGCTTCTGGCCGAGGGGACCGATCCCACACGTGAGCCGCTCGGGGGGTGACCCTTCCGGGTCTCACGGTGGGGCCTGCCGGTTCTCGACTCTGGCTGGCTGGGCGTCGGACCGACGGGGCGAGAGGGTGGCCCGTCTCGTCGGTACTGGCCCGTGACGCGCCGACCGTTGAGAGGTTGGACACGACCACGGAACTTTCCGCCCGGGATGTTACACAGCGACCAATTTACTCGCCCTTTGGACGCATGTCGTCCAAAGTCTGCCCGTGTAGCCAAAACGTAACAAACACTAACAAACAACCCACATGGCCACTTAAGCCAACAAACCACGCAAAGCACGCATTCGTCGGACGACCCGCGCTGAGCTGGCACAAGACCGCCCGGACGCCTCCGCCCACGATACGGCCACAACGGTGCGAACCAGGCGCGTACAGGGGACCTATGGCAAGTGCTATGAAACCGTAAGTATTGACCCGATTTCACAAAGTGATCCAGGCCACAGGAAGCACTCCCCCACTGCGGGCCGCGTCGCCCGGCGCACGGTCGCCGAAGGCCCGGCACGCACACGGGGGCGGTCCCGCCACGCGGGACCGCCCCCGTCGTCGGAGCGTGGGCCGGCTAGGGCCTGTTTAGTGGATCATTCCGCGCTCGCGTGGCCAGGCTGCCTCTCGCTGCGCCGATGAAGCTCGGACAGCCAAACCCGGGCTGACCTTCGCTCATCGTCTTGCGAGAGATGGCCTGGCGGCCGCTCGCGGAGCTGGCGGCTCCGCCACCAGATGGCGAAAGCACCCACAAAACACGCCCTAGTCGATACCGCGCTTGCGCAGCAGCGCCTCGATGTCACCGAAGTCGTCGTCGGCCGCGGCGGCCTTGGGCTGCTTGGGCGCGCCCACCTGACCGGCCGGTGCGGGTGCGGCTCCCGCGGCGGGCGCTGAGGCGTCCCCACCCTCGGCCCTGGCCCTGGCCCGGTCCTCGGGACGCGCACCGGGCTTGACCCCGATGCCCTTGGACTTCATGAAGCCCGAGACCACGTACAGGACCACCATCAGCACGGCGAGCCCGATGCCGACCCACGACTGGAGCTTGAAGGCCATCGTCAGCAGGATGCCGAGCACGCCGAGGACGAACTGCAACACCACGTCCATCAGCAGCAGCAGTCCCGCGATCACGGGCAACAGCGACCAGGCGACGCCGCGCAGACCGTAGGCCGCGCCCTTCCTCCGCCACACGAAGTAGGAGATGACGAAACCGACCGCCGTCAGGGCCGCCCCCAGCCCCACACCGACGTTCTCACTCAAAGTCTCAGGCATGCGCCCAGTCTCCCATCCCGCGCCCGCGCCCACATCCGGCCGATCCCCTAGGGCGCGTGCCCGGGCCGAGCGCGCGTGAGGGGGACCGACCCGTCCGTGTCTCCCACGCTACCCACGGGCGGGCGCGGCACCAAGGGACCGCCCGCTGCGGCCACGCCCCGGCGGGCGCGGCGTGGAGCGCGCGGTGGTGCGCCCGGCCCCGGCGCGCGGCCGCGCCCTCAGGCCCGGACGCCGGCCACCAGCGACTCCAGCCACTCCAGGTCCACCCCGACCAGGCTGTCGCGGAAGACCACGCCCTCGCGGGGCTCGATCTCCACGTGGTTGGGCACGGCGACCGTGACGCACCCGGCGTCGGCAGCCGAGGCCACCCCCACCGCCGAGTCCTCCACGGCCACGCAACGCCTCGGGTCCACGCCCAGGCGACGCGCGGCTCTCAGGTACGGGTCGGGGTGGGGCTTGTTGGCGTCCACCTCGTCCCCGGCGACCGAGTCCACGAATCGCTCCAGACCGATGCCGCGGATGGCGGTCTCCACCAGGGAGCGCTCGGTGGAGGTGACCAGCACCGCCGGGACCCCGGCCTCGGCCAGCATCGTCACGAGTTCCTTGGCGCCGGGCCGCAGGTCGGCGCCGCGCTCCAGCTTGGCGTGGAAGCGCTCGTAGAGCGTGTCGGCCACCTGGCGCGGGGTGAGGTGAACGGCGCCGGTCCGCTCGATGATGTAGCGGCCCACCGGTTCGGCGGCGTTGCCCACGTTGGCCTCGTGGTCGGCCTCGGTCCACTCACCGCCCAGCTCGGCGACGAGCTCGGCCTCGGCCTCCCCCCACAGGTGCTCGCTCTCGATGAGGGTGCCGTCCATGTCCAGCAGCACCGCCTGGAGTCGGCGCTCCACCGCCACGGCGGACTCGGTCAGTTCGGTACTCACAGTGCTCAATTCGCTCATCTCGACTCGTGGCGCGGTGGCCGGTGGTGCCGACCCCCAAGGGGCGGGCCCCGCCGGTCCGGCGGGGCCCGCGCCCTGGCAGGTCAGACGTTGAAGTATGTCGCCTCCGGGTGATGGATGACGATCGCGTCGGTGGCCTGTTCGGGAACAAGCTGGAACTCCTCGGACAACGACACCCCCACCCGCTCGGGTTCCAGCAGCCGCATGATCTTGGCGCGGTCCTCCAGGTCCGGGCAGGCCCCGTACCCGAGTGAGAACCGGGCGCCCCGGTACCCGAGCTTGAAGAACGCGTCCAGCTCGGCGGGGTCCTCCCCCGCGAAGCCGAGCTCCGCGCGCACCCGGGTGTGCCAGTACTCGGCCAGGGCCTCGGTGAGCTGCACCGACAGGCCGTGCAGCTCCAGGTAGTCGCGGTAGGCGTTCTTCTCGAACAGGGCGGCGGTGGCCCGGCTGATCGCCGCGCCCACCGTCACCACCTGGAAGGTGACCACGTCCAGGTCCCCCGACTCCTTGGGACGGAAGAAGTCCGACAGGCACAGGTGGCGGTCGCGGCGCTGGCGCGGGAACGTGAAGCGGGTGCGCTCGGTCGTCCCGTCCTCGTCGAGCACGACCAGGTCGTCGCCCTCGCTGTAACAGGGGTAGTGGCCGTGCACCACGGCGGCCTCGAGCAGGCCCTCGGTCTGGATGCGGTCCAGCCACATCCGCATGCGCGGTCGGCCCTCGGTCTCCACCAGCTCCTCGTAGGAGGGCCCCTCACCGCCGCGCGAGGCCTTCAGCCCCCACTGCCCCATGAACGTCGCGCGTTCGTCGAGGAAGGCCGCGTAGTCCGCCAGCGGGATGCCCTTGCTGATGCGGTCGCCCCAGAAGGGCGGTACGGGCACCCGGTTGGTGGTGGAGACGTCGCTGCGGGCGGGCATCTCCTCCGGCTCGGTGACCTTCAGCGTGGCGCCGCGCCGTACCCGGCGCTGACGCAGTTCGGGGAGCTTGGCCCCCTCCTCACCGCGCTTGACCGCCATGAAGGTGTCCATTAGCCGCAGGCCCTCGAAGGCGTCCTTGGCGTAGCGCACCTCGCCGCCGAACATCTCGGCCAGGTCCTGTTCCACGTAGGAACGGGTGAGCGCGGCACCGCCCAGGAGCACCGGGAAGCGTTCGGAGAGCCCCCGGGAGTTCATCTCCTCCAGGTTCTCCTTCATGATCACCGTGGACTTGACGAGGAGGCCGGACATGCCGATCACGTCGGCCTTCCTCTCCTCGGCCGCCTCCAGGATCGCCGAGACCGGCTGCTTGATGCCGAGGTTGACCACCTCGTAGCCGTTGTTGGAGAGGATGATGTCCACGAGGTTCTTACCGATGTCGTGGACGTCGCCCTTGACGGTGGCGAGCACGATGCGGCCCTTGCCGTCGTCGTCGCTCTTCTCCATGTGCGGTTCGAGGTAGGCGACCGCGTTCTTCATGACCTCGGCGGACTTGAGGACGAAGGGCAGCTGCATCTGCCCGGAACCGAACAGCTCGCCGACGGTCTTCATGCCCTTGAGCAGGGTGTCGTTGACGATGGCCAGGGCGGGCCGTTCGGCCAGCGCCTCGTCGAGGTCGGCCTCGATACCGGCGAGTTCACCGTCGATGATCCGCCGTTCCAGGCGCTCCCACAGCGGCAGGGCGGCCAGTTCCTCCGCGCGCGAGGCCTTCATGGCCTTGGCGTCGACGCCCTGGAACATGTCGATGAACTCCGACAGCGGGTCGTAGTCGCCCTCGCGCCGGTCGTACACCAGGTCGAGCGCCACCCTGCGCTGGTCCTCGGGGATCTGGTTGATCGGCACGATCTTGGAGGCGTGCACGATGGCCGAGTCCAGGCCGGCCCGCACCGCCTCGTGCAGGAACACCGAATTGAGCACGATGCGGGCGGCCGGGTTGACGCCGAAGGACAGGTTGGACAGCCCCAGCGTGGTCTGCACGTCGGGGTAGCGGTTCTTGAGTTCGCGGATGGCGTCGAGGGTCTCGATGCCGTCGCGACGCGTCTCCTCCTGCCCGGTGGTGATGGGGAAGGTGAGACAGTCGATGACGATGTCGCTGGTGCGTAGCCCCCAGTCCCCGGTGATCTCGTCGATCAGGCGGCTGGCCACCCGCACCTTCCACTCGGCGGTCCGGGCCTGGCCCTCCTCGTCGATGCACAGGCCGACCACGGCGGCTCCGTGCTCCTGGACCAGCCCCATGATGCGGGTGAACCGGGAGTCGGGGCCGTCGCCGTCCTCGTAGTTGACCGAGTTGACCACCGCGCGGCCGCCCAGGACCTCCAGCCCCGCCTCCAGGACGGCGGGCTCCGTGGAGTCGAGCATGAGGGGCAGGGTGGAGGCGGTGGCCAGCCGGGAGGCCAGGGCGTGCATGTCCCTGACGCCGTCGCGGCCCACGTAGTCGATGTTGAGGTCGAGTACGTGGGCGCCGTCGCGAATCTGGTCGCGGGCGATCTCGACGCAGGCGTCCCAGTCCTCGGCCAGCATGGCCTCGCGGAACTTCTTGGAGCCGTTGGCGTTGGTGCGCTCGCCGACCGCGAGGTAACTGGAGTCCTGACGGAAGGGGACGCTCTGGTACAGCGAGGACGCGGCGGCCTCGACCAGCGGTTTGCGGTTCCTCAGCCCGCGGCCCTGGACCCGCTCGGCTACCTGGCGCAGGTGTTCGGGGGTGGTGCCGCAACAGCCCCCCACCAGGTTCAGCCCGAACTCGGAGGTGAAGGCGTCGTGGGCGTCGGTCAGCTCCTCGGGGGAAAGGTTGTAGACGGCGCCGTGGGGGCCCAGTTCGGGCAGGCCCGCGTTGGGCATGCAGGAGATGGGGATGGGCGAGTGGTGCGACAGGTAGCGCAGGTGCTCGCTCATCTCGGCGGGGCCGGTGGAGCAGTTGAGGCCGATCACGTCGATGCCCAGCGGGGCCAGCGAGGTGAGGGCCGCGCCGATCTCCGAACCCATCAGCATGGTGCCGTTGGTCTCGATGCTCACCTGGGCGATGACGGGCACGTCCCGGCCCAGGGCCGCGCGGGCGCGCTTGGCGCCGACCACGGCGGCCTTGACCTGGAGCAGGTCCTGGCAGGTCTCGATCAGGATGGCGTCCGAGCCGCCGTCGATCAGGCCGCGCGCGGACTGCTCGTAGTAGTCGCGCAGGAACGTGTAGGGCGCGTGCCCCAGGGTCGGCAGGCGGGTGCCGGGCCCGACCGACCCGAGGACGTAGCGGGGCTGGTCGGGCGTGCTGTAGGCGTCGGCCGCCTCGCGGGCGATACGCGCACCGGCCTCGGCGATCTCGTAGGTGCGGTCCTCGATGCCGTACTCGTAGAGGCCTCCGTAGTTGGCGGAGAACGTGTTGGTCTCCACACAGTCGGAGCCCACCTCGAAGAAGGCGGCGTGGGTGTCCCGGACGATGTCGGGCCGGGTCAGGTTGAGGATGTCGTTGAGGCCCTCGTGGCCCTCGAACTGGTCGAGGTCGAGATCGTGCGCCTGCAACATGGTGCCCATCGCCCCGTCCGCGACGACTACTCGCTGGGACAGTGCTTCACGGAATGTCCGTCGATCTCTCATGTTCAGCAACTCTAGTCTCGGGGCGCGGCGGGGCCCAGCTCAGTCCCGGTGACACTGGGCACGGAGACGTGTGGTGCTGGGGCGACCCGCGGGCGCGGGCAGGAGCGGGGTCGGCGTTTCCGGGGACGGCGGTGTCCTTGGTCAGTCGCTGGTCGCGAGGCTACCCCATCGGCGTTTCGCCACGTGAGACAGGCGTCCCACTGTGGTGGACGGGGCGGGAGTCGGCGGTCCCGCGTCAACGGTTTCCCGCCCGCCGTGCCACCCCGTAGGGTGGTGTGCGTCCGCGTCCAGGAAGGGGCCGTCCATGATCCAGCTCGACCGCGAGCTCGTCGAGCCGGTGATGGTGGCGGCGTTCGAGGGGTGGAACGACGCGGGTGAGGCCGCGAGCCTCGCGGTGGCGCACCTGAACGAACAGTGGGATTCCACCGAACTGTGCGCGCTGGCACCGGACGACTACTACGACTTCCAGGTCACCCGGCCCAGGATGACGGTGACCGAGGGCCGACTGACCGAGATGGAGTGGCCCACCACCCGTGTCCGGGTGGTCCGCCCCCCGGGCTCACGCCGCGACGTCGTCCTGGTCAGCGGCCCCGAGCCCAACATGCGCTGGCGCTCCTTCACGGCCGACCTGCTCGCCGTCGCGCGTGAGCTGGGTGTCAGGCGTGCCGTGATCCTGGGTTCGCTGCTGGCCGACGCCCCGCACACCCGGCCCATCCCGGTGACCGGGATGAGCTCCCCACCGGAGCTCGGGACCCGGCACGGGTTGGAGTTGGCCAACTACTCGGGGCCGACCGGGATCGTGGGGGCGGTGCACGAGGCGTTCAGCTCCGTGGGTGTGGAGACGGTGTCGCTCTGGGCGGCCATCCCGCACTACGTGGCGCAGCCGCCCTGCCCGAAGGCCGCCCTGGCCCTGCTCGGCTGGGTCCAGGACTTCGCGGAGACCGAGGTGCCGCTGGGAGCGCTGCCGGAGGAGTCGGTGTCCTGGGAGGCGGGTGTCAACGACCTCACCTCCGAGGACGAGGACATCGCCGCCTACGTGCGCGGGCTGGAGGAGGCCAAGGACACCGTGGAGCTTCCCGAGGCCACCGGTGACGCCATCGCCCAGGAGTTCGAGCGCTACCTGCGCCGCCGCGACGACGGGTGAGGTGACCCGGTCCGGTCCCGATGTTCCGGTTTTCCGTTACCTCGCCTTTAGGCCGATGTGGCTACGTTGCGATGGATGGCTCGCGGATCGGGGTGACACAGGGCCGGGGCCCGGGGCGCGCGGTACGGGGGTACGCGTGCTCCGGGGCCGGGTGGGGCCGCCGTCCTCCGATGCCTGGGACAAGTGCCCGTCCCGACCGCGCGGGGCGGGATCTGGGGCTGCTTGTGAGGATCGCCTTCGTCATCGCCAACGGCTATGCCATGGGGGGCACGGTACGGACGGTGCACAACCTGGCGCGGGGACTGTCGGAACGCCACGAGGTGGAGATCGTGAGCCTGGTGCGCAAGAGGCGCCAGCCGTTCTTCGTCCCCGCCGACAACGTGCGCCTGGTACCGCTGAGCGACGACACCGACGAATCGCGGGTCAGAGTCCCGAGAAAGCGGGTCATGGACCACTGGCACCGACGGGCGCGGCTGATCGTGCCCGAGGCCGAGCGGCGCCGCAACAAGAACTTCACCCCGGAGGCCGTCACCGGGTTGCGCGAGTACCTGCGCACCACCCGCGCGGACGTGGTGATCGGGACGCGCCCCGGGATCAACCTGCTCCTGGCCGCGTGGGCGCCGCGACGCGTACTGACCATCGGTCAGGAACACCTCAACCTGGACGAGCACAAGCCGGAGGTGCGCGCGGCCATCACGCGCGCGTACCCGAAACTGGGCGGTCTGGGCGTGCTCACCGAAACCGACCGGATCGCCTACGAGGGCCTTCTCGGCTCCCCCGAGGGGTGGCTGACGGCGCTGCCCAACGCGCTGGAGCCGGGCGAGCCTGCCCGGTCCACGCTGGACGAACCGGTGATCGCCGCCGCCGGGCGCTTCTCCCCGGTCAAGCAGTATCCGATGCTCGTAGAGGCGTTCTCGCACGTGGTGGCGGAGCACCCGGAATGGCGGCTGCACATCCACGGCGGCGGCGACCGGGACGAGGAGCTGCGTGCGACCGTGCGGCGCCTGGGCCTGGAGGACCACGTGGGCCTCATGGGCCGGACCACCGACATGCTCGGGGAGCTCTCCAAGGCCTCGTTGCTGGCGGTGAGTTCACGGGTGGAGGGATTCGGGATGACCATCATCGAGGCCTTCTCGGTGGGGGTCCCCGTGGTGAGCTTCGACTGCCCGCACGGCCCCAGGGAGATCATCGACCACGGCCGCAACGGCCTCCTGGTACCACCGCAGGACGTCGGGGCCCTGGGCGCCGCGCTCAACCGCCTGGTGGCGGACCGGGAGGAGCGCCACCGCATGGGCGCCGGGGCGCTGGACTCGGCCTCCGGCTACCGTCTGGAGGACGTCACCGCGCGGTGGGAGGGGTTCCTGGCGCGGCGTCAGGCCGAACGCCGCCGCGGGCCGCTGGCCGCGCTCCTTGGCTGAGCGCCCCGCGTGACGGGCCCGCGCGTGACCCGGGAGGGGCACGCGCGGGCGGGTGTCACAGGCGCAGGCGGCGCCACTCCCCCGTGGCCACGACGGCCGCCCAGGCTCCGGCGACGCGGGCGAGCCCACGACGGACCTCGTCGACGACGGCCGGGGCGAGGGGGGACTCGGCCTGCTCGGCCGGTTCGAGTCGCACGGTGACGCGCAGGCCGTCCAGGACCTTCTGGGCGCGGGCCAGGGTCTCGGGGTCGGGGTCGGGGTCGCGGTCGAGCAGCGCGCGGATTCCGTCGCGCAGGGTGATGGCCTCGTCGAGGTCGGCCAGGGTGATGGGGATGGCGCCCTCGGTGACGAGTCGGTGCTCCCGCAGGAACCGGGCCAGGTCGGCTCGGTCGGTGAGGCGGCCGCCGGTCGAGACGAAGTCGGCGATGAGCTCCGCGGCGGCGCTGGGCCGGGTGGGGGTACTGGTCGTGGTCGTGGTCATGGGCGCCATCCCATCACGGGCCGCCCTCGGGTGGTGGCGATTCGGGGAGGTCGTGGCCACAGGTGGTCACCACGAAACCCAGCAAACCGGACATTGCTCGACAAGCGCACCATGGGTCACTTCGTGGCCAGTGACCGCAGCTCCTCGCGCTCCTGCGGCAGCCCCAGACTCGACAGGACGAAGGAGAGGTTGGCCACGCGCGAACCCCACAGCCGGTCGCCGTCGACGACCGCGCTCAGGTAGGCGCGCTGGACCTCGGTGGGGGCCACCACCCGGGGCGCGGGCCGCCCCGGCACCACTCCCAGTGCCAGGCCGAGGAGCCCGCGCAGATCCGCCTCCACGGTGAACGGGCTGGCGGTCGCAGCGAGCGCTCGGAAGACGGGCAGGAGGTCGGCGGCGTCCCCGGGCCGGGAGCGCTCCACCAACGCGGCGACCAGCGAGAAGCGGACGTGACCGGGAAAGAAGCCCGGACGGTCCCGGAACCAGGCGTCGGCGGCGCAGGGGTCGGCCAGGGCGTCCCGCAGCGCGCCCGTGGCGACGGGGTCGCCCGCCAGGTCCCCCGAGAGCGCGGCGCAGGCGCGGATGGCCGGGTCGGGGTGGGAGAGGAACTCCGAGGTGTCACCACCGCCCTCCACCAGGGCCAGGACGATGGCGGCTCCCTCGTCCCGGTTCTCGGCGAGGTCGGCGGCTCCCGAGAGGTCCACCTCCGGTTCACCGCCCAGGCGGCACAGTGCCCCGCTGGCCGCCACCGCGTGCTGGCGCACCCGCCCCTCCGGGTGCGTGAGCAGCGGCCGGACGGCCTCCAGCAGAGCGGGCGCGGCCAGGTGCAGGTCGTACAGGGCCCGGTGGAAGACGGTGTCCAGGAGCGGGTCCTCCCAGATGTCCTCGTCCCCCTCGGCGTCGCTGTCGGCCATCCGGGACAGGAGCGCGTCGACCCCGTCGCGACGATCCCCCGGGTCGGCCAGCAGCTCCAACCGTGTCATCGAACGGTCGGCCGTGAGTTCGGCGGCCGCACGGGCCACGTCGGCCAGGAAGTCGAGCAGGCGGAGGCGCAGCGGTGCGGCCGGAAGGTCCGGGGCCCCACCGAACGGGTCGCCCACCGGGGCCTGGGCCCGGGGGTCCGTCAGCAGGCCCGCGACGAACAGCGCGACCGGCGGGGTGGCCGGGTAGATCGTGCCCTGGTGCAGGATCGCGCTGTTCAGGTAGCCCAGGGCCCGCTCCCGCTCCTCCTCCCGCTCGGACAGCAGCCCGGCGAGGAACTCCGGCGCCTCGGAGGCCGGGCCGTAGGCGTGGAAGGTCCGCGACCAGTCGGTCGAGTGGAGGATGTCAGCTCTGGTGTCCATGGCGGCATGATGGCAGCGGGCACCGACCGTTGGCGCGGTGTCGGGCGTGGCGTCCCCCGCGCGGGCCCGGGTGCCTCACTACACTCGGGCGCTGGAACCCAGGTCAGGAGGCCCTCATGACGTTCGCCCAACCCCCGCGCGACCCGCTCGGGCGCGCCCTGTACCGCGCCCCGATCTGGATCTACCGGCTGGGGTTGGGTGCGCTGCTGGGCGGGCGCTTCGTCCTGCTCACCCACCGTGGCCGCACCACCGGAGAGGCACGGCAGGCGGTGCTGGAGGTGGTGGGCCGCAACCACGCCACCGGGGCGGTGCTCGTCGCCTCGGGGTACGGGGACCGGTCCCAGTGGTTCCGCAACATCCGCGCGGAGCCCCGTGTCCTGTTCCAGGAGGGCGGGGTGCGACGGCGGGCCGTGGCCGAACCACTGCCCCCCGGGGAGTCGGGGCGGGCGCTGGCCCACTACGCGCGACGGCACCCGGTGGCGGCGGCCGAGCTGATGCGGGGGCTGGGCCACGACGTGGAAGAGGGTCCCCGGGCCTACGAGCGGATCGGGGCCGATCCCGCCAACGGCGTCCCCGTCGTACGGCTCCTTCCGGACTCCGGGGCCACGACGTTTCCCGACTTCACCGCCCCGACCGGCCCCGGGGTGCCGCGCCCCCGGGGCTGAACCCCGGCGCCCGCGACCCGGGCGCGGCGACGCCCCGGGGGTCCGGCATCGCCCCGGGGCGTCGTGGTGTCCGGACGCGGCGGACTAGGTGTACTGGCCTGAGAGGTCAGTACACCTAGAGCCTGACCCCGAGGAGGGTGTCCACGGTGGTGCGCACCAGGCCGGGGGCCGAGGTGTCGGACCCTCCGCTCCCGGTGAGGGCGGCGGTCGCCCAGGCGTCCACCGCGGCGAGCGCGGACGGGGAGTCCAGGTCCTCGGCGAGCGCGGCGCGCACGGCGGCCAGGACCGGGGCGGCGTCCGGTCCGGCGCCCAGTGCGGTCGCCGCGCGCCAGCGCTCGGCGCGCTCGGTCGCGGCGGGCAGCTCGGAGTCGGTCCACTCCCACGGGGTGCGGTAGTGGTGGGTGAGCATGGCCAGGCGGATGACGGCCGGGTCCACCCCCTGCTGGCGCAGTTTGGACACGAAGACCAGGTTGCCCAGCGACTTCGACATCTTCTCGCCGTTCAGACCGACCATGCCCACGTGCAGGTGCTGGTGGGCGTTGGGGCGGCCGGTGGCACAGCGGGTCTCGGCCGCGCCCATCTCGTGGTGCGGGAAGATGAGGTCGCTGCCGCCGCCGTTGATGTCGAACGAGGGACCGAGCCGGTCCAAGGCGATGGCGCTGCACTCGATGTGCCAGCCGGGGCGCCCCCGACCGAGGGGGCTGTCCCAGGCGGGTTCGCCGGGGCGCTCGGCGCGCCACAGCAACCAGTCGAGGGGGTCCTTCTTGCCCGCGCGCGAGGGGTCCCCGCCGCGCTGGCCGAAGAGCTCCAACATCTCCGCACGGCCGAGGTTGCTGATCTCGCCGAACTCCGGGGCGGACGCGACGGAGAAGTAGAGGTCGCCGTCGACCTCGTAGGCGGCACCGGTCTCGCGGATGCGCACGGCGAGTTCGCTGATGAGGTCGACGGACTCCACGACGCCCACGTACGAGGCGGGCGGGATGATCGCCAGGGCGGCCATGTCGTCGCGGAAGACGTCGATCTCCCGGTGGGCGAGGTCGCGCCAGTCGACGCCCGTAGCCTCGGCCCGCTCGAGCAGGGGGTCGTCGATGTCGGTGGTGTTCTGGACGTAGTCGACGTCGTGCCCGGCGTCCCGCCACACCCGGTTGACCAGGTCGAAGGTCAGGTAGGTGAAGGCGTGCCCCAGATGGGCGGCGTCGTAGGGGGTGATGCCGCAGGCGTACATGCCCGCGGTCGAGCCCGGCGTGGTCGTCCCTATCCGGCCGGTGGCGGTGTCGTGGATACGGAGAGGGCCGCCGGTACCCGGCAGGGGGACGATGTCAGGCGCAGACCATGAACGCATACCGGGAAGCCTATCCGCACGTGCACGCGACAAACGCACAGATAGCGGGCGGGGCGTGAGGTGATGATTTCCCCAGGGTGGAGCGGGAATACCGGTCAGCGTTCCTGGGGAGCGGCGAAGATCCCGACGCGGCCGATGAGCAGGACGCTGAACACCGCGACGCCCCCGCACAGGGCCGCGAACAGGGCGTTGCCCAGACGCCAGTGCAGGAGGGCTCCGCTGAGGGAGACGACGTAGAGCAGCCAGTACGCTCCGGTTTCGAGGTGGTAGCCGCTTCGGCCCATGGTGGTGCCCCCTGCTGTGTACGCGTACGCTCCACGCGCCTTCGACGACGAATGCGCCGTCTCCCAGAGAGACGCCGCGGTCACGCAGGGGGTTTACGCGGTCCGGGGGTGACGGCGGACGCGCCGCCGTGTGCCCTCGGCCTCGCCCGTCCCACCCTAGGCGGGAGCGGCGGGACCGGGGGCGTGCGACGCACCCGTGTTCACGGGTGGGCGGTCAACTGCAGGTCGAGCAGGTCCAGGTCGGCGGCTCCGGGGAAGGCCGGGTCGTCCATGACCGCCCGCAGGCGGCGGCGGACCGGGCGGGCCTCGGTGCGGCGGGTGACCGGCTCGGCGACCAGGCGTCCCCGCTGCGAGACGACACCGGTCGGGGTGCGCAGGGACCAGCCCGTGCGGTCGGCGCGGAGCAGCAGCCCGACGGTGCCGTCCTCCCTCACCCGGACCCACTGCCCCACCAGGTCGGCGGGGTCGGACGGGGGCGCGGGGACGGCGTGGGCGCTCAGCATGTGGATTCCTCGGTGGATCGTCGAACTACTTTCCCTGAGGAAACGTTCCACCACCGCTCCTATGACGCGCTTTCGGAAAACTTCCGAGAAAACCCGGGGCACCCGGCCTTGTGCGCCTGACTTACTGAACGTACAGTAACTGATCAACACCACAGGTCACCGAGCGACCACCCCGGGTCGCGGCGTACGCGTCCGGACCCGCACTCCACCGCCCCTGTGGGGGCTTCCCCCCGGAGCAGCCCATGCACCGCGCCCTGTTCATGGCGGTCGTCACCGCCGCGGCCCTGATCTCCCCCGTCACCGCCTCCGCGTCCACCACCGGGACCGACACGCGTGCCGCCACCCTCGTGTGGTCGGACGAGTTCGACGGCCCCGCGGGGAGCGCTCCCAACCCCGCCCACTGGAACCACGAGACCGGCGACCACGGCTGGGGCAACAACGAGCTCCAGAACTACACCGACAGCCGGGCCAACTCCGCCCTGGACGGCAACGGCCACCTCGTCATCACCGCCCGCCAGGAGGCGCACGGCGGCTACACCTCCGCGCGCATCACCACCCAGAACAAGGTCCAACCCCAGTACGGGAGGGTCGAGGCACGCATCCAGATCCCCCGGGGCCAGGGCATCTGGCCCGCCTTCTGGATGCTGGGCGCCGACTTCCCGAACACGCCGTGGCCGCACTCGGGCGAGATCGACGTCATGGAGAACATCGGACGCGAACCCCACCTGGTCCACGGGAGCCTCCACGGCCCCGGATACTCCGGAGGCAGCCCGCTCACCGGCTCCTACATGCACCCGCAGGGGTGGTCGTTCGCCGACACCTTCCACACGTTCGCGGTGGACTGGAGGCCGGGCTCGGTCACCTGGTCGGTGAACGGCGTCGCCTACCAGACGTACACGGCGGCGGACACCCGGGGGAACCCGTGGGTGTTCGACCAGCCGTTCTTCATGATCCTCAACGTGGCCGTGGGCGGGGACTGGCCCGGGTACCCCGACGGCACGACCCAGCTCCCCCAGGAGATGCGCGTGGACTACGTCCGCGTGTACTCGCTCGACTAGGCGCGGTCGCCGACCGCGCCGCGACACGGCATGATGGTGGCCATGGACGAGAACGAGACCGACCTGGGCCCCTTCGCTCCCGGCGACGCGGAACGCTTCCGCCTCAACTCCCTCATCGCCCTGAGCGCCTTCGTCTCGGTGACGCTCCTGGCGTTCCTGACCTTCCTCCTCATGTCCTGACCGGACGACGACACGGGGCCCGGCCTTCGGCCGGGCCCCTTCGCGTGCGGGGGCCGCCGACGACCCCAATCGGGGACGCGCCGCCCCGCCCGATCTTCCGGGGATCGCGGACCGGCCGTGCGGCGGTCCGGCTCAGTCCGGGAGGTCGACCATCGTCCACGACTCCGGGACGGCGGGGGTGTCGGTGAAGGCGTAGCGCACCGTCTCCCGGTCCAGGGCCACCAACGTGACCGAACCCGTGGCCCACACCTGGCCGTCGCCCAGGTCCGCGTGGGCGATCAGCCCAGTGGGGTCCCCGCCCGGGGTGGTGCCCGCGGACCGGGGCTGGTCGTGGGCGGCCCGGGTGATGAGGGCGATCCACTCCCCCCAGATCTCCCCCGGGGTGCGCGCCTGGGCGAGGACGGGGTCGGGGCGGGTCCGCGCGAACTCCGGGGTGTGGCGGGCCGCGCGGGGGTCGGCGGGGTCGAGGCCCGTGTTGACCAGCGTGGTCACTCCCCGGGGCAGGGCCCGTGTGTCCAGGCAGCGCCCGTCCCAGCTGTGCAGGGTCGCCACGTGGGGGTCTGCGTCGAGCAGGTGGAAGGGGGCGTACCGGGTGGGGTCCTCCCCCGAGAGCGGGTCGCGGTTCTGGGAGAGCGCCCTGAGGGGGAGGTCGCCGCGGCTGGCGGGGTAGGTGCCCTCCCACGGCATCGTGCCGTCCCACGGCCAGCCGTTGAGCAGTGCCGCCATCCGCCTCTTGTGGGCGTCCACGGCCAGCCAGGTGCCGCCGGCGAGCTGGTCGCGTCCGCCGACCAGGTGGGGGCGGTCGGCCCAGTGCGGAGCCGGCCAGGCCCAGGGACGTGAACGCATCTCGTCCCTGAGCGCGGCGACGACCAGCGGAGTCCTGGCCTCCGGGTCGAAGCCGACGATCACCGTGCACATCTTGGTTCTCTCCCCTGTTCGGGTCCCTTCCCAGGACTCTACGTCGGAAGGGCTCCGCGTGCCCGCCCCCGGGAGCGGCCCGGGGGTGGGGCTGGCCCCCGGGCGAGGAGTCGTCCCCGCCCCACGGCGCGGACCGGGCGTGCTCCTCTACTCTGGGGGCTCCCTAGTCTTGTGTGCGTTGACGCCGGGGCCCGGTTGAGCGTGGGTTTCACCGCTCCGGTCCCCTTCGCCCTCCTTTTCCCTACTGGAGTCCTCCCGTGCCCGACGAAGCCGACCGGCCACCGCCCCCGAACCAGGCCGCCCCGGCCCGGACCGCCCTTGCGGGGCCGCCGCCGGAACGGGGGCTGTCGCGGGACGAGGTCGCCGAACGCGTCGCCGCGGGCCGCACCAACGACGTCCCCGTCCGGGCGAGCCGGAGCGTCGGCCAGGTCATCCGGGGCAACGTCTTCACCCGCATCAACGCGATGATCGCGGTGCTGTTCGCGATCATCGCGGTCATCGGGCCCGTACAGGACGGCCTGTTCGCCCTGGTCATCGTGATCAACACGCTGATCGGCATCGTGCAGGAGCTGCGGGCCAAACGCACCTTGGACCAGCTGGCGATCGTCAACGCCGCGCGCCCCCGGGTGGTGCGCGAGGGCGAGACGGTGCGGGTGGCCACCCAGGAGATCGTCCTCGACGAGGTGCTGGAGGTGGGGGCTGGCGACCAGGTGGTGGTGGACGGCGTCGTGACCTGGGCTGGAGGACTGGAGGTCGACGAGTCCCTCCTGACCGGCGAGGCCGACCCCGTGGTCAAGCGGACCGGTGACGCGGTGATGTCGGGCAGCTTCGTGGTGGCCGGGACCGGGCGCTTCCGTGCGACGAAGGTGGGGCGGCACGCGTACGCCGCGCGGCTGGCGGAGGAGGCCAGCCGCTTCTCGCTGGTGCGTTCGGAGCTGCGCTCGGGCATCAACACGATCCTCACCTGGATCACCTACGCCCTGTTTCCCATCGGTGCCCTGCTCGTGTACAGCCAGCTGTTCCTGAACGGGCACGTCGCGTTGGACCACCCGGTCTCCGCCGGTATCTCGGGACCGCTGGCCGACGCCCTCAGGGGCATGGTGGCGGCACTGGTGTCGATGATCCCCGAGGGGTTGATCCTGCTGACGAGCATCGCGTTCGCGGTGGGGGTGATCCGGCTGGGCCGCCACCGGTGCCTGGTCCAGGAGCTGCCCGCGATCGAGGGCCTGGCCCGCGTGGACGTGGTGTGCACGGACAAGACCGGCACGTTGACCGAGGTCGGGATGCGGCTGGCGGAGATCCGTGACCTGGGCGGCTCCGACTCGGAGTCCCCCACCCTGGTGCTGGCCGCCCTCGCGGCGAGCGACCCCGACCCGAACCCGAGCATGGCGGCGATCGCCGAGGGCTGCGCGGCCAGCGGCCAGGCGGCCCCGGACTGGACCGTGACCGCGCTGGCCCCGTTCTCCTCCGCCCGCAAGTGGAGCGGCGCGAGCCTGGTCTCCCCCGTGGGTGAACGGCACTGGGTGCTGGGCGCGGCCGACGTCCTGGCCGACCCCGGGTCGCCGGCCGCGGCCGAGGCGGCCCGGCTGGGCGCCCAGGGCCTGCGGGTGCTGCTGCTGGCGCGCGCGTCGGTGCGGATGGACGACGAGTCGGCTCCGGGAACCGTGGAGCCGGTGTCGCTGGTCGTGCTCGACCAGCGGGTGCGCGAGGACGCCGCGCCGACCCTGGACTACTTCTCCGCACAGGGCGTGGACGTCAAGATCGTCTCCGGCGACCACGCGGCCTCGGTGGGCGCGGTCGGCCGCGTGATGGGGCTGCGCGGGGCCGACCGCCCGGTGGACGCCCGGGACCTGCCCGAGGAGTTCGGGGAGATGGCGCGGGAGGTGGAGGGCCACTCGGCGTTCGGGCGGGTCACCCCCGAACGCAAACGCGACATGGTGCGCGGCCTGCGGGAACGCGGACACACGGTGGCGATGACCGGTGACGGCGTGAACGACGTGCTCGCGCTCAAGGAGGCCGACATCGGCGTGGCGATGGGTTCGGGCAGCCCGGCGTCGCGTTCGGTGGCCCAGCTGGTCCTGCTGGACAACCGCTTCGCGGTGCTGCCCCGGGTGGTGGCGGAGGGCCGCCGGGTGATCGGCAACATCGAACGGGTGGCCAGCCTCTTCCTCACGAAGACCGTGTACACGATGACGCTGGCGATCATCGTGGGGCTGCTGGCGGTGGCCTATCCGTTCTTCCCCCGGCACGCGACCCTGATCAACGCGGTGACCTTCGGCATCCCGTCGTTCTTCCTGGCCCTGGCGCCCAACACCGACATCGCCCGGCCGGGGTTCGTCCTGCGCACGCTGCGGTTGGCCGTCCCCTCGGGCCTGGTGGCCGGACTGGCGGCGGTGACCACCTACCTGCTGGTGTTGGGCGGGCGCACGGTCCCCGATCCGGCGGACCGCACGGCGGTGGTCATCACGCTGTGCGCCACCACGCTGTGGGTGCTGTTGCTGGTGGCCAAGCCGTACGTGTGGTGGAAGGTCGTGCTGGTGGGTTCCATGGTGGGGCTCCTGACGCTGGCGATGGTGACGCCGTGGGGGCGCTGGTTCTTCGACCTCGACGTGAGCGATCCGGCCAAGGTGGTGACCGGGTTGGCCGTCGCGGGGGTGGCGATCGCGGTGATCACGGTGATCCGCGTGGTGGACGACCGGATGACGGCCAGAGCCGGGGAGTAGGCGGGGTCCGGGGGCCGTGGACGCGGTTCGGGGTACCACCTGGCGCCCGGTCAGCGTGGGAACTGTTCAGCCGCGGTGCCGAGCCGAGATCCTGGGAGCGCCACGTGTCCGGATCGACAGGAGCCACATTGAGCATCCCGAACACGCACATCCGCGCCGTGCTGGACGGCTATCTTGAGCGCTTCCCCAAGGAGGCGGAGGCGGCCGGTCCCCTGGTGCGGGCCCTGGACGGCGGACACGAGCTGTCCTCGCCCAAGGAGTTCCGGGTGGGGCACGCGACCGCCGGAGCCGTGGTGCTCGACCCCTGTTGGCGGGTGCTGATGGTGCGAGGGGGAGACCGGGGCGCCTGGCTGCTGCCGGGCGGGCACCTGTCCGGAGGGGACGGCGCTCTGGACGAGGCCGCCCTGGCGCGTCTGACGGAGGCGACGGGCCTCGCACCGGAGCGGGTGGAGGCGGGGGCTCCGGGTGGGTCCGGGCGCCCGCTCCCGTTGGACCTGGACGTCCACGGTGTCCCGGAGGACCCGGACCGGGGTGAGCCCGAGCACACGCACTTCGCCTTCCTGTACCTGTACCGGGCGACGGCGGCGACGGTTCCCGCGCGGGGAGGCGACTCCGGCGCGCTGGCGTGGCGCCCCCACACGGACGTGCCCTCGGCGCGGTTGGCGGCCAAGATCTCCCAGACGCTGGCGGCCTCCAGAGCGGGCTCCACCGTCCGGGGATGAACGGGGGACCCCGTCGCGAAAAGATCGCCACGACTGACTATGGTTCGGTGTGCTGGGCCTGGCCGCGGTGGTCCTGGTGCACGAGGTGGCGGGTGGTGGTCATCGCCAACGGCCTGCGCGCGGGGCGGCGTCGAACCGCGGGCGGAGCCGGGGCAGGGGCTCCGCGTCCGTCAACCGCCCACGAGGTGGAGTCCCGCCACGCCGACGACGATCGCGGCCACGCTGACCAGGCGGCGGGGGGCCGCTGACTCGCCGAGGAAGAGCATCCCCGCCCCGGCCACGCCGACGGCCCCGACGCCCACCCACACGGCGTAGGCGCCGCCGACCGGCAGCTCGCGCAGGGCCAGGGACAGCAACCCGAGGCTGACCAGGGCCACCGCGATCCCGAACACCAGCCATCCGGGGCGTTGGAGTCCGCCCGCACGCTTGAGCGCGAGCGACCACACGGTCTCCAGCAGGCCCGCGACGAGAAGTACGAACCAGGCCACGGTCACTCCCCCCGCCCGACGGCAGCCGGGGAGCGGTCGGGGAGGTTGAGCCCGACGACCCCGGCGAGGATCAACGCGAGGAAGAGCACCCGGACCACTCCCGCGGGTTCGCCGAACCACAGGATTCCGGCCACCGTGACCCCGACCGTCCCGAGTCCGACCCACACGGCGTAGGCGCCGCCGACCGGCAGCTCGCGCAGGGCCAGGGACAGCAACCCGAGGCTGACCAGGGCCACCGCGATCCCGAAGGCCACCCACCCGGGGTGGGGACGGGCGAGGGCCAGTGCCCAGACGACCTCGAGGAAGGCGGCCGCGAGCAGGACGGCCCAGGCCGCGCCTCGGGAATTCACGCGGTGACCCCGCCGTCCACCGTGACGGACGTGCCGGTGATGTAGGCGCCCGCCGGCCCGGCGAGGTGCGCGATCGTGGCGGCGATGTCCTCGGGGGTGGCGTAGCGGCCGAGCGCGGTCAGGGCGCGTTCGGCGTCGGCCCCGGGGCCGTCGGCGGGGTTCATCTCGGTGTCGGTCGAGCCCGGGTGGACGAGGGCCGCGGTGATACCCCGGGGACCGAGGTCCCGGGCGATGCCCTTGGTGAACCCCACCAGGGCGGACTTGCTCATCGAGTACAGGCTGTTTCCGGGGTCGGGCACGCGTTCGGCGAGGCTGCTGCCGACGCTGATGATCCGCCCGCCGGGCCCCATGTGGCGCAGGGCCGCCTGGACGGCGACGAACACCGCCCTGACGTGGACCGCCATGGTGGTCTCGTACTGCTCCAGGGTGAGTTCGTCGATCTCGCCGAAGACGAACATCCCGGCGTTGTTGACCAGGACGTCCAGACCGCCGAGCTCACCCGCGGCGCGGTCGACGGCCTCGGTGACGGCCCGGGGGTCGGCGGCGTCGGCGGACAGGGCGAGGGCCCGGCCGCCCGCCTCCTGGATGCCCCGGACCACCTCGGCCGCCCGCTCGGGCGAGTCCCGGTAGGTCAACGCGACCGCCGCCCCCTCCGCCGCCAGCCGTCGCGCCGTGGCCGCGCCGATCCCCTTGCTACCCCCTGTGACCAGGGCGATCTTTCCTTCGAGCACACCCGAGGACCGTGATTCCATGACTGCCTCCCACATTATGTATCGTTCACTACATAATTGATAGCATGGCCCTCGCGGCCCGGGCAAGGGGTCGGCGATCGGAGACGGAGGACGACCGTGGCGGGACGACCGAGGAAGTTCGACCGGGGCGCGGCCCTGCGCACCGCCATGGAACTGTTCTGGGAGCACGGTTACGAGGGGACCTCGCTGACCATGCTCACCTCGGCGATGGGCATCACCCCGACCAGCCTCTACGCGGCGTTCGGGTCCAAGGACGCACTGTTCGAGGAGGCCGTGACGCTGTACAACTCCGCCGCCTCCTCACCCATGACACGTCTCGACCTCTCCCCCACCCGCGACGCGATCGAGGCGATGCTGCGTCGGAACGCGGACGCCTACGCCGACACCGGGACCCCGCTCGGGTGCATGATCGTGCTGGCAGCGACCAACCTGGGCCGGGGACACGAGCACGTCGGGCGCCTCCTCGCCGACCTGCGCGCCCAGGACCTCGCGAAGGTCACCCAACGGATCGAACGGGGGATCGCCGAGGGCGACGTCCCCGAGGGCGTCGACGCACCCGCGCTGGCCTCCTACCTCGTCACGGTGTCGCAGGGGATGGCCCTACGGGCGCGGGACGGGTGCACCGCGCGGGAGGCGCACACCGTGGTCGACGCCGCCATGACCGCCTACGACGCGATCACGGCGGGGGCCGGGCCCGCGATCTGAGACCGGGCGCGTCAGCCGGGCCGGACGCCGCGCACGGCGTCCACGGGTCCCGGGCGCGCCCCGCGATACGGTGGCGCCGAACCCGAGACGAAGGAGCCCGTCATGGTGAACGACGCCGACCTGCGCCACCTGCGGCGCGCGGTGGACCTGGCCGCCGAGGCGCTGGAGAAGGGTGACGAGCCCTTCGGATCGGTGCTGGTGGGGGCGGACGGCACGGTGCTGTTCGAGGACCACAACCACGTCGCCGGGGGCGACTCCACCCGGCACCCGGAGTTCGCGATCGCCCGCTGGGCCGCCGAGCACCTGCCCGCCTCCGAGCGCGCCACGGCGACCGTCTACACCTCCGGCGAGCACTGCCCGATGTGCTCGGCCGCCCACGCCTGGGTCGGCCTGGGGCGGATCGTGTACGCGAGTTCGTCCGAACAGCTGGGCTCCTGGAGGGCGGAGTGGGGCCTACCGGCCGGTCCGGTGCGCGCGCTGTCGGTGAACGAGGTGGCTCCCGGGATCGCGACGGCGGGACCCGTGGGGATGTTCACCGAGGAGATCCGGGCCCTGCACGCCCGCCTGCACGGCCGTGGCACCGGCGACTGAACCGGAACCGATCACGGGGCGGGGCGGGGCGCGCGTCACGGTGGTGATCGAAGATGATCGAAGCGATCGGAACCGGCGGGACGCGCCGACGGGTCGTCCGATACCGGCACCGCGCGACCCGGGCCGACCCCGGTCCCCCACCCCCGCGCCCCGTGCTCAGCCCTCCCGGATCGTCATCCGGGCGATCCGGTCGCCCACGACGGTGAAGGCGAAGGAGCTGAGCCCGTTGGCGTGCTCGGACCGCCAGTCCCCGACCACGGTGACCCCGTCCTCGGTCGGTTCGGACGAGCGCACGTCCAACACGCCCCTGGCACCGATGAACTCCACGTCGCTCCACGCCCGGATCGCTGCACGCCCCCGGAACTCGCGCCCCCAGTCGTCCACGACCCCGTCGGGGGTGAAGGCGTCCAGGAAGGCCTGCTCGTCGTGCGCGTTGACCGCGTCCACGAACGCCGCGACGGGTTCGGGAACGTTCGCGCTCATGGCGCTCCTCCGTGCTCGGGGACCCCGGTGGTCCACTCCCTTCCGGATGTTCCCAGCCCCGGGGTCTCCCGGAAGCCGACGGCGCCCCAAGGTCGGGCAAACCCCTCCCGTGCCTCACCCGGCGCCGCACACCGCCGCGTTAACCTCCCCGCGACCGGTGGCGTCGTCCGGGGCGCGGCCGGTGACGGACGGCGGAGGGCTCCCATGCTTGGTCGACCGGGGCGGTCACGCCCCCTGGTGGCGTTCCTGGCGGCCTCGGCGCTACTGCACTTCGCCTATCCGCTGACGCTGCTCGGGCCACTGTGGGAGATGCTGTACGTCCTGCTGTACCCGGCCGTGGTCGTCCTCGGCGTGCGCGTGGTCCGCCCCGGGGGTCGTCGCCTGCTTCCCTCGGTCGTGCTCTCGGTGGTGTTCCTGGCCACCGGGTTCTGGGCCGCGCTGCACCCGGAGGTCCCCGCCGCCCGGCTGGGGCTCTTCTGCGCGGTGGTCCTGTTCCAGGGCTACCTGATCTACCGGCTGCTGGAGTTCGTGTTCACGTACCGGCAGCGGCACCGCGCCTGGGGCGGGCCCGAGCTCATCATGGCGGCGATCAGTGCCTACCTGCTGGCGGGCGGGGTGTTCGCGGCGCTGTTCGGCATCGTGGAGGCGCTGTGGCCGGGTGGCTTCGTGGACTCCCTGCACCCGAACGCGCCGGTGGACTGGCAGGACCTCACCTACCTGAGCTTCGTCACCCTGGTGACGCTCGGGTACGGGGACCTGGTTCCGGTGGCCCCGTGGGCGCGGTCGCTGGCCACCGCCGAGGCGGTGGCGGGAACCCTCTTCCTGACCACGGTGATCGCCCGCATCGTGGGCGCCTACGTGTCCGCGGCCCCATCCGGCGGCCCCGCCCCGGACCCGGGTGCGGACCCCCCGCCCGGGCGCCCCTGACGGCGACGGGGGCCGTCTCGGCGGCCGTCTCAGGACCGGTCGTCGTCCTCGGGCTCGAAGTGGCCCTGGATCACGCGGCCGCGGTTGGCCGCGGGACGTTCGGTGGAGTCCCCGCTGTCGGCGGCTCCGGGGCGGGGGTCGAACGGGTTGCGGGGCGTGCCGGGACCGCCCGGGCCACCAGGCCCGAAGGGCGCCTGGTTCGGGATGGTGGCGCCGCGGGCGGCGAACTCCTCGTTGACGCGCTCCTGCATCTTCCTCATCCGGCGCGCCGCCCAGCCCGCGAACACCCACCGCAGGGCGGGCCGGGTGACCGGGGTGGCCAGCAGCAGTCCGACGGCGGCGGTGAGGAAGCCCGGGATGACCAGCAGGATGCCGCCCGCCATGAGCATCAGCGGGTCGAGCAGGCCCTTGCGGGGCTGTTCGCCGGTGCGCATGGCCTCGTCGGCCTCCTGGACGACCTCGCGGAAGGCCCGGCCGGTGTGCCGCAGCACGGCGAAGCCCAGGACCGTCAGCGAGACCAGGGCAGCCAGTGTCCACGGCACACCGATCTGCCCGCCGACCCAGATCATCAGGCCGACCTCAAGGAAGGGCAGGGCCATCAGGGCCAGCACGATCAGCAACGGCATCGTGAATCATCCTCAGTGTCGTGGGACCGGGATCGTCCCCCTCTTGCTGGAGAACGCGCCCCCGGTGTGAATGGTTCCCGCTCCGGGCGCCTCCCACGCCCGGGGAGGGCCGCGGGAGGGGTCAGGCGCGGGTCCGCGCGCGGCGGGAGGCGATCACCGAGGCGACCACCGCGCCCAGGCCGAGCGCGGCCAGCAGGGCCTCGGGGACGGCCCCAAGCCGGGTGGCGACCGTGAGTCCGTCCATCGCCGTGATGTCGGTGACGTGGAGGTCGCGTACGGCCTCGGGCGACTCGTAGACGACGCGGCCGTCCGGCTCTACGACGGCGCTGACCCCGCTGGTGGAGACCACCACTGCCGGTCGGCCGTGTTCGACCGCACGCAGCTGGGTCATCGCCAGCTGCTGGTGGGACTGGCCGGTGAAGTTGTAGTTGGCGTTGTTGGTGGGGATGACGATGATGCGCCCGCCCGCGGCCACGGAGTCGCGCACCGCCGGGTCGAAGGCCACGTCGAAGCAGATGCCCACGGCCAGGGTGGTGCCGCCGATGTCCAGGGCTCCGGGCTCGGTGCCGGGTACGGCGTCCGAGCTGACCTGGCCCAGCCGGGAGACGAACCTCGTGAAGAAGTCCCGGTAGGGGACGTACTCGCCGAAGGGGACGAGGTAGCGCTTGTCGTAGAAGTCACCGGGCCCGGTCTCGGGGTCCCACACCAGGCTCCGCACGTGGCGCGTGCCGTCGTCGTTGAACCGGCTCATCCCCCACAGCAGGGGCGCGCCCATGTCCCGGGCCGCGGACTCCATGGTCCGCTCGGCCTCGGGGTCGCGGTAGGGGTCGATGTCGCTGGCGTTCTCGGGCAGGAGCACCAGGTCGGGTTGGGGGTAGTCGCCCTGCCGCACCTGGTCGGCCATCTCGTGGACGCCGTCCGCGTGGTTCTGGAGCACCTCGGCCCGTTCGCCGAGGACGGAGACCTCGCCCACGTTGGGCACGTTGCCCTGGACCATGCCCACGGTGACGGTCTCCGCCGGGGCGGGGCGGCCGATCGCGGGGGCCGCGAGACCGCCCAGGACGATCGCCGCTCCGGCGACCAGTCCTGCGGCGGGCAGGAGTACACGGGCGCCTCCCCGGGCGGACACGGCGCGCAGGACCGTCCACACCAGCAGGGCGCCGGTGAGCGCGACCGCGAACGAGACCAGGGCCGAGGAGCCCAGGGCGGCGTACCCGACGAAGGGGGTGTCCGGCTGCGCGTAGGCGAGCTTGCCCCAGGAGAAGCCGCCGAGCGGCCACCGGGCGCGCACGGCCTCCTGGGCCACCCACACACCGGCGGTCCACAGCGGCCAGTACGGCAGGCGCGCGACCAGGGCCAGGCCCATGGCCATGGGCAGGAAGTAGGCGGTCTCCAGGGCCGCGGTGGCCAGCCACACGTCGACGCCGAAGATGCTCTGCCAGTGGACCAGCGGGACCATGAGGGTGGCGCCGGAGAGGCCGCCCAACCAGGCGGCGCGGCGCGGGCGGGCGCCGCCGACGGCGAGGAGCAGGAGCGCGGCGCTGAACGGGCCCAGCCACCAGAGGCCGTGGGGCGGCAGGGCCAGGAGCTGGGCCAGGCCCGCCCCGACCGCCGCCAGGGTTCGCCAGAGGAGGTCGAGGCGACCCCAGCGGTGCCCCGGGGCCAGGGGGGACCACGTCGTGGCCCGCGCCCTCGACTCCGGCGCCGTGGTGTTCGGCGAGGGTCTTGCGGGGTTCGGAGCGGTCTCCGACCCCCTCTGCTCGGCAACCACGTGGGGTGCTCGCTTTCCGCTGGATACTGAGGGTCTCCTGCGGTCAGCATATTGGGGGGACGCGGAAAAGGCCCGAGCCACCCTTCGGACCGGCTCCGTCCCGTCGGCGGCGAGCTCGGAAGACCGTTGTCTACTGGATGTTCGGGCCTTTTCCGGGTCCAACCCCCCGCCCGGTCGCGGTACACCGCCCCTCACCCGATCCCAGCTGCACCTGGCGCGTGATGCAGCGTCCGATCGGACGAGTGGGGGCCGCACAACCGGTCCGTCCAGTGCTGGACTGGTCGTTAGGTTACCCAGACTCCCCGACCCCTTGTCTCAATCCGGAAGCCGTGTCGTGGCCACCGGCCCAAGTGGTGGAAGGGGAGAACAGTGGTGAACCGAGCGACAGGCTAACGCACCTGAGCCGTCCACGCCAGCTGGCAGCGGGTGGTTTGCGGATGACCGCAATCGGATCGAAACCTCACTCGCCCTGGACATTTTGATCGCGATGATGTCTGATGTGATCAAGAAACACACCCGTTTCGATCAATTCCGAACATCGGGTGTCACTGGAGAGTTCCCTCAGGGGTCGCGGCCCCGCCCTCCGGCGACCACCATCGGATACGCCACACCACCGAGCCAACGCGGGAGCTGACCACCATGGCGGAGATCGTCCTCGAGGGCGTCGACAAGATCTACGGCGGCGACGTCAAGGCCGTCGACGACCTCAACCTCCGGATCAACGACGGCGAGTTCATGGTGCTCGTCGGCCCCTCCGGCTGCGGCAAGTCCACCGCCCTGCGCATGATCGCGGGCCTGGAGGAGATCTCGGCGGGCACGCTGGTCATCGGCGACGAGATCGTCAACGACCGCCCGCCCAAGGACCGCGACATCGCCATGGTCTTCCAGAACTACGCGCTCTACCCGCACATGACCGTCGAGCAGAACCTCGCCTTCGGCCTGAAGCTGCGCAAGGTCCCCAAGGCGGAGATCGCCCGCCGTGTCGGCGAGGCCGCCGACATGCTCGGCCTGGACCCCTACCTCAAGCGCAAGCCCGGCGCGCTCTCCGGCGGACAGCGCCAGCGCGTGGCCATGGGCCGCGCCATCGTCCGCGAGCCGCAGGCCTTCCTCATGGACGAGCCGCTGTCCAACCTGGACGCCAAGCTGCGCGTGCAGATGCGCGCCTCCCTGAACCAGCTCCACGAGCGTCTGGGCGTCACCACCGTCTACGTCACCCACGACCAGATCGAGGCGATGACCCTCGGCGACCGGGTCGCGGTCCTGCGGGACGGACGCCTCCAGCAGGTGGACACCCCCAAGCGCCTGTTCGACTCCCCCGTGAACCTGTTCGTGGCCGGTTTCATCGGCTCCCCGGCGATGAACTTCGTCGACGCCGAGCTCGTGCGCGACGGTGACGGCGCGATCCTGAAGTTCGCCGAGCACCAGCTGCCGGTTCCGGCCTCGGTCATCAAGGAGCGCCCGCACCTGGACGGGTACGTGGGCCGTTCGGTGATCCTGGGCATCCGCCCCTCCGACTTCAGTGACGCCGAGTTCGACGGCAACGGCGACCCGCGCATCGAGGTCACCGCCGACGTCACCGAGGAGTTGGGCACCGAGATCAACGTGATCTTCGGCATCGACGCCCCGCCGGTGCGCCACGAGGACGCCGCCGCCCTGGCCAAGGACGCCGCGGGTGACGACGAGGAGAGCGCCGAGGCCGCGCTTCCGCTGGGTGACAACCGCTCCCAGTTCACCGCGCGCGTGAGCCCGCGCAGCAGCGTGCGCCCGGGCAGCACGATCAATCTCGCGGTGGACGTCAGCCAGCTGCACTTCTTCGACCAGGAGAGCGGCCTGGCCATCGGTCACCCGGACAACGTCTGACCCAGACCCTCCCCGGTCCGGTCCGCGCCCCGCGCGGACCGGACGCACGGGCGGCGCCCCGTCCCCCCGGGGCGCCGCCCCTCATCGTCTCCCAGGGGTGTTCCGGGCACCACCGGGTACCGGCACGTCCGTCAGTTGACCGCCCAGACGGCGGCGTTGAGCGCCGCGGCGAAGGCCACCCACACCAGGTAGGGAACCAGGAGCAGGGCCGCGGTCCCGCTGTGGGGTCGGGCCAGGAGGAGCGTGCCCGCCACCGCCACGACCAGCAGCAGGATGTCCGCCAGCGCCGTCCCGTAGAGCCCGGCGCCGAAGAACAGCGGGGTCCAGGCCGCGTTGAGCAGCAGCTGTAGGACGTACACGCCCAGGAAGACCGCCGCTCCCCGGACCCCGGCCGCGCGCCACACGAGCCAGCCCGCGACCGCGACGAGCACGTACAGGACGGTCCACACCGGTCCGAACAGCCAGGAGGGCGGGGCCCACACGGGCAGTTCGAGGTTCGCGTAGACGGCCCCCGCGTCCTGGGCCGCGGTTCCTCCGACCAGCGCCGTCACCAGGACGGCCGCGGCGAAGCACAGCGCCGCTCCCAGCGAACGGCGGGGGTCACGGGTCCTGCGGGTGGTGGTTCCCACGGGTCGCTCTCCTCACGTCGGTGCCCCTACCCCACCGGCCGGGGCTCCCCCGCTTCCTACCCGTTCGCCCCGCGCGGCACCGCCGTCGAGTCGCGGCTGGCCCCGCTCCCAAACCTTCCTCCCGGGCCACACTCACGGCCGGTGGGGCCAGGTATCTCTTCCTTGACCGTCCTGTCGGCCGCTTGAACCATGTGATGGTGCGTAACCGAGCCCCCGGAACCGCCCCGGCCCCAGGCCCCGTGTCGGTGGTCGACACCCTGCACGGCCCCCCCGTCCCCGACCCCTACCGTTGGCTGGAGACCCCCGACTCCCCGGCGACCGAACGCTGGCTGGCGGACCGCGCGCGGGAGTACGAGCGCGAGGCGGCGTCCTGGCCCCTGCGCGACCACCTCGCCGGGTTGATCCGAGAGCTGGTCGCCACCGACCTGTGGTCGCCTCCGACGCACCGCGCCGACGCGGTGTTCGCCACCGTACGCCACGCCGGGAGCGAGCACCCCCGACTCGTGGTGTGGCCAGCGCGGGCGCACGACAGCCCGCCCGACAGCGGCGCGCGGGCACCTCGAACGGTCCACGACCCCTGCTCGGACGACCCCGACGGAGGGACCACCCTGGACGCCTGGGAGCCGGCTCCGGACGGCACCCTGGTCGCGGTGCAGACCTCGTCGGGAGGGGTGGAGCGCGGTGCCCTGCGCGTGCTGCGGGCCGCCGACGGGACCCAGGTCGGACCGACCGTCCACGGGGTGCGCTACTCGCACGTGGCCTGGCTCCCGGGTGTCCCCGAGGCGTTCTACTACGTGCGCCGCGACGGTGTCAGGGGGATGCGCGGCGTGTGGCTGCGCCGGGTCGCGGACGGCGCCGAGACCTTCGTCCACCCGTGTTCGGGGCCGGGCACGGTGCCGGGCGTTCGCGTCCTGGGCGACCGGTGGCTCCTGGTCAGCGAGGGGCACGGCACCGGGCACCGTACCGACCTGTGGCTGGCCGACCTGGCCGCGCGGGGGCCGGAGCGCCCGGATCTGCGGCCCCTCCAGGTGGGCCACGAGGCGGAGACGGAGGTGCGGGCGGGCCCGGACGGCCTGCTGTACCTGCGCACGTCCCTCGACGCGCCCCGCCGACGCGTGTGCGCCGTGGACCCCGCCGCGCCCCGGGGGCGGATCACCCCCGAGTACTGGCGCGAGGTCGTTTCCCAGGACCCCGGCACGACCCTGGACGCGTTCTGTCCGCACCGCGCCCCCGGTGGCACCGCGCTGCTGGTGGTCCGGACCCGGTTGGGCATCAGCGAGGCCTCCGTGCACGACGCCGTCACCGGAGCCCGTTCCCACGCCGTGCGGCTCCCGGGCCAGGGGATGGTCTCGGGTCCCGTCGCGGCGCCTGACGGCACGGTCTTCCTGGAGTACGCGGACGTGGCCGCCCAGCGGAGGGTGCTGCGCCTTCCGCCGGGCGGCACCGACCCCGAACCCTGGCCCGGCCCGGCCCGCGCCGAGGCCCCCCGGGCGCGCGCGGTCCGCTCCGGCGCGCCCGGCGGCCCGGGTTCCGCCCCCTCGGTGGTGCGCACCGTGGTGTGGTCCCGTTCCTCGGACGGCACCCGGGTACCGGTCACGGTCTTCGACGTCTCCGGGCGACCCGGTCCGGGCCCGACCCTGCTGCACGCCTACGGCGGCTTCGGGCGCCCGCGCCAGTTCGGGTTCAGTGCGACCGTGCTCGCCTGGCTGCTGTCCGGCGGCCGCTACGCCGTCGCCCATGTCAGGGGCGGGGGCGACGCCGGGCGACGCTGGCACCTGGAGGGCTCCGGCCGTCACAAGACCCGCGCGGTACGCGACCTGGTCGCCGCCGCCGACACCCTGGTCGCCACCGGGTGGTGCGCCCGGTCCGAACTCTGCCTGTCCGGGGGCTCGGCGGGCGGGCTGCTCGTGTTGGCCGCCGCCACCGCCCGCCCCGACCTGTGCGCGGCGGTGATCGCGTCGGCGCCGCTCGCGGACATGGTGCGCTTCGAGCACCTGGGGCTGGGCCGTATGTGGACCCGCGAGTTCGGTACCACCGCCGACCCCGACGACTTCGCCGCCCTGGTCTCGTACTCGCCCTACCACCGCGTCCTGGAGGCCTCCCCCCGCGCGGGCGGCACCCGGTACCCCAGCGTCCTGCTGACCGGCTTCGACGGCGACACGCGGACCGACGCCGCCCACCCGCGCAAGATGTGCGCGGCGCTGCTGGCGGCCGGGCCGGAGGACGACCTCCCCCGCGCCCTCCTGCGCTACGAGCGCGACGTCGGGCACGGCCCGCGCGCCGTGAGCAGGGCCGTGGGGCTGGCCGCGGACGCGCACGCGTTCGCGGCCCACAGAACGGGGCTCACCGGGCGCTGACGGCGTCCGGCCCGGCCCTGGCCAAGAGGATCGACGGCACACAGAAAGCGAGGTGCGGTATGGACCCCATCGAGGTTGAGGTCGAGGAGCTGGCGGAGGTGACCTCCCGCGACACCACCGCGGGCGGCGACAACGACGGCACCGACTCCAGCTCCGACTTCATCTGATCTCCGCTCGCCCGGTCCGGCCGCCACGCGCGGGCCGGGCGGGCCCGGCCGGGTACCGCCCCGGTCCCGCTCCCCTTTTTCCGTTCCCGTCCGCGCCCGCACGCACGCACCGTAACGTCCGACCCCCGGAAAGGGGACAGCCGTGTCCGATCCCGGCAGCCTGTTCACCCGAACCCTGTGCGACGTCGTGGGCCGCGACGCACTCACCACCCGACTGTCGGAGGAGTTCGTCTTCGCCGACCTGGGCGCGGACGCCGTGCGCTCGCTCCTGACCTTCGAGGACCTCAACCGGCTGCTGGCCGACTGCGCCCCGGAACCGCCCCGGCTGCGGCTGCACCGGGACGGGTCCCCGGTTCCGCTCGACCGCTACACCGACCGCACCCGGGTCTCGCGCGCCGACCGCCGGACCATCCGCCCCGAGTCGCTCTACCGGGAACTGCGTTCGGGGGCCAGTCTGGTGCTGGACGGCGTCGACCGGATGCACCCGCCGGTCGGAGCGGCCGCCGACGACCTCATGCGTCTGACCCGGGAGCGCGCGCAGGCCAACCTGTACCTGATCTGGGGAGAGTCGCGGGGGTTCGACACCCACTGGGACGACCACGACACGGTGATCGTGCAGCTGGAGGGTGAGAAGCACTGGCAGGTACACGGCCCCGGCTCGCGCCCGTTCCCGATGAAGAACGACACCGACCACGCGCACACCCCGCCCCGTGACGCGGACGGCGAGCCGCACCTGGTGTGGGAGGGGGTGCTGCGGCCCGGTCAGGTGATTCACGTGCCGCGCGGCTGGTGGCACACGGTGACCGGCACCGGCGAGGTCAGCATGCACCTGACCTTCGGATTCACACGCGCCACCGGTATCGACTGGGCGGACGCGCTGGTACGCGAGCTGTTCGAGGAGGAGGCGTTCCGGCGGGACCTGCCCCGCTTCGCCGATCCGGACACGCGCCGCAAGCACCGGCACGAGCTGGTGGCACGCGTCACGGAGCTGGCGGAGCGTCTGGATCTGGACACCTTCCTCGCCGAGCGTGACGCCCGCTTCCCGCGCCGCACCTCGTTCTCCCTGCCATGGCCGGTGGAGGACGGCGCGCCTCCGGGGCACGCCCGGGTCGAGTTCGTCCCGATCCTGCCGCCCCCGGTGGTGCGCGAGGGTGAGGGTCCCGGCGCCCGAGTGGCCGTGACCGTGGCCGGTAAGCGGTACCGGTTGCCGGTCCTGGCGGAACCGGTGCTGGAGGCGCTGGCACGGCACCGGGAGCTGTCCGTGACGGCGTTGGCCGACCTCGCCGGTGTGGAGGCCGAGGCGTGTGGGCGGGTGGTGGCCGCGCTCGCCCGCCACCACCTGGTGCTGGTGCGCTGAGTTTCGGGGACGGGAGCGTTGTCGACGCGCGGCCGGGGTTCGGGCCCCGCCCGCGGTTCCGGTCCCCGTCCCCTCAGTCCCCCGCCCGGTCCCGCCCGGTGGAGCGCACGTAGGCGTCGACCCCGTCGAGGATGCGCTGGATCGCGAAGCCCAGACCGCCCATCGCTCCGTCCTCTTCCCGGTAGCCGGGCGGTTCCTCGGCGAAGGTTCCCTGGTCCAGGGCCCACAGGAGGGTCGGGTACTCCTCGGGGTCCAGGACCCCGCGCAGGCCCCGGACCCACTCGTCTCCCTCGTTGTCCAGGGGTACGCCGCGCTCGCGCGCGGCGCGGGCGATGTCCTGTTCCATACGGAACAGGTCCCTGAGGGAGTAGGTCAGCAACAGCAGGATCTGGAGCGACTCGGGGGCGTCGAGGCCGGAGGCGGCGATCTCACGCAGTCCGGCCTCCATCCACCGCAGGCCGTTGGGGCCGCTCGGCGGGCCCGACTGCGGGACGTAGGCGGCCCAGGGGTGCCTGCGGTACTGGGCGAGGGCTCCGTGGCACCACTCCTCCGTACCGGCCCGCCAGTCGCCGTCGTCACGGGGCCCGGCGGGGTGCTGGGACATCGCGGCGTCCTGCATGAAGACGAGCAGGTCCTCCTTGCTGTCCACGTGCCGGTAGAGCGACATGGTGGTGAAGCCGAGCTCCCGGGCCACGCGCTGCATGGAGACCGCGTCCAGGCCCTCGGCGTCGGCCACCGCCACGGCGGCCTCCACGACCGCCGCGCGGCTGAGTTTCGGTTTGGGTCCGCGTCGTGGCGTCTCCCGCCGCCCCCACAGGAGTTCGATCTCGCGGGTGGTCCCCGCCGGCCGCTCGTCGCTCGTCATACCCCGCCCGTCGTCGCCTCCCACACGGGTCCGCCGCCGGGCCCCGTCGCCGTGGTTGACACCCATCCTAGAACTGTGTACTACTTACACTAATACGTTTATGACATACACAGTTTCTGAGGAGTCACCATGGTAGCGACCCCTCCCCCGGCCGTCGAGGCCAGGGGACTCCACAAGCGCTACGGCGACACCCGCGCCCTGGACGGACTCGACCTCACCGTGGAACCGGGCACCGTCCTCGGCCTGCTCGGTCCCAACGGAGCCGGGAAGACCACGACGGTGCGCGCCCTGGCCACCCTGGTCCGCCCGGACTCCGGAACCGCCGCCGTCTGCGGTCACAGCGTGCTCACCGAGCCCGCGCTGGTCCGCTCCGTCATCGGACTCACCGGCCAGTACGCCTCCGTCGACGAGATCCTGACCGCGAGGGAGAACCTCGTGATGTTCTCCCTCCTGTACGGGTTCGACCGCACCGGAGCACGCGACCGCGCCGAGGAGCTGTTGGAACGCTTCGACCTCGTCGAGGCCGCCGACCGCCCCGCCAGCGGGTACTCCGGCGGGATGCGGCGCCGCCTCGACCTGGCGGTCAGCCTCATCCAGGAGCCGCGTGTCCTGTTCCTCGACGAACCCACCACCGGCCTGGACCCGCGCAGCCGCATGCGGGTGTGGGACGCCGTGCGCGACCTCGTCCGCGGCGGCGCCACCGTGCTGCTCACCACCCAGTACCTGGAGGAGGCCGACCAGCTCGCCGACAGGGTCGCGGTCATCGACCGCGGCCGGGTGATCGCCGAGGGCACCCCCGACGCCCTCAAGGGCCAGGTCGGCGGGGACCGCCTCGACGTACTCGTCCACGACCCCGCCGACCTGTCCGCCGTCGCCGACCTCCTCGGCGACGCCCTGTCCGCGCCCGCCAGCGTGCACCGCGACGAACGACGGGTCAGCGTGCCCGCCGAGAACCGCATGGCCGCCCTCACCGGGGCCGTGCGCGCCCTCGACGGCTCCGGCCTGGGCGTCACCGACCTCGGAGTGCGCCGACCGAGCCTCGACGAGGTCTTCCTGGGCCTGACCGGGACCGCGACGACGACCACGACAACCACCGAAGAGGTCTCCCGATGACCGCCACCCGCCCCACCCCGACCCAGCCCGCCCGTACCGGAGCCCCCACTCGGGGACGCGTCCCCGGCTCGGGGGCCGGGACCTGGTCCGACGTCCTGGTCCTGAGCCGACGCAACCTGCGGCACATGCTCCGCGACCCCTTCGAGCTGGCCATCGCGATCAGCATGCCCCTGCTGATGGTCCTGCTCTTCGGCTACGTGTTCGGCGACGTGATGTCGAGCGGCGGCGCCGACCACTACCGCGCCTTCCTGGTGCCCGCCATGCTGGCCATGGTGATGGTCTACGGCATCGCCGGGACGTCGGCCGGGATCGCCCGGGACTCCTCGCGCGACGTCATGAGCCGCTTCCGCTCCATGCCGATGACACCGATGGCCGTCCTGGGCGCGCGCACGCTGACCGACATGCTGCGCGCCGTCCTGGAGATCGCGCTGCTGCTGGGCTGCGGCGCGCTGATGGGCTGGCGCTTCGAGGACGGCCCGGTCCGGGCGCTGGCCGCCGTGGGCCTGCTGCTGCTCTTCCGCTTCGCCCTCGTGTGGGTCGGCGTCCTGGCGGGTCTGTACGCCACCAACCCGGACGCCGCGAGCATGCTCGTCTACCCGCTCGCGTTCCCGCTCACCATGCTGTCCACGAGCTTCCTGCCCTCGTCCGCGATGCCCTCGTGGCTGAGCCCGATCGCCGAGTGGAACCCGCTGTCAGCGGTGGTCACCGCCACCCGTGAGCTGTTCGGCAACGAGGTGCTGCCCTCCGACACCTGGCCCGCGCAGAACGCCCTGCTGCTGGCGGTGATCGTGCCCGCGGCGCTGCTGGCCGTGAGCGTACCGCTGGCGTTGCGCCGCTTCCGCGGCCTGGCCGACTGACCGGCCGACCTTCGGGAGAAACGGGGCCATGTTTGGGCAAACCTCCAGGCGGACACATTGCGGGGGTCCGGATAGTTAGGGTAGCCTCACTTCACGGGCACACGTGAACCGGGCCCTCCGACGGTCGCCGCCGTACGACCCGGACCCACCGGTTCCGTTCCGCGACGAAGGGTTGCCAGGTGAGTCCAGATCCGCTCGACGCCCTGCGCGGCGCCAGCGCGCGGCTGAAGTTCGCGCCGCTGCCGACGTTCACCACCTCCGACGCCCTCCACGGGCGCCCGGCGGAGGGTACCCAGTTCCACTCGGTCGCCTCCATGACCGGGGACGGCTGGCTCCCGGTCCTGTTCGACAAGCTCAGGACCGAGCACGGCCCCGGTCACCGGCTGCCCGCCGCCACCAACTTCCTGCGCGTGACCCTGCGCGAGCCCGTCTTCCTGGTCGCCTCCTGCCTGTACCTGACCGGACGCGGGCCGCTCCTCACACCCGGCTCCCTGTACCTGCCCTGGGACACGCGCTCGAGCCGGTTCGGCACACCGGCCGTGGCCGACACGCGTACCGTGGTCCTGCCCGACGACCCCGCCGTCGGCCACCCCGACACCGTGCTGGCCCGCGACGAGGACCACCAGCTGCGGCTGGTCGCCGAAGCCCTGTTCGCCACCGTCGGCCCCCTGGTCGACTCCCTGCACGCCCACTCGCGGGCCGGTCGCCGCACCCTGTGGGGCTGGGTCCTGGACACCCTGCACTTCTACATGCTCAACCCCGCCCGCTACCTCGGCCGCGACGCCGAACAGGCCTGGGATCTGGCCACCCGGCTCGGTGACGCGGTGGTCGAGGCGGGGGCCGTCACCCGCAGACGCCCGCGCCTGTTCCCCTTCGCACCCGACCACCCCCGCGGTACCTGGGCGGTCCGGGGCACCTGCTGCTTCGACTACAAGGGCGACCCCGAACACGGCTTCTGCACCACCTGCCCGCTCAAGTGCGACAGCGAACGCCGGGAGGACCTGTCGGAGTGGCTGCGCGACCCCGCGCTCGCCCCCTGACGGGCCCCGCGCCGCCGACGCGGTTCAGGTCACGGGAGCCTCGACCGGGCCCGTGAAGTAGGGCTCGAAGAGCACCCGCTCGGCCTCGATCTCACCGGGGACGGTGATCGTCCCGGTCGCGCTCTGCCCGGGTTCCAGGGTCTGCACCCCGAGCTCGTTGGCGTCCATCGCGATCGCGTCGCCCGGGGTGTGCTCGACCCCCTCGGCGTCGACCAGGACGAAGTAGAGCGGGTTGACGTCCAGCGCCTCGGAACCCGAGTTGGTGACGGTCACCTCGACGCTGGTGAAGTCGCCCTCCACATACAGCGAGCTCGGTTCGAACTCGGTGGCGGAGGCGGTGAGCCCCGCCTCCGAGGGAGCGCCCTCCTCCGACGCTCCGCCCCCGGGCTCCTCGACGCCCGGACCCTCTCCGCCGGACACCCTCTGGTCCGCCAGGACCAGGGCCACCGCCGCACAACCGCCCAGGGCGAGCAGGAGGACGAGCAGGACACCGCACCCGATCCCGACGATCTTGCCCCACGGCGTGGGCCGGGAGGGCGGAGGCCCGTAGCCGCCCTGTCCGGGCGGCCCGTACCCGCCGGGTGGGCCGTAACCGACCGGCTCGTTCGGGTATCCGCCGTACCCGGGCGGATACCCCGCGTTCTCGGCACCGGCCTCGCCCGGACCGCTGGGCCCCTGCGAGTACTCCCCCGGTCCGGTCGGCCAGGAGCCGCCCTGTCCGGGGGGCTGCCCCGGCGGCGGACCGTGCGGGGCGGGCCCGCCCGGCGGGGGTGCCATCGGCGGCCCCGGAGCGGGTCCGGGGGGAGGCCAGCCGGTCGAGGGCCAGCCGTACGGCTGTTCGCTCCGTGGCGGACCCCCGTGCGGCGGCGGGCCTCCGTGGAGCGCCCCGCCCGGGTACGGTCCGCCGGGAGGCGGCGCGTACGAGGGCTGGTCCGGCGCGGGGGTGCCGTAGCCGTGCTCCGCGCCCGAGGGGGTCCCGTGCGGGGGCTCCCCCGGCGGCTGCGGACCGCCCTCGGCCGGGTCCCCGGGGTCTCCCGGCCGCCACTCCTCCGGCGGGTGGTGGTTGACGGGGTCCCGGTCCGGCCGCTCCCCGGCGCCCTCGTCGGGCTCGCGATCACTCACCCACACCACCCCTTCGTCCGCCAGCGCGGCCCGCCGCGAACGGCGGACCCCTCCAGAACCGCACCGTAGCCGCGCGGAGGGCGCCCGAAGCCGAGCGCAACGGGCCTTTACGATAAAGGTCAGGAAGTGTTTGCCCGCGTGCGCAGGGCCAGCGCGAACACCGGCACGGTGAACAGGGCGGCGAACAGGCTCAGGCCACCGAAACCGACCGTCGCGAGCACCATGCCGGACACCCCCGCGGCCGAGGCGGCGCCCAGGTTCATCGCCAGGTCGCCGACCCCCTGCGCGCGGGGGCGCACCCCGGCCGGCAGCGACTCCGCGAGCAGGGTGCTGGCGGAGACCAGGCCGAAGGACCAGCCGAGGCCGAGCAGCACCAGCCCGACCGTCACCTGGAGGGCGTGGTGCCCGGCCGTACCGGAGACGGCCGCCGCGACCAGCAGGAGCACCTGCCCGACGATCAGCGTGGGCACCCGGCCGACGCGGTCGGCCAGCCACCCCACGAGCGGCGACAGCCCGTACATTCCGGCGATGTGCAGGGAGATGGTCAGTCCGATCACGGTGAGCGCGGCCCCGTGGTGCGACAGGTGGACCGGCGTCATCGTCATGATCGCGACCATCACCGTGTGGCTGGCCACGACCCCGACCACCGCCAGCAGCGCTGCCGGGGTCCGACCGATCGCCCGCAGCGCGTCGGCCAGACCGACCCGCCCCTCGGGTTCGCGGCCCCGGTCCCGTTCGGCCCGCGCCGCCTCGGCGGTAGCGGTGAGCAACGGGTCCGGGCGCAGCAGGACGGCGATCAGCACGGCGCCGCCCAGGAATCCGGCGGTGGTGAGCAGTACCGGGCCCAGGAGGTCCGGCAACCCCAGACGGGCGGCCAGGCCTCCGGTCGGACCGACGAGGTTGGGGCCGACCACCGAACCCGCCGTGGTCGCCCACACCACCAGGGACAGGTCGCGGCCACGGGTGCGTTCGGTGGCCAGGTCCGCGGCCGCGTGCCGGGCCTGGAGGTTCGTGGCGGTTCCGGCGCCGACCAGCAGCATGCCCAGGAGGAAGAGGGGAAAGGACTCCGCGAGTGCGGCGGCGATGACCACGGTCCCGCCCAGCGCTCCGAAGAACCAGCCCAGGGCCAGACCGGGACGCCGCCCGCTCCGGGAGGCCAACGAGGCCAGGGGGAGCGCGAACACGGCCGCACCGAGGGTGATCATGGTCGTGGCCATTCCCGACCACGTGTCGGAACCGCTGAGGTCGAGGGCGATGAGCGCCCCGACAGCCAGCATGGCACCCATGCCAACACTCCCGACGACCTGGGCGAACACCAGGACCAGGACCGTGCGGCGCTGGAGGCGGGCGCGCCCCGTCTCGGAGAGGGGACGATCGTGCTGGCTGGTTTCTGGGGACAAGGGGCGTTTTCTCCGATTCGTCCGGCTCGCGGATGCATCGTAGCCCCGTGCCCGGGCCCGGGCCAGGTCCTGGGGTCGTCGAACCTCACGCTCCCGCGCGGCCGCGCCCGTAGCGCCACCTCAGGAAGTCGTGCTCGCGTTCGACGTAGCGCATCTCGGCGTAGAGCAGGTCGGGGTCGTCTGCGTGCACCACCACACCCCCGACGGGGATCACCGGCCAGGCGGCGAAGGCCCAGAAGCACCGGGTGTAGCACCCCCAGAGCACGACCCACGCGCCCTGCTTCTGCCACTCGATGTGCGCGGCGACCAGCCGCCGTTCCTCGTCCCGTTCGTCCATGGCGCCACTGGACATACCCGGGACCCGGAGGTCCGATCAGGCCGGAACCGGCCATCCGGCGGGGTTTTCGGCCCGCCGCACCGGTTCGTCACCCGCTGGGGGCCGACGCGGGCGCCCGTGCCGGGGCACGGGCGCGCCGTCGCGGTGATCCGCCTCAGCGCCCCGCGACCTGGTCGCTGCCGGGGACCGGCTCGGCCGGGTCGTTGCCCAGGGCGACGATCCGGTTCCGCTCGTCGACGTGCACGATGTGCTGGACGTGGTCGGCGCGCTCGCGCTCGTCCACCTGCGCGTAGCCGATGATGATCACCAGGTCGCCGGGACTGACCAGTCGCGCGGCGGCACCGTTGATCCCGATCACCCCGCTGCCCCGCTCACCCACCAGAGCGTAGGTGACCAGGCGGGCGCCGTTGTCGATGTCGACGATGTGGACCTGCTCGCCGTCGACGATGTCGGCGGCGTCCATCAGGTCGGCGTCGATGGTGACCGATCCGACGTAGTGCAGGTCGGCCTGGGTGACCGTCGCCCGGTGGATCTTGCCGTTCATGAGGGTACGCAGCATGGCTGAAGCCTCGATTCAGGAGGTGTGGCGGACTACAGGCCCCCGTAGGGGTCCCGTGCACCTCCCATGATGGCGCCCCGTATGGCCCGTTTCGACCACCGGGGCACCACTGTGCCCGGTTCCGACCCTAGGTCAGGGAGGAATAGGCCACCACACCGCGTCGGACGAGATCGGCCGCCTTGCGGGCGGTCCCGCGCACATGCGGGTCGACCGCGGCCCCCGCGATCTGGCTGAGCATGTCCGTGAGCATCTTCGCCGTGCGGACGAAGTCACCCGCGGTCATGTCCGACTGGCGCAGGATCGCGTCCAGCCGGTCGCCGCGCGCCCACCGGTGCGCGGTCCACACGAATCCCAGGTCGGGCTGGCGCAGGAACGACACCCGGTGGCGCGACTCGACCTCGTTGAGCTCGCCCCACAGCCGCGTCATCTCCGCCAGGGCCTCCTCCACCTTCCCCTCGGGCAGGCGCGGGTAGGCGTCGTCGCCGCGTCGCGCCTCGTAGACCAGCGCGGCGGCGCAGGAGGCCAACTCCACCGGGTTGAGGTCCTCCCACACCCCCCGGCGCAGGCACTCGGCGACCAGCAGGTCGAGCTCGGAGTAGATCTTGGCCAGCTTGCCGCCGTCCTCGGAGACGTCGTCGCCGGTCAGGTACTCCAGGTCCTCCAGCACCCCGCACACCCGGTCGAAAGTGCGGGAGATGACGTGCGAACGCCCCTCCACCCGACGCCGCAGCGCGTCGGTCTCCTTCTGGAGGCGGAAGTACCGCTCCGCCCAACGGGCGTGGTCCTCGCGGTCGGAGCAGCCGTGGCAGGGGTGTTCCCTGAGGGCGGCGCGCAACCGGCGGACCTCGGAGTCCTCCTGTGCGCCCCGGTTTCCGCCCCGCTCGTAGGAGGGGTCGGTGCCCTCCTGCCTGAGCTTGTTGCGCAGGGTGGAGGCCAGGTCCTGGCGCGAACGCGGCGAGCGCGCGGAGAACGACTTGGGGATGCGCATCCGCCCCGAGGGGTGCACCGGCACCGGGAAGTCGCTGGAGTTGACCCGTTTGACCTGCTTGTCCACCGTGAGCACCAGGGGGGCGGGCAGGTCGTGCTTGAGTCCGGGGTCCAGGACCACGGCGTGCCCGGAGTAGCGACCGGCCGGAATACGGATGATGTCGCCCGGCCGGAGCCGCTCCAGGCTCTCCAACGCCTCGTCGCGCCGCTGCGCCGAACGGTTCCTGGCCAGCATCGCCTCGCGGTCGCTCAGCGCCCTGCGCAGACCGGCGTACTCCATGAAGTCACCGAGGTGGCACTCGGCCGCCCTGGCGTACCCCTCCAGCGCCTCCTCGTGCTTACGCAGCTGCTTGACCAGACCCACCACCGCTCGGTCGGCCTGGAACTGCGCGAAGGAGGCCTCCAGCATGTTCCGGCTGCGCTGGCGGCCGACCTGGCCGACCAGGTTGACGGCCATGTTGTACGAGGGCTGGAAACTGGAGTTGAGCGGGTAGGTGCGGGTACCGGCCAGGCTCGCCACCGACTCGGGGTCGGTCCCGGCCTGCCACACGACGACGGCGTGCCCCTCCACGTCGATGCCGCGCCGACCGGCGCGCCCGGTGAGCTGTGTGTACTCACCCGGCGTGAGCGAGGCGTGGGTCTCGCCGTTCCACTTGTCGAGCTTCTCGATCACGACCGTGCGCGCGGGCATGTTGATACCCAGGGCCAGCGTCTCCGTGGCGAAGACGGCCCGGATGAGCCCCTTGGAGAACAGGTGCTCGACGATCTCCTTGAAGGTGGGCAGCATCCCCGCGTGGTGGGCGGAGATGCCCGCCTCCAGCGCGCGCAGCCAGGAGTCGAAGCCCAGCACGGTCAGGTCGGCGCGCGGGATGTCCGCACAGCGCGACTCCGCGTACTCGCGGATGTAGGCGGCCTCCTCGGGAGTGGTCAGCTCCAGCCCGGAGGCCACGCACTGGCGGACGGCGTCGTCGCACCCGGCCCGGCTGAAGATGAAGGTGATCGCCGGGAGCAGACCCTCCGCGTCCAGCTCCTCGATGATCATCGGCCGCGAGGGCGGGGCGAAGCGCGTGCGCGGGCGCACGTTGCCCCGTGCCCGTGTCTGCGGGTGGCGACGGCGGTTGGCGAGCTGGGTGGTGCGCGCGTCGTCCTCCGCCGTACGGGTGAGCTGCGGGTTGATGAGCAGCTTGCGCCCGCCCACCTGGATCTCCCGCGGCCGCTGGTGCTGCGCCCGTCGGCGTTCGCGCCTGCGCCGGCCCCGGCCGCCGCCCTCCCCGTCGTCGTCCTCCTCCTCCGGACGCTCCTCCACGAACAGGTCGTGGATGCGCCGGCCCACCATGACGTGCTGCCACAGCGGGACCGGGCGCTTCTCGTCGACGATCACCGTGGTGTCGCCGCGCACCTGCTGGAGCCACTCGCCGAACTCCTCGGCGTTGCTGACGGTCGCGGAGAGGGCGACCATCCGCACCGACTCCGGGAGGTGGATGATCACCTCCTCCCAGACCGCGCCGCGGAACCGGTCGGCGAGGTAGTGCACCTCGTCCATGACCACGTAGGCCAGACCGCCCAGGGTGGACGAGCCCTCGTAGAGCATGTTGCGCAGCACCTCGGTGGTCATGACGACCACGGGTGCCTCACCGTTGACGCTGTTGTCACCGGTGAGGAGGCCGACCTGGTCGGCGCCGTAGCGCTTGACCAGGTCGTTGTACTTCTGGTTGGACAGGGCCTTGATCGGCGTGGTGTAGAAGCACTTGGTGCCCTCGTCGAGGGCCTGGTGCACGGCGAACTCGCCGACCACGGTCTTACCGGAACCGGTCGGGGCGGCGACCAGCACCCCGTGTCCGCTCTCCAGGGCCTTGCAGGCCCGGATCTGGAAGGGGTCGAACTCGAACCCGTACAGGCCTTGGAAGGCCTCGATCGCGGCGCTGGAGGCGCTCTGGCGCCTGCGGAAGGCGGCGTAACGCTCGGAGTGACTACTCATAGGACGTCCAGCCTATGAGGTCAGCTCCAACATCTCGACCGACTTCGGCACCACCTCGCACACCAGGGTCGGCGCCCCCGTGGGCTCCCCGTCCGCGTACGCGGTACCGGCCTCGCCGCGGATGGTGACCCGGCGTCCCCGCGCGAAGACCACCTCGTCCAGTTCCAGGTGGCTGCCGTTGAAGACCCGGGGGAACAGGCGGAGGAAGCGGCCGAGCGGCCCCTGCCGCACGAACACCACGTCGAGTAGCCCGTCGTCGGGGACGGCCTCGGCGCACACGTGCATCCCGCCGCCGTAGGCGCTGGTGTTACCGACCGCCACGAGCATCCCGGGCTCGGCGATCCGACGGTCGTCGACGTCGATCCGGAAGTCGATGGGCCGGAAGGAACGGAGCTCGGCGACGAACCCGACGAGATAGCCGAACCGGCCCATCCCGAACCGGAAGTTGTTCACCCGTTCGTTGACCCGGGCGTCGAAACCGCAGGCCAGCACACTCATGTAGTACCGCTGGCGGCCGTCGGCGGTGGTCAGGCGGACGACGTCGCTGGCCCGTGTGCGCCCGGCCAGGATCGCCTCGGCCATTCTGTCGGGCGAACCCTTGGGGACGCCGAAGGCGCGGGCGACGTCGTTGCCGCTGCCCGCCGGGATGACGGCGAGGGGCACACCCGTGCCCACCACGCCCTGGAGAACCTGGTGTACCAGGCCGTCACCGCCCACCGCCACCAGGGCGTCGGGGCGGTCGGCCGCGGCCAACCTGGCCAGCCTGCGGCTGTCCGCGGCCGACCGTCCGGTGTAGACGTGAACGCGCGCGCCCCGCGCGCGCAGGGCCTCCTTGAGCCGCACGGCGATGACGGCGGCGCGGCCGCGGCCGGAGGCCGGGTTGGCCACAAGAGCGATATGAGGGGACATGGTCCGGTCCTCTGCTACCCACATCTGGGGACGAAAGGGTGTACGGGTCGGGTGAGGAACCCGCACACCCGCGCGCCCGGGTGTGGGTGAACCGCTCAGTCGTCCTCGGTCGTGGACTCCCGCTCGGATTCCTCACGTTGGCGGCGATGGTACTCCTCCATCGCCTCCGGTGTGTTCAGAGGGGAGGGAACCCACGTCGCCTCGACCTCGGTCTCGCCGCGCTGGATCGCGATCTCCTCCTCGGTGAGGTACTCCTCGGGGATGTCGAACTCACCGTCGCGGGCGCCCAGGACGAAGGCCTCCCACTCCTGGGGGGTGAAGAACAGGGTGCCCTTCTCCGGGGACTTGCCGTCGCGCACCGCACGGAAACCGTCGTCGAACTCGGCGACCTCCACGACCGCCTCGGACTCCTCCTTGGACAGGGAGGAGCGCAGCCACACCGCGTGGGTGGTGTCGTGCCACTTCTCGTTTCCCATGGCCTCGGGCGGCAGTTCCCTCTTGGTCTCTGTCTGCTCGCTCATCAGCACTTCCTAGTCCGGGAACCCGTTCGGGGCGGGCTCCGTGGTGTCTCAGCGGTGAGAGGGGGCGGCACCGGGCGGCGGTCGGGCGGACCGGCCCGCAGGTGGCCCACGGTCTCCCCCGCCGACCCTAACGCGTCGGCGGTTCGCTCAGGAACGCCGGCCCGAACCACCGTCGGAGTCGGTGTCCTCCAGGGGGAGGGGCGTGTGGTCCAGTTCGGAGGGCTGGTCGTCGAGCTCGGAGATCTCGTCGTCGTCCAGCGTGCTCGTGGGGTCGCGGCGCTTCTTGCGGCGATCGTTGAAGAAGCAGAACACCTCGGCGATCTCGAACAGGATCACGAGGGGCACGGCCAGGGCGAGCATCGAGATCGGCTCGGCCGGGGTGATGACGGCGGCCACCAGGAAGGCGGAGAAGATGATCACCCGGCGCCACTTGGCGATGGCCTCGTGGGAGAGGATGCCCACGATGTTGAGCAGGACCACCAGCAGCGGCATGACGAAGCCCAGGCCGAACATGCTCATCATGATGAGCATGTAGCTGAGGTACTCGCCGATGGTCAGATAGGGGTCCGCGTCGTCGGGCAGGAACCCGAAGAGCATCTGGAGCGCCAGCGCGGTGATCGAGTACGCCAGGGCCGCTCCGGCGACGAAGAGGACCCCGGCCAGCGGGGCGAAGATGTACGCGTACTTCTTCTCACCGCTGTGCAGCGCCGGGGCGACGAAGGCCCACAGCTGGTAGAGCCAGAGCGGGGCGGTGACCAGGGCTCCGACGAAGATCCAGACCTTGAAGGCCACGAAGAAGGCGTCGAAGGGGCCCGTGACGATGAGGGAACAGCCGCCGCCGTCGACCACCTGGGAGGCGGGCAGCGAACAGTAGGGCTTGGTCAGGAAGTCCCAGATCTGGTCGTAGAAGACGAAGCCGACCACGGCTCCCAGGCACAGGATGAGGAGCACCTTGGCCAACCTGTTGCGCAGTTCGCGCAGGTGGTCCATGAGGGGCATCCGGGCGTCCGGGTTCGCCGAGCGGCTTCGGGGCCTCATCTCGCGGTCACTCTCTTCTCCTTGGGCCCGCTGCGGGGCGGGCGCTCCCCGCTGGCGACAGCCGACCGGCGCGGCACCTCGCCGGTGCCACGCCGGTCCGCCGGGACGGTCTAGTTGTTGTAGGTCTGGTTGGTCGGCTCACCGGACTCGTTGACGATGCGCTGGCCGGGGGGCAGCTGCGGGTAGCCCTGCTGCTGCGCCTGCTGGTTCTGCGACGACGTGTTCTGCGGAGCCTGCTGCTGCGGCTGCTGGGCCTGCTGTTGGGCCTGCTGACCCTGCTGGCCCTCGCTCTCGTTGGCGTCGTCGTCGACCAGGCCCTTGCTCTCGGCCTTGAGGATGCGCGCGCTGCGCCCCAGGGAACGGGCCAGGTCCGGAAGCTTCTTGGCTCCGAACAGCAGGATGGCCAGGATCACCAGGATGGCGATGGTAGGTCCGTTGAACGGTCCCATGGTTCTACCTCTCTGTGGGGCGCGACCAGGCGCCTCTGATGGTACGCGCGTTCGTCCGCGGGGCCGTCATGTCCCAGCACCGCCACGGCGGACGCGCTCACGCAGGTCAGCGCGGCTCGCCTGGTACCCGCCCGCCGCCCGTGTCACCTCGGCGGACAGCGCGGAGGCCGCTCGGCGCACCCTCAGCGCGAGGGCGCCGGCGGCGAGGACTCCTGCGCAGAACACACCGCAGAGGACAGCGAAGGCGATCACGGATTCACCATACTCCTTCCTCCGTGACCCGCACCCCACCCCCCGGTGAACAGGTCGGCGTCACTCGGGCGACGAAGTGGTCTCGACCAATCCGACCGGGTCTCGAGCGGTGCGGTAGTGGCCCAGGGCGCGTTCGGCCTCGGTGCGCACGTCCTTGGCCAGGACCGTCGGAGACACCACCCGCCCCTCCCGCCCCAGGGAGAGCGCCAACCGGGTCACCCACGCCGGGGCCGGGGTACGCAGGGTCGCCCGGGTACCGCCTCCGGGCAGTTCGGACACCGACTCGCACACGTAGTCCTCGGTGACCCAGCGCGCGGACGGCTCCAGTGCCAGCGTTACCAGCGCGTCGCGCTCGGAACGCTGAAGGACCCCGGCGGACAGGTCGCGGCGCGACACACCCTCGGGCACCTGGGCGGCGAAGGGCAGCACGGCCAGTTCCAGGACCCGGTCCAGACGGAACAGCCGCACGTCCTCGCGCAGGTGGCAGTAGCCCTCCAGGAAGGTCTGGCCGTCCTGGACCACCAGGCCCATGGGGTCCACGTCGCGTTCGGTGACCTGGTCCAGGTACCCCGACAGGTAGCGCAGGTGCAGGCGCTGTCCGCCGTTGAGGGCCTCCGCGCAGGTGCGCTGGGTCCGGGCCACCTGGTCGTCCACCTCGACCCGCACCTGTACGGCGTCGGCCAGGTCGCTCACGGCCGACCCCGCGGCCGTGCGCAGCTTCTCCCCCACGCGCCGCAGCGCCCCGCCCTCGACCCCCTGGGCCTCGGGGAGCGCCTCCAGCAGCGACAGGCCCACCACCAGGCTCGCGGCCTCGTCGGCGGTCAGCCGCAGCGGCTGGGCCAGGGTGTCGGCGTTGGCGATGATGATCTCGCCGGTCTCACGAGCCGCGTCCAGGTCCACGTCGATCAGGTCGCCGGGAGTGTACCCGGGCAGGCCGCACATCCAGAGCAGGCTCAGGTCCGAGACCACCTGCTTCTCGCTGAGCCCGAAGTGCCGGGCGACCTCGGGCACCCGTACGTCGCGCCCGAGCGCGTAGGGGACCAGCATGAGGAGCCTGCGCAGCTGGTCGGCCGAGCGCGGACCCCGCGCCGGAGCGTCCGCGCCCGGCGCGTCCTCGACGTCTCCGGCCTCCTCCGCCGCGACCGATCCCTCGACCACTCCCGCCAGGTGGTCCGCCATCGCGGCACGCACCTGTTCGGGTTCGACCACCACCGCGCGAGAGCCGTGCGACGCCACCCTCCGCACCAGCGCCGACGTGCTGGTGAAGGGCAGGGTGAGGGTGTCCCAACCGTCTCCGGTGCTGTCCCGCTCACCCGGGACCACGCGCAACGCGAGCCTGCGCAGGTCGTGGGCGGAGTCGGTGCGCACCCGCAGGACGGCGGTGCGCTCGGGGACGGCGCTCTGCCGGGAGACCACCGACCGCAGGTCCACCCCCTCGGGGACGACCACGTCCGGGCCGGTCCGCAGCACGGTGACCCCGCCCCGCATCCGGCCCAGCCGGAACACCCGGCGGGCGTCGCGCAGCCGGTCGTGGCCGACCAGGTACCAGTGCCCGCGCAGGTTGACGATGCCCCACGGCTCGACCTCGCGCCGCTGGACCGCGCTCTCACCGGGCTTGCGGTAGTCGAACGCGATGGGACGGCGGTCCCGGATCGCCTGCCACACCGGCCCGAAGGCGGGCTCGTCGGTGCGCATCGCCGGGGTCAGTCCCGGAGCGGCCTCGGTGTCGACCGGCACCCCGGCCGAGCGCAGCTTGAACAGGGCGTTGGCGGCCGCCTCCCCGAGGGAGGCGTGCCTCCAGGCCCGGGCCGCCAGGCCGAGCACAACCGCCTCGTCCGGCAGGAGTTCGATCTCGGGCAGCTCGTAGTCGGAGCGGGAGATCCGGTAGCCCTCCTCCCCGCTGAAGGCGTCCCCGGTACCGACCTGGACGGGGATACCGCTGTCGCGCAGCTCCCGCTTGTCCCGCTCGAACATGCGCTTGAAGGCCGACTCGGTCTCGGCCTCGGCGTAGCCCTGGACCGTCGCCCGGATCTCCTGGGCGGTCAGGTGGCGTCGGGTGGACAGCAGGCAGATGACCAGGTTCAGCTGCCGTTCGGTCTTCCTGCGCGACATCGTCCGTACTCCTCTTGCCCGCTGTTGCCCGCTGTGGTGGACCGGGCGGGGCCGCGAGGGCGCGTCCTCCCACCTTCGGTTCAGGTCCGACGGTACCGTGCCCAGCATGATCCGGTGGCGCCGCGGCGAAGTCGTAGAGATCCTGCCCTCCTGGCCCGGTGTCCGCGTGTGCGCGGTCTCCGTGCCCGCTCGCGGAGCACCGCCCGAGCAGGCCGTGACCTGCGCCGCCCTGGCGTACACGGACCTCGTGGGAGCACCTGAGGTGGGCGACGCGGTCCTGCTCAACACCGGCGCCCTGGACCTGGGACTGGGCACGGGAGGGTACGCCCTCGTGGTCGCGGTGCCCGACCGGTTGCCCTCCGACCGGGAGGGGCCCGGGCACCTGGTGAAGGCACGGTACACACCGCTCCAGGCGACCGTGCTCGGCGCGGACGAGCAGGGGTCGCCCCACCACGCGGCGCTGCGCGCGGCCGAGGGGGTCGACGGTATGCCGGTGGTCGTGGCCGACCTGCACTCCGCGCTGCCCGCCGTCCTGGCGGGGGTACGCGTCGAGCGGCCCGGGACGCGGGTGGTCAACGTCATGCTGGACGGCGGCGCGCTGCCCGCCGCGTTCTCCCGGGTCGTGGGGGCTTTGCGTGAGGACGGCCTGCTCAGCGGGTGTGTGACCACGGGACAGTCCTTCGGCGGCGACCTGGAGGCGGTCACCGTCCACTCCGGGCTGTTGGCCGCCCGGCACGTCCTGGACGCGGAGATCGCGGTGGTGTGCCAGGGGCCGGGCAACCTGGGCACCGGCACCCCGTGGGGCTTCTCCGGTGTCTCCTGCGGTGAGGCGGTCAACGCCGCGGCCGTCCTGGACGGGCGGCCGGTGGCGAGCCTGAGGGTCAGCGAGGCCGACTCCCGGGAACGGCACCGCGGGGTGTCCCACCACAGTCTGACCGCCTACGGACGGGTGGCGCTGGCCCCGGCGGACGTGGTGGTACCCCGGCTACCGGGCTTCTTCGGGGAACGCGTCCGCGACCAGGCCTGGCCCCTCGGAGAGCGGCACACCCTGGTGGAGGTGTCGGTGTCCGGCCTGGAGGACGAGGTGCGCGCGCTCCCGGTCAAGGTGTCCACGATGGGGCGCGGGCTGGACGAGGACCGGTCGGCGTTCCTGAGCGCGGCCGCCGCCGGGCGCCACGCCGCGACGCTCATCGACGGTTGAGACCGCGCGGCGCGTCCGGGCCGACCGGGTGGTCGGCGTCGTGGTCCCCGGTGTACTGGGCCGCGAGGAGGGGGCGTTCGGCCCCCGGGAGCGGCGTGCGGCGGGTGATGGCCATCATGTGTTCGCTGGGCACGTCGAAGAAGCGTCCGGGGCGGAACATGGCCAGGGAGGCCGGATCGGCGCGCACCCCCTCGTCCACCCGGATGACGTCGGGCACGAAGACGCTTCCGTCCCCGCAGGTCACCCCCCACTGACGACCGGGGCCGGCGGACACGACCTGTCCCGGGTGCCCGCCCTCGACCTCGTGGGAGAGGCGCCCGCCGCACAGGGTGATGCGCGCGCCGCCGAACATCGCGAACGCGCCGGGGTAGGGGGAGGCCAGGGCGCGCACCATGCGGTCCACGTCCCGGCCCGCCGCCGCGAGGTCCAGGTGGCCGTCGCTGGGACGGCGCCGGGGCCACTCCGAACCGTGGCCCCTCTGCGGCTGTCGCGGAGCGCGCCCCTCCAGGAGGGCGCCGAGGTGGCGCACGAGCAGCTCCGCCTGGAGTGTCGCGGCACGCTCGTACAGGTCGGTGGCGGTGGCGTCCTCGGCCACGTCGAACCGGATGCGGTCGACGATGTCGCCGCTGAAGGCGTCCCGGTCCAGGTGGAGGAGGGTGACAGCGCTGGAGCGCATGTCGCGCAGGATGGTCCAGGGAATCGGCGCGCGGCCCCGTCCGACCGGCAGCGGTGAGGGATGCAGACCCACCCCGCCCAGCGGAAGGGAGGCCAGCACCTCCTCGTGGACCAGCTGGGACCAGCCCGCCACCACCATCAGGTCGACGCGGTGGGCGACCAGGGCGTCACGGACCTCGTCGGTGTTGATGTCGGCGGCCCGCAGGTGGGGCAGCCCGTGGCGGCGGGTGACCTCCTCGAAGTCCGCGTACCCGCAGCGATGCGCCAGCTCCGCCGGGTAGGAGACCACCAGGTCCGGCGGGCGCCCCTGGGCGCAGAGCTCCTCCAGCGCCGGGACCCCCAGGCGTAGTCCCGACACGTAGCAGTACCGCCGCTGGTCCGGCATGGTTCCCCCTCGACCCGCCCCGCCGTGCGCAACCGACTCTACGCACGCCGACCGCGCCTTCCCGGCAGCACGGACCCGTTCTGCGTGTCACCGGACCGGTCCGACGCCGCCCTCCTCACGCGGATCGGGGGCCGTGGACACGCCTCCGCCCCCGCGGCTCCGGGAGCGCGGGGGCGGCGGTGCGAGCTGATCCGGGGGCTACTCCTCGGACTCCTCGGGTTCCTCGGCGACCTCGTCGCCGCCGGCCCCCTCCTCGGACTCCTCGGTCTCCTCCGGCTCGGGCGGCGGCGGGTTGTCGTAGGCGCCCAGCACGTCGACCACGAACACCAGGGTCCCCGCAGGGGCGCCCATCGCCTCCTCGGAGGTCGCGCCGTAGGCCATGTCCCCGGGAACGACCAGCATCAGGCGGCTGCCGACCCGCTGGCCGACGATGCCCTCGTCCCAGCCCTTGATGACCGCTCCGGCACCGATCGTGGTGTCGAAGGGGATGCCGCCCTGGGTCCAGGAGGAGTCGAAGACCTCGTGGTCGCCGTTCTCCTCGGGCTCCCAGCGGATGCCCGTGTACTGGACGATGATCTGCTGACCCTCCTCGACCTCGGCGCCCTCGCCCTCGATGAGGGGGACGACGTCGAGCTCGTCCGGGGCGTCCGCGCCGGGGATCTCGATCTCGGGCTGGCGGTGACCGTCCTGCGTCACCGTGGGCAGGTCGCCGCCGCCGTCGTCGGTCTGCTCTCCGGGCACGACCGCGCCCTTGCTGAACCGGTCGACCATGTCGATGACCAGGACACTGGCGCCCTCGGGGGCGGTCTGGCCCATGGCCTCGGCCTGGGCCATCTCCTCGGCGGACAGCGCCGGGAAGACGTAGACGGCGCGGCTGCCGATGGGCTGGCTGACCAGCGTCTCGGTGATGTACTCGGGCATCTGGTCCATGCGGATCAGGTCCGGAGCGCCGTTCTCGTAGCTGGACTGCCCCTCGACCGGCTCGCCCTCACCGGGTGCCGTCCACTGGTACTGGACGACGTTGGCGATGACCAGGTCGTCCGCACCGACCAGGGCGTCCTCGCCCGACCCCTTGCTCACGACACCGGAGATCTCCTCGTCCGGGGGCTCGATGTCGGGGAAGGTGATCTCCGGTTCCTCGCCGACGTCACCGGTGACCTGCGGCAGGCGGGAGTCGAGCGTGTCGTCGTTCATGCGGAGGAAGGCGGGGGTACGCCAGTCCTCCGGGAGCGATGAGCAGCTGGAGACCGCCAGGGCGATGGCGGTCAGTGGCACCGCGAGGGCGGCAGCACGTCGGTGCATGGGTCACAACCTCTGATTTCCGGCTCAGGACAGGGTCACACTACCGAACAGTCGGAGTTCGGCCAGCCCCTGGGAGCATCCGGTTCCGGATTTCGGTTGACGCGAACGCGGTGTGGACCGGCACCGTAAGCGGGACCCCTGGTCGCGTGGGGCCACGGCCCCGGGGGTGACCGTCACCGGCCATCCCCGGGGCCGCTTCCGCCGACCGGCTCACATCCCGGCGATCAGCTTCTCGACCCGCTCGTCCACGGACTTGAAGGGGTCCTTGCACAGCACGGTGCGCTGCGCCTGGTCGTTGAGCTTGAGGTGCACCCAGTCCACGGTGAAGTCGCGCCGCTGTTCCTGGGCCCGCCGGATGAACTCGCCGCGTAGCCGCGCGCGGGTGGTCTGCGGAGGCACCGACTTCGACTCGAAGATCTTCAGGTCGCCCACCACCCGGTCCATCTGTCCGCGCTTTTGCATCAGGTAGAACAGGCCTCGTTCACGGTGGATGTCGTGGTAGGTGAGGTCGAGCTGGGCCACCCGGGGGGAGGAGAGGGTGAGGTCGTGCTTGTCCCGGTAGCGCTCCAGGAGCATGTACTTGGCCACCCAGTCGATCTCGCGCTGGACCGTCTCCAGGTTCTGGGTCTCCACCGCCTCCAGGGTGCGCTGCCACAGGTCCAGCACGCGCTTGCCCACGGCGTCGGTCCCGTGCCGGTCCACGTAGCCCTGCACCTTCTCCAGGTACTCGCGCTGGATCTCCAGGGCGCTGGCCTCGCGCCCGTTGGCCAGGCGCACCTTGCGGCGACCGGTCATGTCGTGGCTGACCTCGCGGATCGCCCGGATCGGGTTCTCCAGGGTGTAGTCGCGCATGACCACCCCGGCCTCGATCATCCGCAGCACGAGATCGGTGGAGCCCAGCTTGAGCAGGGTGGTGGTCTCGCTCATGTTGGAGTCGCCCACGATCACGTGCAGACGCCGGAACCGTTCGGCGTCCGCGTGGGGCTCGTCCCGGGTGTTGATGATGGGGCGGGAGCGCGTGGTCGCGGAGGAGACGCCCTCCCATATGTGCTCGGCCCGCTGGCTCACGCAGAACAGCGCGCCCCGGGGCGTCTGGAGCACCTTGCCCGCACCGCAGACGATCTGCCGGGTGACCAGGAAGGGGATGAGCACGTCGGCCAGACGGCCGAACTCTCCGTGCCGACCGACCAGGTAGTTCTCGTGGCAGCCGTAGGAGTTGCCCGCCGAGTCGGTGTTGTTCTTGAACAGGTAGATGTCCCCGGCGATGCCCTCCTCGTGGAGGCGCTGCTCGGCGTCGACCTGCAACCCCTCCAGGATGCGCTCGCCCGCCTTGTCGTGCGCCACGAGGTCCACGAGACTGTCGCACTCGGGGGTGGCGTACTCGGGGTGGCTGCCCACGTCCAGGTACAGGCGGGCCCCGTTGCGCAGGAACACGTTGCTGCTGCGCCCCCACGAGACCACCCTGCGGAAGAGGTATCGGGCGACCTCGTCCGGTGACAGGCGGCGCTGCCCCCGGAAGGTGCACGTGACCCCGTACTCGTTCTCCAGCCCGAAGATCCGTCGTTCCACGCGGCCTCACCAACTTCCCGTCACCGTGGTGTGGACGACGGGGCCGCGTCGCCCACCACCAGCCCGGCCGGTGCGGCGCCCGGGCGGCGCCGCACCGTAGTGCTGTCAGATCACTCGTCGGTCCCGTCCCCGGCGGCGCCGCGCTTGCCCTCCTCGATGAGGGCGGTCAGGCGGTCGCCGTGGATACGGCGGAACTTGCGGTGCTCCCGGGAGCGCTCCAGCACGGCGACCTCCAGGTTGGCGGCCTCCAGCTCACGCTCCTCCCCGTTGTCGTGGGCCAGCGCGCGGGTGGCCGCGTTCAGCGCCGCGCTGAGCGGGGCGTCGGCGGCGAACCTGTCCTTGAGCTGGCTGGACACGTGCTCGGAGGAGCCGCCCACCGCGACGAAGCCCTGCTCGTCGACGATGGAGCCGTCGAAGGTGATGCGGTAGATCTCGTCCTCGGCCGCCGTGTCGCCGACCTCGGCGACCACGATCTCCACCTCCCAGGGCTTGAGGCTCTCGCTGAAGACGGTGCCCAGGGTCTGGGCGTAGATGTTGGCGAGCTGGCGGCCGCTGACGTCGCGGCGGTCGAACTGGTACCCGCGCACGTCCGCGAAGCGCACGCCCATCAGGCGCAGGTTCTCGAACTCGGGGTAGCGGCCGACGGCGGCGAAGCCGATCCGGTCGTACAGCTCGCTGATCTTGTGCAGGGTGCGGGACATGTTGTCCGCCACCAGCAGGATTCCGCCCTCGTACTGCAGGACGACGGCGCTGCGGCCGCGCGCGATGCCCTTGCGCGCGTAGTCCGCCTTGTCCTTCATCTGCTGTTCGGGGGCGACGTAGAACGGCATCGACACCGCGGATCGTTCCTTACCTAGTCGGGAGAGGTCTGGGGTGGAGGCTCGGGTCGCCTCAGCTCAGCCGTGCCTTGGGGCCGTCGGGCTCGGCGGCACGGCCCTCGACGACCTCCGTCGCCAGCCGGGCGACCTCGTCGGAGCCGACACGCCGGTGTCCGTCCTCGGTGATGACGTCGACGAGGGGGAAGATCCTGCGGTGCAGGTCGGGTCCGCCGGTGGCGGAGTCGTCGTCGGCGGCGTCGTAGAGCGCCTCCAGCGCCACCTTGACCGCCGTGGTCTCGTCCATGTCGTCCCGGTAGAGCTTCTTGACGGAGCCCTTGGCGTAGACCGATCCGGAGCCGACCGAGTAGTAGCGGTGTTCCTCGTAGCGACCGCCCACGGCGTCGTAACTGAAGACCCGTCCCTGCCGAGTGTTCTCGTCGAACCCGACCAGGAGCGGAACCACGACGAAGCCCTGCATGGCCATGCCGAGGTTGCCGCGTACCATCTGGGCGAGCTTGTTCGCCTTGCCCTCCAGGGAGAGGGAGCGGCCCTCCAGCTTCTCGTAGTGTTCGAGTTCCACCTGGTACAGCTTGGCGAGCTCGATGCCGATGCCCGCCGAACCGGCGATGGCCACCGCGGAGAACTCGTCCGTTCGGTAGAGCTTGTCCATGTCACGGTTGGCGATGACGTTGCCCTGCGTGGCGCGCCGGTCGCCCGCGAGCAGGACACCGCCGGGGAAGGTCAGCGCGACGATGGTCGTCGCGTCCGGGGTGAGGTGCTCGGCCGTGCCGTGGGCCCCGGCCGAACCGGCGTGGTGGCCGGGCAGCAGCTCGGGCTTGACCTCCCGAAGAAACTCGGTGAAGGACGAGGTCCCCGCACTCATGAAAGCGGCCGACATCCGTCCGCCCTCGAAACCTTCGAACACGCGACTCCCTCCGCTCGCGCCCCACCCCGTCTCGGGGGCGGGTGGGGCGCCTGTCGTCTGTCTGTCGTTCCTGGCGGCCGGGCTGGTACCGGCCGGTGGGACCGACACTAGTCCCGCGCGCCCCGGGGCCGTCGCCGCCCGAGTGCGCTGTCAGCGAACCCCGGGGTCACTGACCGCCCTTCTGCACGAACTGGCGCACGAAGTCCTCGGCGTTGCTCTCCAGCACGTCGTCGATCTCGTCCAGGATGTCGTCGACGTCCTCGTCGAGCTGCTCGTTGCGCTCCTGCGCCTCCGGTGCCGCCTCGGTCTCCTCGACCTCCTCGTCACGCCGGGTGGAGTGCTTCTGGCCGCCGTTGTCATTCGCCATCTGTCATTACCTCCCGTTCGGGGCCCTCGCCCTTATCTTGGCCCAACGGCCCCCGACTCAACCGTCTTCCACAGGCCCGATACCCGCTAGTTACCTCGGATCGTCCCGTCGGATCGGTGCGGCGCGGGCACGAGGAGCGCCCGCGCTCCGGGCGTGTCCACGCGAAGGGGGACGAAGTCCCGCGAAGCACCGGGTGACGCTGCGTCGCGCCCTCCCCCACCCCTTCCGTTCGCCATGCGCACACACATTCGAGTGCCAAACGACCTTCGCGCCACTCCCCCATCCTGACCACGGGGTGTACGCGTACGTCACCCCGCCGTCACTGTTGGCACCCGGTTCCCGTGTCCGCATCCGGCCAGGCGAACTCCTTGATGTACTCGCGAGTATGTGATCCGCGCACGGTGCGTCATCGAAGACGGTGGTCAGAGCGGTCCCACGCCAACACACGACCCCACGCCCTCCGATGACCGGATCACCCGTGGACTCCCGCCCGGGCGAGGAAATCCCTGACCGGGCTTCCGCCGCCGGAGGCGTTCACCTATGGTGTGGGTCCGTTCACCGAGCGTCTCGGTGCACGGTGGAGACCCTCGGCAGATCCGAGGCTCCCCGGGGCCGGTCCCCTCGGGGAACCGCCCCCGCCCCCACCCTCACCCCCACCCCAAGGAGTACACGCACCATGCGACCCTCCCCCGTCGTCTCAGCGATCGGCACGGGAGCGCTGGCCTTCGGGCTCGCGTTCTCGGTCGCGCCCGGCGCCTCAGCCGTGACCGCGCCCACCGAGCCCTCGCCCCAGGGCGAGGCGACCACCATGCAGGAAGCCCTGGAAAGGGATCTCGGCCTCACCCCGCTCGAGGCCGAGGACCTTCTCGACGCACAGACGGAGGCCACACAGATCGACACCGCGGCCGCCGAGGCCGCCGGAGACGCCTACGCCGGCTCGGTCTTCGACACCGACACCCTGGAACTGACCGTCCTGTTGACGGACGGCGCCGCGGTGACGGCCGTCGAGGAGACCGGCGCCCGGACCTCGCTGGTCTCCCTCGGCACCGAGGGCCTGGCCGCGATCATGGACGAGCTCGACGCCGCGGGCGGCCAGCCCGGCGTCGTCGGCTGGTACCCCGACAGCGCCGAGGACGCCGTGGTCATCGAGGCCACCGACGCCTCGCACGCCGAACGGCTCGTCGAGGCCGCGGGCGTGGACCCCTCCGCCGTCCGCGTGGAGAGCGCCGGTGAGACCCCCGAGCTGTACGCCGACATCGTCGGCGGCGACGCCTACCACATGGGCGGCGGGCGGTGCTCGGTCGGCTTCGCCGTCACCGACTCCTCCGGCAGTGACGGCTTCGTGACGGCCGGACACTGCGGAACGGTCGGCACCACCGCCTCCAGCGCGGACGGCGGCGGCTCCGGCGTGTTCGAGCAGTCGGTCTTCCCGGGCGACGACGCGGCCTTCGTCCGCGCCACGTCCAACTGGACCGTGACCAACCTGGTGAACACGTACGGAACGGGCAGTGACCAGACCGTCGGCGGCTCCAGCCAGGCGCCGGTCGGTTCCGCCGTGTGCCGGTCGGGCTCCACCACGGGCTGGCACTGCGGGAGCATCGAGGCCCGCGGCCAGTCGGTGAGCTACCCCGAGGGCACCGTCACCGACATGACGCGTACCAACGTGTGCGCCGAGCCCGGCGACTCCGGCGGTGCGTTCATCTCCGGCGACCAGGCCCAGGGCATGACCTCGGGCGGTTCCGGAAACTGCTCCTCCGGCGGGACCACCTTCTACCAGGAGGTCGGACCGGCACTGAGCAGCTGGAACCTCAGCCTCGTCACCGGTTAGCCCACGCGCGGGGTCCGTCGGACCCCGCCCGAGCGCCCTCGTCCGCCACCCGGCGGGCGGGGGCGCTCCGCGTTCCCTACACCCCCGAGAGGCCGGACGCGACCGTTCCGCCCCCGGACCGCACCCAGCCACCCGCCATTCGCACGCCCGGGCGCTGTGCGCACGGGCCTGTCGCCGCGAGCGAAGCCATGACCACCGGTGTTACGCCTGCGTGTCCGAGCGGCCACGTTTGGTACGGGGTACCGGTGTCCGCATGTGGCCAAAATGCCCCTCTTGCGGCAGGCGCACGAATTCGGTCGGTAGCGCATCGACTCCGACAACCACGAGGTGGCCGCCGACACCGCCACGTTCTGCGACCGCCAGGTGACCGGTCATCCGGTGACCCGACACCGATCTGAATGCTGCACCCTTCTGGCGGTCTTTCCCTCACCAAAACGTGCACCTATGGTTAGGCGTTGTTTACCGAATGTCTCGGTGAACGCCTGGGGTCGGCACGAGTTCGACCCCGATCCCCCGTCAATCCCCCCAGGAGAGTAGGGACCTCATGCGACCCTCCCCCGTCGTCTCCGCCATCGGAACGGGAGCCCTGGCCTTCGGCCTAGTGCTGTCCGCGACTCCGGGCGCCATCGCCGGCACCGCCTCGCTCCCCCAGTCACCCACCCCGGAGGCTGACGCCGTCTCCATGCAGGAGGCGCTCCAGCGCGACCTCGGCCTGACCCCGCTCGAGGCCGACGAACTGCTGACCGCCCAAGACCACGCCTTCGAGGTCGACGAGGCCGCGGCCGAGGCCGCCGGAGACGCCTACGGCGGCTCCGTCTTCGACACCGAGTCGCTCGAACTGACCGTTCTGGTCACCGACCCCTCCGCCGTCGACGCCGTGGAGGCCACCGGCGCGGAGGCCGAGCTGGTCTCCTACGGCATCGAGGGCCTCGACGCGATCGTCGAGGAGCTCAACGCCGCCGAAGCCGTGCCCGGCGTGGTCGGCTGGTACCCGGACGTGGCGGGCGACACCGTCGTCCTGGAGGTCCTGGAGGGTTCCGGCGCCGACGTGGACGGCCTGCTCGCCGACGCCGGTGTGGACGCCTCGGCCGTGGAGGTCACCAGCAGCGAACAGCCCGAGCTCTACGCCCAGATCATCGGCGGTCTGGCCTACACCATGGGCGGCCGCTGCTCGGTCGGCTTCGCCGCCACCAACGCCTCGGGCCAGCCCGGGTTCGTCACCGCCGGCCACTGCGGCCGCGTGGGCACCCAGGTGACCATCGGTGACGGTCGGGGCGTCTTCGAGCAGTCCGTCTTCCCGGGCAACGACGCCGCCTTCGTGCGCGGTACGTCCAACTTCACGCTGACCAACCTGGTCAGCCGCTACAACACCGGTGGCTACGCCACCGTCACCGGGCACAGCCAGGCACCGATCGGCTCCTCCGTCTGCCGCTCCGGCTCCACCACCGGTTGGCACTGCGGCACCATCCAGGCCCGCGGCCAGTCGGTGAGCTACCCCGAGGGCACCGTCACCAACATGACCCGGACCACCGTGTGCGCCGAGCCCGGCGACTCCGGCGGCTCCTACATCTCCGGCACCCAGGCCCAGGGCGTGACCTCCGGCGGTTCCGGCAACTGCCGCACCGGCGGGACCACCTTCTACCAGGAGGTCACCCCCATGGTGAACTCCTGGGGCGTGCGGCTCCGGACCAGCTAGTCCGGGCTGCCCCCGCGGCACCTGACCCGGTTCCCCGAACCGGTCGCTCCACCGGCGTCCCCGTCCGCGTCCAGCGGGCGGGGACGCTCGCGTGCGGCCCCCGAGCCCGCAGGCCGCCACGGGGACCGGACGGTGGGCCGCCCCCGGAAGGGGACACACGGACCACCGTCCACCGAGGTCAGCCCCTGCGGTTGCCCCCCAGGACGGCCACCAGGTCGGCGGCGGTCGGCGAGGCGTCCAGCAGCCCGCCCACGTGCTCCCTGGTCCCTCGGCTCGGCTCCAGGGTCGGCACGCGCTGGAGCGAGTCGTACCCCGGGAGGTCGAAGATGACCGAGTCCCAGGAGGCGGCGGCCACCTCGTCGGCGTACTTGGCCAGACAACGCCCCCGGAAGTAGGCACGGGTGTCCTCGGGCGGTTCGGTGACCGCCCGGACCACGTCCGCCTCCTCCACCAGACGCCGCATCCGGCCGCGCGCGGCCAGCCTGTTGTAGAGGCCCTTGTCCTCACGGACGTCGGAGTACTGCAGGTCCACCAGCTGTAGCCGGGGGTGGGACCAGTCCAGCGCGTCCCGGGAGCGGTAGCCCTCCAGGACCTTGAGCTTGGCGACCCAGTCCAGTTCGGCCGCCAGGTCCATCGGGTCGGCGGCCAGCCGCGACAGGACCGACTCCCAGCGGTCGAGGACGTCGGCCGTGTCGGGGTCCACGTCGGTGCCGAAGCGGTCCTCGACGTACTTGCGGGCCTGGTCCAGGTACTCGCCCTGGAGCTCCAGCGCCGTCATCCGGCGCCCGTCGCGCAAGCGCACCCTGTGGGTCAGCCCCGGGTCGTGGGAGACCGCGCGCAGGTCGGCCACTGAGGTCTCCAGGGACAGGTCCGCGCTGAGGAAGCCGTCCTCGATCATCGACAGCACCAGCGCGGTGGTCCCCAGCTTCAGGTAGGTGGAGACCTCGCTCATGTTGGCGTCACCGATGATGACGTGCAGGCGCCGGTACTGGTCCGGGTCGGCGTGCGGCTCGTCACGCGTGTTGATGATGGGGCGCTTCAGGGTGGTCTCCAGGCCCACCTCGACCTCGAAGAAGTCCGCCCGCTGGGAGATCTGGAAGCCGCTGCCCCGGCCGTCCGCGCCGATCCCCACCTTGCCCGCACCGCAGACCACCTGCCGGGAGACGAAGAACGGGATGAGGTGCCGGACGATGTCGCCGAAGGGCGTCGACCGGTTCATCAGGTAGTTCTCGTGGCAGCCGTAGGAGGCGCCCTTGTTGTCGGTGTTGTTCTTGTACAGCTGGATCGGCTCGATGCCCGGGGTTGCGGCGGCGCGGGCGGCCGCGTCGGCCATCACCCGTTCGCCCGCCTTGTCCCACAACACCGCGTCCCGGGGGTTGGTGACCTCCGGCGCCGAGTACTCGGGGTGCGCGTGGTCCACGTAGAGCCGCGCACCGTTGGTGAGGATGACGTTGGCCAGGCCCAGGTCCTCGTCGGTCAGCTGGGTGGGGTCGGCGACCTCACGGGCCAGGTCGAACCCGCGGGCGTCGCGCAGCGGGTTCTCCTCCTCGAAGTCCCAGCGCGCCCTCCTGGCCCGGGCCGCCGACGCGGCCAGGTAGGCGTTGACCACCTGGGTGGAGGTGACCATCGCGTTGGCTCCGGGGTTTCCCGGCACGGAGATCCCGTATTCGGTCTCGATACCCATAATCCGCCGCACACTCATGATGAGAGGTTATCCGCCGCGGACCTGTCTTGAACGCTTCCGCGCCAATTGTGGCCTAAGCGCCGTCTTCCCGGGCGTTTCCGAGAGCCCATCATCGGCGTGTCGCCGCAGTTCGTAGTGGTTTATCCAGTTTCTCCCGAAAGGAAAACGGGAACCGATCCGCACGACCCCCGCCCCGGTTCCATTGCGCTCCCCCAAGCCGCAGAGGTACCGGGGGCCGTGGGTCATCACCGTGTCGACACGGGCGGCGGTTCGTCCGGACGGCGGGAGGGGCCGACCAGAGTCCTGGTCGGCCCCTCGAACGCTTCTCTCGCGGTGTTCCTACAGGTACTGCCCGGTGTTGGCGACGGTGTCGATGGACCGACCGGCGTCGGCCCCCTTCTTCCCGGTCACGAGCGTCCGGATGTAGACGATGCGCTCGCCCTTCTTGCCCGAGATCCGGGCCCAGTCGTCCGGGTTGGTGGTGTTGGGCAGGTCCTCGTTCTCGCTGAACTCGTCCACGCACGCCTGGAGCAGGTGGGAGACGCGCAGACCCCGGGACTGCTGGTCGATGAAGTCCTTGATCGCCATCTTCTTGGCCCGGGAGACGATGTTCTCGATCATCGCGCCGGAGTTGAAGTCCTTGAAGTACAGGACCTCCTTGTCACCGTTGGCGTAGGTGACCTCCAGGAAGCGGTTCTCCTCGCCCTCGGTGTACATCCGCTCCACGACCCGCTGGATCATGGCGTCCACCGTGGCCCGCGCGGAACCGCCGTGCTCGGCCAGGTCCTCCTCGTGCAACGGGAGTTCCTCGGTGACGTACTTGCCGAAGATGTCCCGCGCGCCCTCGGCGTCGGGCCGCTCGACCTTGATCTTGACGTCCAGACGACCGGGCCGCAGGATCGCCGGGTCGATCATGTCCTCACGGTTGGAGGCGCCGATGACGATGACGTTCTCCAGGCCCTCCACACCGTCGATCTCGCTGAGCATCTGCGGGACGATGGTGTTCTCCACGTCGGAGGAGACCCCCGAGCCGCGGACACGGAAGATCGAGTCCATCTCGTCGAAGAACACGATGACGGGGGTGCCCTCGGAGGCCTTCTCCCGAGCGCGCTGGAAGACCAGGCGGATGTGCCGCTCGGTCTCGCCCACGTACTTGTTGAGCAGTTCCGGACCCTTGATGTTGAGGAAGAAGCTCTTGCCGACGTCCCTGCCCGTGCGCTCGGCCACCCGCTTGGCCAGCGAGTTGGCGACCGCCTTGGCGATCAGCGTCTTGCCGCACCCGGGCGGGCCGTACAGCAGTACGCCCTTGGGCGGGGTGAGCTGGTGCTCGCGGAAGAGGTCCTTGTGGAGGAAGGGCAGTTCGACCGCGTCGCGGATCATCTCGATCTGGCCGGACAGTCCGCCGATGTCGGTGTAGGAGATGTCGGGGACCTCCTCCAGGATGAGCTCCTCCACCTCGGACTTGGGAATGCGCTCGTACACGTACCCGGAACGCGGCTCCATCAGCAGCGAGTCACCGGGACGGACGGGCTCGTCGCGCAGCGGCTCCGCCAGGCGGACGATCCTCTCGTCGTCGTGGTGCGAGATCACCAGGGCGCGCTCGCCGTCCTCGAGGAGCTCCTTGAGCATGACGACCTCGCCGACCGTCTCGAACGACTCCACCTCGACGACGTTGAACGCCTCGTTGAGCATGACCTCCTGGCCCGGACGCAGGTTGTCCAGGTCCACGGAGGGACTGACGTTGACCCGCATCTTGCGGCCGTTGGTGAAGATCTCGACCGTGTCGTCCTCACGCGCACCGAGGTAGACACCGAAGCCGGACGGCGGCTGCGAGAGCCGGTCGACCTCCTCCTTGAGCGCGACGATCTGTTCGCGCGCCTCCTTCAACGTGGAGACGAGCCGTTCGTTCTGCCCGTTGGCGCCCGCGAGGTTGGCCTGGGCCTCCCGCAGGCGCTCCTCCAGCAGACGTACATGTCGGGGTGAGTCGGCGAGCTTGCGCCGGACCACGCTGAGTTCCTTCTCCATGTAGGCCACCTGGGCCGTGAGCTCAGCGACTTCTTGGTCCCGATCGCCCTGGCGCTCGTCCTCGCGTTCGGCCACGTCCGCCACCTCCCTGTAGGAACTACTCGGAAACCTACCTACCCATGCCCAATTCCTAACCTGCAACCCCGCACGAGTGTCGTGGGCCTCATTTCGGGAACTTGTGTCCAGCCAGGTCAGAGTGGTAGCGAAAGGCCCGACGTAATGAGAAAGTAACCTCTGCGGCGGGGTTGCGGCAAGCACCTTCCCCGGAGCGGGGCGCGCCACGCCTTTCCTGCGGCGCCTTTTCCGGACACTCTCGAACACGCGGAAGGGGCCCGCCCGGATCGACTCCGGACGGGCCCCTGGGCCGTGGGCGCGGCGCGATCGCTACGCCTCGCCCCCGGTCTCCGTCCGGTCCGGGGCGCCGGCCTCGACGCCCGTCCCCTCCGCAGGGGCGGGCGCGGCCGGGACGGCACCGGCCGCGGCGGCGCCAGCGTCGGCGGCTGCGCGGGCCGCCTCGTAGTCCTTGCCGTAGGCGCCCTTGGCCGGGCGGCGCCGGCGCTCGGGGGCCTCCACGCCGTCGGCGAGGCGGCGCGCGACCACGAGGAAACCGGTGTGGCCGATCATCCGGTGGTCGGGGCGCACGGCCAGGCCCTCCACGTGCCAGGTGCGCAGCATGGTCTCCCAGGAGCGCGGCTCGTAGAAGCGGTCGTCGGCGCGGAGTTCCTCCACCACGCGTGACAGCTGGGTGGTCGTGGCCACGTAGCAGCACACCAGGCCGCCGGGGATGAGGGCTCCGGCCACCGCGTCCAGGCACTCCCAGGGGGCGAGCATGTCCAGGAAGACGCGGTCCACGTCGGTCTCGTCGAGCTCCTCGACCAGGTCACCCACCGTGAGCTTCCACGCCGGGTGCGGGCCGCCGTGGAAGTTCTCGACGTTGCGGCGGGCGATCTTCGCGAAGTCCTCGCGGCGCTCGTAGGAGTGGACCATGCCGTGCTCGCCGACCGCGCGCAGCAGCCAGTTGGACATCGCTCCGGAACCGGCCCCGGCCTCGACCACCCGGGCTCCCGGGAAGATGTCGGCCTCCACCAGGACCTGGGCGGCGTCCTTGGGGTAGACGATGGTCGCCCCGCGCTTCATGGACAGCGTGTAGTCGATGAGCAGGGGGCGCAGCGCCACGTACGCGGTCCCGGTGTTGGAGCGCACCACGCTGCCGTCGGGCTCACCGATGAGGTCGTCGTGCTCGACCTTGCCCTTGTGCGAGTGGAAGGTCCCGCCCTCGCGCAGTGTGATGGTGTGCATGCGACCCTTCGGGTCGGTCAACTGCACGGTGTCGCCGTCGGTGAAGGGGCCGCGGCGGCCATGGATACCGGTCAACGTCGCTCTCGTCTTCCCACGTCGCGTTTGGTCTGGGCAGTCGCCCAGCGTATCGGCCCCCGGGCACCGCGAAGAACGGTCCGCCCCGCCGGGAACGCGTGGACGGGTGTGCGGGAACCCCGGCGGTTGGGCAGTATCAGGCGTGTGGACCATCCACCGCGCACATCCGAACACGAGGACCTCGGGAGACACGACCCATGTCACAGCAGACCACGGGCCTGGGAATCGACATCGGCGGGAGCGGGATCAAGGGCGCCCCGGTCGATCTCGTCTCCGGTGAGTTCCTGCGGGACCGCCTGAAGATCCTCACCCCCGAGCACGCCGATCCGGCCGCCGTGGCCGAGATCGTGGGCGAGATCGCCGCGCACTTCCCCGAGACCGGGGACTACCCCCTGGGCGTCACGTTCCCCGGCGTGGTACAGGGCGGGGTGGTGCGTACCGCCGCCAACCTGGACAAGAGCTGGGTGGGCACCGACGCTCGCGCCCTGTTCGCCGAGGCCGCGGGCCGACCGGTGAGGGTGCTCAACGACGCCGACGCGGCGGCCCTGGCGGAGAACCGCTACGGCGCGGCCCGGAACGTGGACGGCACCGTGCTGCTCACCACCCTGGGCACCGGGATCGGGAGCGCCCTGGTCGTGGACGGCCGACTGGTGCCCAACACCGAGTTCGGCCACCTGGAGATCGGCGGCCACGACGCGGAGTCACGCGCCTCCTCCGGTGCCAAGGAACGGGAGGGACTGTCGTACCACGACTGGGCCAAGCACCGCCTCCAGCGCTACTACAGGACTGTCGAGGACCTGGTGTGGCCGGACCTGATCGTGGTCGGCGGCGGAGTGAGCCGCAAGGCGCACAAGTTCCTCCACCACCTGGACATCCGGACGCCGATCGTGCCCGCGGAGCTGCGCAACACGGCCGGGATCGTCGGGGCGGCCCTGTCCGCCGCGGAGGTCTAGGGGTCCTCCGCGGCGGACCGTCGGGGTGAGGGCCCCGACCCCGGGGCAGGAGTCGGGACCCTCGGGGGTGAACACCACCACCCCGCGTGGAGCTCCGGCCACTGGGCGCGACCGGCGGGGCGGTACCGCTTCGGGTGCCGTACGGGTCTGGGGCCCGCGCAGAGGGAGACTGGGGCACGGGGGCGCCCCAGACACCGTCACGACACCCGGGACCGTGCTCCCGCACAGCCCGTCATGGTGGTCCGGACCCGGGAGGGGGCCCGGGTCCGGACACGTCAGCCGCCCTCGCTCGCGTGGCTCAGGGCGCCGACGATCCTCCTCGCCGCGTCGGAGGTACGGGCCACCGGGGAGAGCGGGACACCGCACGGGCCCGAGGGGACGTCGTCCTGGCAGGGCCAGCGCATCCACCACCAGAGGTCCCCCCGGTGCGGCCGCAGCAGGGCGCGCTGCGGGCGGGTGAGGGGCCCCGCGTCGACCAGGCCGTACACACCGTCCTCCCGCGCCTCGACACCCCGTGCGCGGAGCTCGGCGGCCATGCCCCGCAACGCCAGGGTGGCCAGGTCCACCCGGCACACGGCCTCGGTGGGGACGTGCGCGCCGAACACGCCCGCGGGCGGGGCACCACGGTCCCGGCGTCCGCTCCCGGCCAGGCTCGGGCTCCCCGCCGGCGGTGTCTCAACGGTCACACGGCCTCCCTGTCTTCCTCCGGGCCCGGCGCGACACGTCGCGCGCCGAACCAACGACCACACCCACTGTGCACCACCCTGAGCAGGCACGAACACCGGTATGCGGATCACGCATCACACTTTCTTTTTCACACATAGCCACCAAGCGCTCACGGAATCCCTAACCTTGGCCTCATGCCCCATCACGACGGTGAACTGCCCCACGACCTGTGGACCCGACCGCGCATGGCCGACGCTCTGGCCACCTGCGACATGCCGACGGTCATCGAGGGCGTGCGCGCGGCGCGCGGATGGTCCCAGGGAGAGCTGGCGCAGGCCCTGACCTACTCGCAGAGCTGGGTCTCGCGGGTCGTCAACGGGCAGCAGTCCCTCACCGTCAGCCAGGTGCACGACCTCGCCCGCCGCCTGGAGATCCCGCTCCACCTGCTGCGCTTCGGCGGTACCGGGGACGGCCCCGACACGGGAGCCACCGAGGCCCCCGGCGCTCCCGGATGCACGCGGGAACCGAACGAGGTCGGCACGCGTACGCCCGGCGCGGGAGCCCGCGAGGAGCCCGCGGCGAGCGGACGCAACCCCGTCCGCCGCCGTGACCCCGCCAGACCCGTCACCGGTGGGGCCGCCACCGTGCCGGGGCGCCCGTCCGGAGGACAGGAGGTCCACCACGGCATCAACGAGACCACCGCACCGGCCCTGCGCTCCATCACCGGAGGACAGCGCCGTATGGACGCCACCTCCCCCGCCCGTCACCTGCTGCCCAGCGCCGTGGCCCACGTGCACCTGGCCGAACAGATGCTCGGCAACGCGCGCGGGACCGTCTTCCACACCGAGCTCAGCGCCGCCGCCAGCGAGGCCTCCGGGTTCGCCGCCTGGCTCAGCGCCGACCTGGGCGACATGGGTTCGGCGCGCATGCACTACCGGACGGCCGTGGTGCGTGCCCGTCAGGCCGGGATGCGGCTGCTGGACGTGTACATGCTCGGATCGCTGGCCTCCTTCGAGATCGACGTGGCCGAGGACCCCGAGCTCGGCCTCGGCCTGGTCCAGGAGGCCGAGCACGTGCTGGGTCCGTCCGCGCACCCCACCGCACGCGCCTGGCTGGCCTGCATCGGGGCGCTCGCCCACGCCGGTCTGGGCGACCGCGTCTCCGCCGCCCGCGCCATCCGGCGCGCCGAGCGTGAGGCGGACAGCCCGGACAACGCGCAGCCGCCCTGGCCCTGGGTGTTCTCCTTCGACCGGGCCAAGGTCGCCGGGTACCGCGCCCTGGTGGGGGTCCGGCTGCGCAGCCCGCACGACGCCCGCGCCGCCTTCGCCGAGGCCGTGGCCCCCGCGCCCCGCAACGTCAAGCAGTCGGCGCTGCTCAAGGTGGAACTGGCCTCCGCCCACGCCGAGGCCGGGGACGTGGACGAGGCCTTCCGCCTCGCCCAGGAGGCGCTGACCACCGGAGTGCGCTTCGACTCCGAGCGCGTGGTGGGCCGGGTCCGCTCCTTCCGCCGGCGCTACCGGGGGCCCAGGGCGCACTGCGTCGAGGACCTCGACGGCAGGCTCTCCTCACTGGTTACCGGTATCCCCATCAGTGGGTAGAAAGTCGGCGAAGCGAGCAGCAGGGAGGTTATGTGATTCGTATCGGGATCACCGGACACCGCAACCTGACCCCTGACGTGAGCGGCGCCGTCGCCGATCTGGTCAAGGCTCATCTGGAACCGTACGGATGCGAGATGGTGGGCCTGTCCTGTCTCGCCGACGGGGCCGACGTCGTCTTCGCCGAGGCGGTGGTGGCCACCGGCGCCCCGTTGGAGGCCATCATCCCCGCGACCGGGTACCGGGAGGCACTCCCGAACGAGCACCACCCGGTGTACGACCGCCTCCTGGGGCAGGCCGTCCTGGTCCACGCGTTACCGCACGACGAGTCCGACCCGAGCGCTCACATGGCCGCGGGGCGCCTGCTCGTGGAACGGTGCGACCAGTTGGTGGCGGTCTGGGACGGCGAGCCGGCCCGTGGCCCCGGAGGAACGGCCGACGTGGTCGCCTACGCCCACCAGGTGCACCGCCCCGTCACGGTGCTGTGGCCCGAGGGTGCCAGCCGCTGAGCCCCCCGTACCGGGCCCGGGCTCCACGGTGTCCGGGCCCGCCTCGCGCCCCCGTCGTCATCCCCGCCGGGCGGAGCGCCCGGAGATCACGGCGTTGACGTCCGAGGCCCGCAGCAGACCCAGTAGCGCGCCGTCGGCCTCCCGGACCAGGTACTCGGGCAGGGGGTGGCGGGTGAGCTCGGTCAGCAGCTCCTCGCCCTCCAGGTCGGCGGAGACGGTCGAGTGCTCGGTGAGCGCGCGCGCCACGTCCGAGACCGGCACCCAGGCGCGGCGGGCGTCGGTGATCGCCTCCGCCGCCGCCGGGTGCACCACGGAGACCACCGTCCCCCCAGCGTCGGTGACCACGACCTCGTCCGCCCCCTCCTCGTCGGCGCGCCGGTCGGCACCGGCCAGCGGCAGGTCGGCGGGGACGGACACGACCGGCCGCGCCAGCTCGCGGGCCCGGAGTCCCGGTACCCGGGCCCGGACCCGGGCGTTGTTGAGGGCCTCGGTCGCGCCCATCCACATGAACCCGGCCAGGAGCACGCCCCACACGATCGCCCACGGTCCGGGGGCGCTGCCCGCGCTCCACGCGAACAGGAACGGCAGCGCCACCACGAGCAGGGCCAGGACGCGGCCGCCCCAGGCGGCGACCACGCTCGCGGTGTGCGGGCGACCGGTCAGCTTCCAGACCCCGGCGCGCAACAGGCGGCCGCCGTCCAGCGGCAACCCGGGCAGGAGGTTGAACACGCCCACGAGCAGGTTCGCGATCCAGAGCTGGAACAGCAGCTCACCGGGCACGCTGAACGGGTCGGCCAGATGGGCGAGCGCGAACGCGCCCGCCGCCAGCAGGAGTGACAGCAGGGGCCCGGAGAAGGCGATCCAGAACTCGCGTCCCGGGGTGGGGGCCTCCCGGTCGATCTCGGAGACGCCGCCCAGCACGTACAGGACGATGCGGCGCACCGGCAGCCCGTAGCCGCGGGCCACCAGCGAGTGCGCGAGCTCGTGGACGAGCACCGAGGCGTAGAGCAGGACCGCGAAGACGAACGCCAGCAGGTAGGAGGCGGGGCCCAGGGCCAGGCGCGACTGGACGATCCCCCCGTACACCAGTGTGATCAGGACGGCGACGATCCACCACGACGCGGTGACGTAGACGGGGACACCGAAGGGGCGGCCCAACAGTAATCCGGGCCTCTTCCGCTCACGGTCGTCGGGACGGGGCCGGGACTGGTCGCTACCTCTGCTCACTCCTCCACACTAGGGCGTGTTCCCCGGGCGCCCCCGCCAGGTGCGGTCGGGGTCGGCGCGTGCCCCCGGTCCGCGGGAGGGCCCCGGACGGGTGCGCGCCTCTCATAGGCTCGCAACATGACCACCGCGCCCCTGCCGTCCGCCCTCTCGCCCTCCCGGGCCTCGGACTTCCTCCAGTGCCCGCTGCTGTTCCGGTTCCGCGCCATCGACCGCCTTCCCGAGGCTCCCAGCGCCGCCGCCCTGCGCGGCACCCTGGTCCACGCGTGTCTGGAACGGCTCTACGAGCTGCCCGCGCGGACCCGTACCCCGAGCACCGCGGTCGACCTGGTCGACCCCGAGTGGGCGCGGATCAGGGACGGCAGGCCCGAGGTCGCCGAACACCTCTTTCCCGGCGGGGAGGGGCTGGACACGTGGCTGGAGTCGGCCCGGACCCTGGTCCGGCGGTACTTCGACCTGGAGGACCCCGAGCGCCTGGAACCGCGCGAGCGGGAGATGCGGCTGGAGGTCGCGCTCCCCACCGGCCTGCGGCTGCGCGGCTACGTGGACCGGCTGGACGTGGCCCCCAACGGACGCATCCGCGTGGTCGACTACAAGACCGGCAAGTCACCGCACCCCCGTTTCGAGGACAAGGCCAAGTTCCAGATCTTCTTCTACGCGGTGATGATCTGGCGGGACCTGGGCGTGGTGCCCGCCCGTCTCCAGCTCGTCTACCTGGGAGACGGTTCGGTCCGTTGGTACGACCCCACCGAAGAGGAACTCGCCGCGGCCGAGGCCGAGATCGGCGGGATCTGGGCGCGGATCGAGGAGGCGGGGCGCGCCGGGACGTGGGAGCCGCGGCGCAGCAAGCTGTGCGGCTGGTGCGAGCACCAGGCCCTGTGCCCGGAGTTCGGCGGGACACCGCCCCCGCTGCCGAGTCCCTGGATTCCCGCCTCTGGCGACCCCGAACACGGGTAGTCCGGCGGAGTACCGCGACCGTTCGGGGGTAGGGCGGCGCCCCGTCGACCCCGAACACGGGTAGTCCGGCGGGTTCGGGGCCCGAGAACTCCCGTTGTAGGGGAGAATCGGGCCGTGTCCGACTCCGTACCCGTCTCCGTCCTCCTCGTCGACGACCAGCCCCTCGTCCGCGCCGGCTTCCGCATGATCCTGGAGTCCTCACCCCACCTGTCCGTGGTCGGCGAGGCGGCGGACGGCCGCGAGGCCGTCCGGGCCGCGCGCGGTCTGCTCCCCGACGTCGTGCTCATGGACGTGCGCATGCCCGGCATGGACGGGATCGAGGCCACCCGGCGCATCGTCGAGTGGGCCCGCCCCCTGGGCCACCGGGTGCACGTCCTCGCCCTGACCACCTTCGACCTGGACGCGAACGTCATCGGAGTGCTGCGCGCGGGCGCCTCCGGGTTCCTCCTCAAGGACGTTCCGCCCACCGAGCTCGTGTCGGCGGTCGAGGTGGTCGCCCGGGGCGCCTCGGTGGTCTCCCCCACCGTCCTGCACCGCCTGCTGGACCGCTTCGCCCCCCTCCTGCCGACGCCGGACGCGGCACCCGAACCGGACGAGGACCCCCTCACCGTCCGCGAGCGCCAGGTGCTGCGGCTCATCGCCCGGGGCTGGTCCAACGCCGAGGTCGCCGCGCACCTGGTGGTGGGCGAGACCACCGTCAAGTCCCACGTCGGCAGCATCCTCACCAAGCTCGGCCTGCGCGACCGCGTGCAGGCCGTCGTGCACGCGTACGAGAGCGGACTGGTCCGCCCCGGACAGCACACGGAACAGGACGGGGCCCGCGACTCTCGGGCCCCGGGTCCTCCGTCCTGACCACCGTCGTTCGAGCCCCGCGCGCGCCCGAGACCCGGCGCGTCGCCCACCATGACGAACCACGCCCCTTGACAGGATGATCCGGTGACCGAACTCACCGCCGCCGCCGCGGCCGGAGGGCGAACCGCGCGCACGGACGCGGCGTCCCCCTTGGGGTTGCCGAGGCAGTACGCCGATCATCAGGGGTGCGGGCGACGGGGAGGAAACGGAGTACAGCCATGCCAAGCAAGCGGGATCGCTCGGGGCCGCCGAGCGAGGAGTTCATGCTCAGCCGGATGCGCGACTGGCGCGCGGAGCACGAACGCGAGCTGACCCCGGACAACCTGGAGGACGACGAGGACGTCCACCTCCCGGACGCCCGGGTGATCAACCTCGTCCTGCGCGTGGGCGAGCTGATGCTGGCCAGCGGCGAGGGCACCGAGGCCGTCAGCGAGGCCATGCTGAGCCTGTCGGTCGCCTTCGACCTGCCCCGCTCGGAGGTGTCGGTCACCTTCACCACCATCTCCCTGTCCACCCACCCTGGCGGTGACAGCCCTCCCGTCACCGGGGAGCGGGTGGTGCGCCGCCGTACCCTCGACTACTTCCGCGTCAACGAGCTGCACACCCTGGTGCAGCAGGCGGCGCTGGGGCTGCTGGAGCTGGAGGACGCCAACGCGCGTCTGGAGCAGATCCGCAGGGCCCGTATGCCCTACCCGAACTGGATGATCGCGGTGGGTTTCGGCCTGATCGCCTCCAGCGCCAGCCTCATGGTGGGCGGCGGTCTGACACCCCGTGACCTGATCGTGGCGGCCGTCGCGTTCCTGGCCACGGTGCTGGGCGACCGCACCTCGGTGTTCCTGGCCAACCGGGGGGTCGCGGAGTTCTACCAGATGGCGGCGGCGGCCGTGGTGGCCTCCTCCATCGGTGTGGGCCTGCTGTGGGCCAGTACCGAGCTGAACCTCGGGCTCCAGGCCGGGGCGATCATCACCGGCAACATCATGGCGCTGCTGCCCGGCCGCCCGCTGGTGTCCAGCCTCCAGGACGGCATCAGCGGCAGCTACGTCTCGGCGGCCGCGCGCCTGCTGGAGACCTTCTTCATCCTGGGCGCGATCGTGGCGGGTGTGGTCTCCGTGGCCTACACCGCCACCCGGCTGGGCATCGACCTGGACCTGGAGAACCTGCCCTCGGCCGGGACCGCCATGCACGTCCCGGTGCTGATCGGCGCGGCCGGGATCGCCATGGCGTTCGCGATCTCCCTCGCGGTCCCCCCGCGCATGCTGCCCACGATCGGCGCCCTGGGCGTGATGATCTGGCTGATCTACGCCGGGCTGCGCCTGTGGCTGGAGGTGCCCCCGGTGGTGGGCACGATCATGGGCGCGATGGCGGTGGGGGTGGTCGGGCACTGGTTGGCCCGGCGCACCCAGCGGCCGGTGCTGCCGTATCTGATCCCGTCGATCGCGCCGCTGCTTCCGGGCAGCATCCTCTACCGGGGTCTGATCGAGATCACCCAGGGCACGGCGGTGTCGGGGCTGCTCAGTATCGCCGAGGCGGTCATGGTGGCGCTGGCCCTGGGCGCGGGGGTCAACCTCGGCGGCGAGTTGGTGCGGGCGTTCCAGCGGGGCGGCCTGGCTGGCGCGGGCATGAGAGGCCGCCCGGCGGCGCGCCGGACCAGAGGCGGCTACTGAGTCCGCGCTCCGTCGGCACGGTCCCGGTTCCGGGGCCGTGCCGGGTGGGTCTGGCCGCATCCGGTCACGGTGAGGGCGGGGAGGAACCGGACGCGCACGGGGCGTGTCCCACTTGTGGAAGGCCAACAGGACACGCCGGGGAACATTGTCGGCCCAAACCGGCAACATCATGTGATGTCAGCCACTAATGTTGGCCTCAGCTCAACGAGGAGCACACCGACGAAAGGCTCTGACATGTGCAGCCATTCACCCTCCTGCCCTTCCTTCGAGGACACCGACCGCGAAGCCGCCCGTGTGGTCTCCAGCCACCCCGAGCAGGGCTGGAGCCTGCTCTGCAACGGTGTCGTGCTGTTCGACGACACCGGTGAGCTCCTCCCCGACGGCGCTGTCGTGGCCCCCCACCGCCCCCGGGTCGCGGCCTGAACCGAGCGCCGCGAGCGCCCTCGGGAGAGTCCTTCGCGGCCCCGGCACCGCCCCACGGGAGCCCGGGCCCGCTCAGCCCCCGTCCGGCCACTGCTCCGGCAGGACGTCCTCACCCACCGCCTCACTGAGCCGCCGCCTGAAGTCGGCGTGCAGGGAGCCACCCCACACCAGCTCGCTCGGCGTGCGCAGCGCGGTCTCCATGGCCGCGCGCAGGACCGCCGGGCGGGACTCGCCCTCGACCACCGGCACCGCCAGCAGCGCGTGTACCTGTGTGAGGACCGCGAACAGCTCCCCGGCCAGGGCAGGAGCGCTGGAGGTGGCCACCGCCTCCTCCAGGTACCCCTCCCACCATGGTTGGGGGTGCTCCTCTCCGTCCCCGGACGGCTCGTGGGCGAAGGGTCTGCGCAGACGGGCGCGTACCGCCTCCGCGGTCTCCCGGTCGCGGTCGTCCAGACCGGCCCGCCAGACACGCGCCGCGGCGTCCGGCTCCCCCCGCAGGGACAGCAGTCCCGCGAGCAGCTCCACCGCCGCGCCCGAGGTGCGGGGCTCCGTCCGCCCGCGCTCCTCCTCTGACGGGGACGCGGGGTCGACCACCGTGCCCGCGTCCGCGATGGCGCGTTCCAGGTGGGTGGCGGCGCGCAGCAGCCGCAGCCCGGGATCGTCGCCGACGCTCAGACCGCGCTCGACCGCGAGGGCGGCGGCGTCCGGACGTCCCCGTGCGAGGAGCCGCCCGGCGAGGTCGCGGGCGGCCTCCGCGACCGTGGCCGCGTGCAGGCGGCTGATCGCCTCGTCGCCGGGCGGGAGCTCCAGGGCCGCCTCCCAGTGCCGCTCCGCCTCCTCGTCCCCGCCGCGCAGTTCCGCCTCGCGTGCCAGCCCGTAGTGGGCCACGGCGACGTGGGCCGGGCCGCCCAGGTCCAGGAGGCGGTGCCAGGTGCGGACCGCCTCGCCGTGGTCGCCCTCCTGTTCCAGGGAGAGGGCGAGGTGGTGGGCGGCGCGCGGGGCGTACCGGGTGTCGCCGGTGGCCAGGGCGCGTCGTGCCGCCTCCCGGGACGCGGCCGTGTCCCCGCGTTGGTCCTGGACCACGGCCAGGCCGAGCAGCGCCCGCGCCTGCGTGCGGGGCGGCGGATTGGCGGCGACCGCCCGTTGGTAGAGCGTGGCGGCTTTCTTGAGGTGTCCGTTCTCCGCGAGGTCCCGGGCCTGGTCGCACAGGTCCGAGACGGACTCCGACGAGGACGCGGCGGCGTCCTGGTCGTCCTCCGGGTCGGTGGCCCTGGGAGCGGGTGGCGGTGGGTCGGCGGGGCCAGAGCGTGCGGGGGTTCCGGACGTCGTGGTCATTCGATCCGCTTTCCGTGGGGGTGTGGGGCCCGAGCGACGGGGAGCGCGGACCGCGAGGCGTGACCGCGACCGGTCTGGGCGGGGTCGGCGGCTGTGCAAACTCTAACGCGCCGCTCCTCCACCGTCGCGGTGCGCGCGGGCACGCCCGGGAGCGCGCCGCGCACGCGCAAGGGGGGCGCCCCCTCGCACACGGGCGGGCGCCCCCTCGTACTCAGGCCCCGGAACGCGTACGTCCCGAGTCCGCTCGCCTACAGCTCGAAGGCCTCCGGCGGCGGGCAGGAGCAGACCAGGTTGCGGTCGCCGTAGGCCTGGTCGATCCGGCCGACCGGCGGCCAGTACTTGTCCTGGCGCAGCGACGCGAGCGGGTACGCGGCCTCGGCACGCGTGTAGGCCCGGTCCCACTCGTCGGCCGTGACCGCCTCGGCGGTGTGCGGGGCGCGCCGCAGCGGGTTGTCCTCGGCGTCCCACTCACCCTTGGCCACGCGGTCGATCTCACCCCGGATGGAGATCATCGCCCGCACGAACCGCTCCAGTTCGGCGAGGTTCTCGCTCTCGGTGGGCTCCACCATGAGTGTGCCGTTGACCGGGAAGGACATCGTGGGCGCGTGGAAGCCGTAGTCCATCAGGCGCTTGGCGATGTCCTCGTTGCTGATGCCCGTGGCCTTCTGGAGCGGGCGGATGTCGATGATGCACTCGTGCGCGACCAGCCCGTTCTCACCGGTGTAGAGCACCGGGTAGTGGGGTTCCAGGCGCTTGGCCACGTAGTTGGCCGAGAGCACGGCCGTCTCGGTGGCCGCGCGCAGGCCGTCGCCGCCCATCATGCGCACGTACGCCCAGGAGATGGGCAGGATGCCCGCGGAGCCGAACGGGGCGGCCGAGACCGGACCCACCCCGGTGTGCGGGCCCGCGCCGGGCTGCCCTGGGTGGTTGGGAAGGAAGCCGGCCAGGTGCGAGCGGACCGCGACCGGGCCCACGCCCGGGCCGCCGCCGCCGTGCGGGATGCAGAAGGTCTTGTGCAGGTTCAGGTGGCTGACGTCGGCGCCGAACTCGCCCGGCTTGGCCCAACCGACCAGGGCGTTGAGGTTGGCGCCGTCCACGTAGACCTGGCCGCCCGCCTCGTGGACCAGTCGGCAGACCTCGGTGATGGTGTCCTCGTACACGCCCGCGGTGGAGGGGTAGGTGACCATGATGGCCGCCAGCTCCCCGCCGTGCTTGGCGATCTTGGCCCGCAGGTCGTCGAGGTCGACGTTGCCGTCCTCGGCGCAGGCCACCACGGACACCCGCATGCCCGCCATGACCGCGCTGGCGGCGTTGGTGCCGTGCGCGGAGCTGGGGATGAGGCAGACGTCCCGGTGCTCGTCACCGCGCGAGCGGTGGTAGCCCCGGATCGCGAGCAGTCCGGCGAGCTCGCCCTGCGAACCGGCGTTGGGCTGGAGGGACACGGCGTCGTAGCCGGTGACCTCAGCCAGCCATCCCTCGAGGTCGCGGATGAGCGAGACGCTCCCCGCGGCCTGGTCGAGCGGGGCGAAGGGGTGCAGGCCCGCGAACTCCGGCCAGGTGATGGACTCCATCTCGGCCGTGGCGTTGAGTTTCATGGTGCACGAGCCCAGCGGGATCATCGTGCGGTCCAGCGCCAGGTCGCGGTCGGACAGGCGGCGCATGTAGCGCAGCAGGGAGGTCTCGCTGCGGTGGGTGTTGAACACCTGGTGGGTGAGGTAGTCGACGCCGCGCGCGAGGTCGGCGGGCAGCAGGTCGGCGTCCTCGTCCACGGCCACCGGGGCCCGACCGGCTCCGCGGTCGGCCTCGCCGAAGGCGGCCAGTACCGTCTCCAGGTCGGCGACGGTGGTGGTCTCGTCCACGCTCAGGCCGACCGTGGTCTGGTCGACGCCCAGCAGGTTGACTCCGGCCTCCAGGGCGCGTTCGACCACGCGGTCGGCGCTGGGCACGCGCACGCGCAGGGTGTCGAAGTAGGAGCCGTGGACGACCTCGAAGCCACGCCGGGTGAGGGCCCGGGCCAGGGCGGCCGTGCGGGTGTGCACCTGGCGGGCGATCGCGCGCAGCCCGTCGGGACCGTGGTAGACCGCGTACATCCCGGCCATGATGGCCAGCAGGACCTGCGCGGTGCAGATGTTGCTGGTGGCCTTCTCACGGCGGATGTGCTGTTCGCGGGTCTGGAGGGCCAGGCGGTAGGCGGGCTTGCCCGCGTCGTCGACCGAGACGCCGACCAGGCGGCCGGGCAGCTGGCGTCGGAGCTTCTCCCCCACCGACATGTAGCCGGCGTGCGGTCCGCCGAATCCGAGCGGCACGCCGAAGCGCTGGGTGGAGCCGACCGCGATGTCGGCGCCGAGGTCGCCGGGGCTGCGCAGGAGGGTCAGCGCGAGGATGTCGGCGGCGACCACGGCCAGGGCCCCGCGCTCGTGTGCCTGGGCGATGACGGCGCTCGGGTCACGCACGACCCCGCTGGAGGCCGGGTACTGGACCAGGACGCCGTAGGCGTCGCCCTCGGGCAGGCCCCGGGTGAGGTCGGCGACGACGACCTCGATGCCCAGGGGTTCGGCCCGGGTGCGCAGGACCTGGAGGGTCTGCGGGAAGACGTCGGCGTCGACGACGAAGACGTCGCTCTTGACCTTGCTGGCCCGGCGCGCGAGGGTCATGGCCTCCGCGGCGGCGGTGGCCTCGTCCAGCAGGGAGGCTCCGGTGATGGGCAGACCGGTGAGGTCGGAGACCATGGTCTGGAAGTTGATGAGGGCCTCCAGACGGCCCTGGGAGATCTCGGGCTGGTAGGGCGTGTACGCCGTGTACCAGGCGGGGTTCTCCATGATGTTGCGCAGGATGACCGGGGGCGTGAGCGTGCCGTAGTAGCCGCGGCCGATCATCGGCGTGGTGGGCCGGTTGCGCGAGGCCAGCTCGCGGAGCTCGGCGAGGGCCTCGGCCTCGCCGACCGCCTCGGGCAGGTCGAGCGCGGCGCTGCGGCCCGGGGCGCTGAGGATGGACGCGGGCACGGCCGCGGTCATGAGCTCGGCGGTGGAGCCGTAGCCGACCGTCTTGAGCATCTCGTCGGTCTCGGCGGGGGCGGGTCCGATGTGGCGGTCGGCGAACACCCGGGCGGGGGCTCCCGGGGTGGGGGCGTTCGACGGGTCAGGCACGGAGACCTCCTGGTGACAGGGCCGATCGGGTCGGCGGTGTTCCTCACGGTCTCCCCCTCTGTCACCGGGCACGACCGCGCCCAGGCTTCAGAGCGGCCTCCTCCGCGCGGTCCATGGTGCCTGAGAGGTTACTGGGGAGTATTGCCCCGTCGGCGCCCCGTTGCCGAGGTCTCTCCCGTGCGGTATCAGCGGCCTACTGACGCTCTGTATGTGTGTACAAGCAGGACGAATGTCGGTTTTCATCCCCGTTGTGACTACGACCGTACTCGATCGGGCACCGCGGCACCGCGCCAGGGCACGCCTTGCCCCGGATTCGGCGAGCCGATGACGGCGCGACCGCCAGGTTCACCCGGTGCGCCGCTCCCGGCGCCGCAGGGCCAGTTCGTCCACGGCCTGGGGCGCGGCGACGGGCAGGTCGGCCCGCTCCTCGGCCGGAACCACCCCGAGCGCCTCCTCAAGTTCGCGGGAGACGTTGGCCAGGGCCAGCCCGAACATGCCCTGCCCCCGCTGCATGAGGTCGACGACCTCGTCGGGAGAGGTGCACTCGTAGACGCTGACGCCGTCGCTCATCAGGGTGATGCGGGACAGTTCCGCGGCGGGGCGACCGCGCAGGTGGTCGACGGCGGTACGGATCTGCTGGAGGGAGATCCCGGTGTCCAGGAGCCGCTTGGCCACCTTGAGCATCAGGATGTCGGGCAGACTGTACAACGGGGCGTTATGGGCACCGGTGCGCACGCTGGGCACCACCAGGCCGGTCCTGGCCCAGTAGTCCAGCTGTCGATAGGTGATCCCGGCGGCCGTACACGCCGCTGGGCCCCGATACCCGACGTCCGTAGGCAGCGCCATCACGTCCTCTTCGCACAGTAGGCCCTGCTGCCCCGCTAGCCGCAGCGCGGACCGCCTGTCATGGTGATCCCGCTTGCCGCTCGCTACCGCCACGCCGACCTCCGGCTTCTCGTCCCACGGCGGCATCGACAGGGGAGTCCACTCAGAGAACGGGCGCGCCGTGGGTTTCACAGCACTGACGGTAGGACGACCGCAGGGCAGCGTCAACGAAGGCGCGCGGCGCGTCGCCAAGTGCGCACGCCAACGGGGCCGCGGCGCCGGACCCCGTCAGGCCGAAACCCGTCGGTCGGTTTTCGGCTGCGCCCTCCACGACCATTCCGTTCACCCAATCTATCACCACTACGACCGAAGAACTTGCAGGTCACGGCCGCGACAAAGAGATCGGGGCCCGCGAGGGCGAGCCCCGACCGCCTCAGGTACCACGTTGGCCGAAATCCTCCGGCGAAATGTTGTCCAGAAACTCCCGGAACGCCTCGACCTGATCCTCCTGCTCGTCAGGGATCGGCATCCCGGCCTCCTCGATCACGTCCTCGTGGGCGTAGATCGGCGTGCCGGTGCGCAGGGCGAGGGCGATGGAGTCCGAGGGGCGGGCGCTGACCTCCACGCCGTTGCTGAAGACCAGCTCGGCGTAGAAGACGCCGTCGCTCAGACCGGTGATGTTCACCGTCTCCAGGCCCGTGTCCAGGGCGTCCAGGACGTCACGGAACAGGTCGTGGGTGAGCGGGCGCGCGGGCGAGACGCCCTGCTGGGCCAGCGCTATCGCGGAGGCCTCCACACCGCCGATCCAGATCGGCAGGTAGCGGTCCCCCTCGGATTCCTTGAGCAGGACAATCGGTTGGTTCGAGGGCATCTCAACCCGGACGCCGACGACCTCCATGTGCTTCACAGCGGCTCCGTCCCACGAGTCGTCATGCCGGATGGGCGCTCGTCCCTGCTCCCCCGTCGGATCAGGACCCGAGGGCGAAATCGGCACCCTTCGTTACAAAGCTCTCCGGAGGCGGGGGGCCGCAAACCTCATCGGCACACCCGCCCCCGTCGACCGTGGTCAGCGCGGCGTCATCGGCGCGGCTTGGTCAGCAGGACCATCCGGAACTTGCCGATCTGGATCTCGTCCCCGCCGCCCAGCTCGGCCTCGTCCACCGGTTCGCGGTTGACGTAGGTGCCGTTGAGGCTGCCGACGTCACGAACCCCGAAACCGTTGCCACGGCGGAAGAACTCCACATGGCGCCGGGACACGGTGACGTCGTCGAGGAAGATGTCGCTGTTGGGGTGGCGGCCAGCGGTGGTCACGTCGCTGTCCAGCAGGAAGCGGCTCCCCGCGTTGGGGCCCCGCCGGACCACCAGCAAGGCGGTTCCGGGAGGGAGTGCGTCGGTGCTGGCGGGGTCGTCACCGCCGAGTTCGACGCCCTGTTCCTCCTCCTCCAGCGCCTGTATACCGGAGATGGAGATGGTCGACGTGACGTCTCCCGCGGAGTCGCCGCCGGCGTTGGGCCGTTGGCTCTGCTGTTCGGCCCTGCGGACCGGAGTTCCACAGTGGGAGCAGAAACGGGCATCATCCGCAACGGCGTGACCGCACTGCGTGCAGTAAACGCTCGACATAGGTCGGCTCGGCCTCCTACCGCACGGGGCGGTGCTTGATTCGGCTGGTCGGTGGCGCGTCCCGGTCGACGGGCGGGCCAGGGGCCCGCACACCGTCCGGGACACGGTGGGTCGTTCCACTGCCAGGGCAGTGGACCGCTCCACACGGTCGGTCGCTAGGTCTCATCCCCCAAGTAGGACTCCTTGTCACCCCCGTTGGATGTCCGCCGTCGCCGGGATTCCCGTGGCGGGTGGTGACACGGTGCCTCAGGGAACACTCGACTTTAAACCATATCCCTGTCCAGACAGGGTTTCGCTCCCCCTCGGCCCGCCGCGAACGCCCTGCGGGCGCCCGCCGGACGAGTCGGCCCCCTCGACGCCCGGGGCGCCGCCGCGACCGGTTCTGGTCCTCGTAGGAGACCTCCACCTGTTCTGGAACTGATGCGCGACCCGGGTGTTTGGTTCTCGGTGACACCGGGTGGATTTCCGCGAACTTCCGCCCCCTGCCCGGACCTGCCCCTTCGTCCGCTTCGTCCCCGGATACGGCGTGACGGGCACGCACCCCGCGCGAGGCACCCGACACGGCGCGTGGGCGCGGACGACCGAACCGCCCGCGCCCACGCGCGCCCCACCGGTCGGCGCCTAGCCGTCGGCCCGTTCCACCACGGCGGCCCACGCGTCGAGCAGACGCTGCACGGTGTCCGAATCAGGACCTTCCGCCCAAAGATGTGTGACGGCCTCCGCCGTGTCCGGCAGGACCAGCGCCCAACTGCCGTCGGGCTCGATCACCCGCACCCCGTCCGTGGTGTCCAGCTCACGCTCGCCCGCGGCCTCCACGACCGCGCGCATCACGCTCCCCTTGACCGCCCACGGGGTGGGCACCGAACGGCGCAGCAGGTGCGCCTGGGGGATCGCACGGTCGATCTGGCCGAGCGACCGGCGGGTCCGCGCGACCAGCCCGAGCAGACGCACGAACGCCGCGATCGCGTCGCTGGTCGGACTGAACTCGGGGACGACGAAGCCGCCCCGGCCGTCGGCCGCGAAGACGATCTCCGCCCCCTCGGCAAGCACCGCCTTGGTCAGCTCGTCCGTGGCGGTCGCGGTCCACAGCACCTCGGCGCCGTGCGAACGTGCCACCTTCTCCGCGACCCGGGTCGTGGTGACCGGCAGCGCCACCCGGCCGCCGCCGCGTTCGGCGGCCACCAGGTCCAGCACCACCAGGAGCGCGCGGTCGCCGTCGACCAGCTCACCGTTCTCGTCCACGATGGAGAGCCGCTCGGCCACCGGGTCGAAGCGCACTCCGAAGTCGGCCCCCGAGTTGGCGACCAGTTCGCCCAACCGCTCCAGGTCGCGCATCTTCTTCGCGACGGTGTCGGTGGGCGAGGCCTCGTCCAGCCGGTTGTTGACCGTGAGCACGTCCACACCGATCCGGCCCAGCAGAGAGGGCAGGATCAGCGAACCGGTGCCGCCCGCGCAGTCGACCACCACCTTGAGCTCCGCCTCGGCCACACCGGAGGTGTCCACGGACCTCAGGAGCTCGTGGGTGTAGTGCTCCACGTTGCGGGAGGGGAAGGACAGCTCCCCGATCTCCCCGGGGAAGGCCCGCCGGTACTCGGCCCGGGAGAAGACCCGGTCGAGCTTGCGCTGTGCCCCGGGCGACAGGTCGGCTCCCTGGCCGTCCAGGAAGATGATGTCCACGGACTCCGGGTCGCCGGGGCTGGTGCGCACGGTGATGCCACCGCTGACACCACTCTGCGACGTGTGGAAACGCGCCACCGGCAGCGGGACCACCTCCAGGTCGCGCACCTCGATGGCGGCGGCCGTGAGCGCGCTGATGACCGCCCGTTTCAGGGTGCGCGCCGCGCGCGAGACGTCACGGGAGGTCGTGACGATCGCGCCCTTCTTGAGTGTGGTGGCGTAGGCGTTGGCCAGGCGCACGGCGAGCTCGGGGGTGATCTCCACGTTGATCAGCCCGGAGACCCCCCGGGGACCGAAGAGGGACCGCTGCCCGCGCGACTCCCAGATCACGTTGGTGCTGACCACCGCCCCGGCCTCGATGGTCTTGAACGGGTAGACCTTGACGTCGTTGCTCACGTACGCCTCGGACTCGATGACGCAGTCCTCGCCGACGATCGCGCCCTCCTCGATCCGGGCGGCCGCCATCACGTCGGTGTTCTTGCCGATCACGGCGCCGCGCAGGTTGGCGCCCCGGCCGACGAAGACGTTGTCGTGCAGCACGGTGCGGTGGCAGAAGGCCTCCGCCCGCACGACCGTGTTGCTGCCGACCACGGTGTACTCGCGCAGCTCCGCCCCGGCCTCGACCTTGGCGTAGTCACCGACGTAGAGCGGGCCCTTGAGCACGGCGCCGGGATCGACCTCGGCACCCTCGCCGACCCACACACCGGGAGAGACCTCGAACCCGTCGATCTCGACGTCGACCCGGCCGGAGAGCACGTCGGCCTGGGCGCTGAGGTAGCTCTCGTGGGTGCCCACGTCCTCCCAGTAGCCGTCGGCGACGTAGCCGTAGAGCGGTTCCCCCTCCTCCAGGAGTTCGGGGAAGACGTCGCCGGACCAGTCGACCACCTCTCCGGCGGCGACCCGGTCGAGTACCTCCGGTTCCATGATGTAGATGCCGGTGTTGACGGTGTCGGAGAAGACCTGACCCCAGGTGGGCTTCTCCAGGAAGCGCTGGATGCGCCCCTGGTCGTCCACGATGATGATGCCGAACTCCAGCGGGTTGGGCACCCGCTTCAGGGCGATGGTGACCTTGGCCCCGCGCTCCTTGTGGAACCGGACCATGTCCGTGAGGTCGATGTCGGTGAGCGCGTCGCCGGAGATGACGATGAACGGCTCGCCGCGCAGGTGCTCCTCGGCGTTCTTGACACTGCCCGCGGTGCCCAGCGGCACCTCCTCCGCGACGTAGTGGAGCCGCATGCCGAGCTCCTCGCCGTCGCCGAAGTAGTTGCGGATGAGGGTGGCCAGGAACTGGACGGTGACCACGGTCTCGGTGAAACCGTGTTTGTGCAGCAGGCGCAGCACGTGTTCCATGATGGGGCGGTTGACCACCGGCAGGAGCGGTTTGGGCTGGTTGGCGGTCATCGGGCGCAGGCGCGTGCCCTCGCCCCCCGCCATCACCACGGCCTTCATGGGGGGCGGCGCGGGCTGGTCCGCGTGCGGGGGCCGTGTCGTGGGGTCGGGCGCGGTCATCGCGGGCACCCCCGCGCTGCCGTGCCGTCACAGGACGCGGCGAAGGACTGGTGTTCGGAACGCGCACGGTCGCGCGCGGTGGGACATGTTCTCATTGCGGAGACGACACTCCCTTTCGATCCGACAGGACTCTGGTGAGCCGGTCCGCCGGTTCGCTCGGTGGATCAGGGCGCGGTCCCGCCCTGGTCCGACGGGCCCGGTCCGTCCGAGCCCTCGGGTTCCGCGCCGGAGGCGCCGTCAGCGGTCGCCGGAGCGGACGGGTCGGGTCCGTCCACGCCGTGGCCGCGTGCGGGGTCGCTGTCCCGGGAACCCGTGTGATCAGCGCGTTCGTCGCGGCGGGTCTGGTCGATCAGACGCAGACCCTGGACGGCGTAGAGCAGTCCGGCCCACCAGTAGAGAGCCGTTCCCCACAGCGCGAAGGCCCAACCTATAATCCGGGCCACATCTCCGACGACCGACGCGTACCCGGCGATGAAGAGCAGCGGGAACGAGTACAGCAGGCACAGGGTGGCGGCCTTGCCCGCGAAGTTCACCGGCAGCGGACCGTAGCCGAAGTGGCGCAGCAGCGGCAGCGCGCCGAGGATGAGGACGTCGCGCAGCACCAGGATGCCCATCAACCACCAGGGGATGATGCCGCGCAGGACCAGGCCGAGCAGGGCCGCGAAGATGTACAGGCGGTCGGCGAGCGGGTCGAGGATCTGCCCCAGCTTGGTGGCCTGGTTCCAGGCGCGGGCGATCTTGCCGTCCAGCCAGTCGCTGAGTCCGGCCAGGGCGAGCACGAGCAGCGCCCACCAGTCCGCCTGCGGTACCAGGATGAGCCAGAGGAACAGCGGCACGCCCAACAACCGGAGCATGCTCAACAGGTTGGGAACCGTCCAGATGCGGTCACTGACCACCGGGCTGGCCACGCTGCCCCCCGCCTCGTGTCTGCCTACTTCCGCGGATCGCCCCATACCGCCCACGATAACGGGCGGGGACGCCGGTCCCCGCCATCGCGCGCCAGGCCGGGACCGGGTCCCGGACGGACGTCCGCACGCCAATCGTACCGCGTACGGAGTTCGCCCGGGCCCGGGTCGTGACCTGCGTGGACGAGGCCCCGTCGGAGGCTCAGCCCCGACCCAGGACGCGGTCGGCCTCGCGGCGCCCCGAGAGCAGGGCGCCGTGCACGGTGGCGGTGTGCTCGGTCTCGGTGGCCTCCCCCGCGAAGAAGAGCCGGTCGCCGACCGGGTCGCCCAGCGCCACCCGGTCGCCGTCCCCGGCTCCGACCGCGGTGAACGAGAACCCTCCCCGCGCGAAGGGGTCGTCCATCCAGTGCGTGAGGTGGTGCTCCACCGGGTCCGGGGCCTTCTTGAACATGCCGCGTAGCGAGGCCATGGCGTGTTCGACGACCTCCCCGTCCTCCATGCCCGCGAGGAAGCGCGCGGCGTTGCCGCCGTTGCGGCTCACCAGGATGGGCTGGCCGAGGACGTTCTGCCCCGCGTACCAGTGGAACCAGGTGCCCTCCTCCGTACCGAGGTGGACCAGTACCTCGGCGTCGCCCCAGAAGACGTCGTCGAAGCGGAGGAACAGCTTCTCCAGTCGGCCGTTGCCCAGCCTCGACAGGGCGGCGCGCTTGTCCTCGGGCAGTTCGGGGGTGAAGCCGACCTGACCCGACTGGAGGACCCCGAGGGGCAGCGTGACCAGGACGCGGTCGGCGGTCAGCGTCTCCTCGCCGTCGGGGGTGTCCACCCGCACCGAGGCGCCCTCGTCGTCGTGGGCGACCTCCAGGACCACGTGTTCCAGACGCACGTCCAGACCCCGTGCGAGGTGGTCGGTGAGCTGGCTCATGCCCTCGGGGAAGACCACGTCGTCGCCGCTGAACTCGTGCCGTGAGGCGACCGCCGTGAAGGCGACCTCCTCGGCGTCCGCCCCGTGATCGGTCTCCGCGATGCGGTGGACGATCTCGGCGGCGTCCCTGGCCCGGGAGCGCACCAGGTTGGCGTCGTAGAGGGCGTGGTTGATGCCCTCCTCCATCGACTCCTCCGGGCTGGCGCCGACCGTCGCCCAGTACATGTGTTCGTGGAGGAGGTTGACGTCCTCCAGGTTGCGGCGGTGCCGGTCGAACAGCAGCCTGCGCCCCTTGGGGTCGTAGGCGGTCTCGGTGGCGCGGTTGAACACGGCGGTGCGGGCGCCCGCCTCCTCGACCAGCCGGGAGAGCGGGTTGTTCTCCTCACCGCGCATCCAGGAGGCCCCCACGTCCAGGGTCGTCCCCTCCCAGTCGCGCACCGAGTGGATGCGTCCGCCGGTGCGGTCGCGGGCCTCGACCACGGTGACCCGCTCACCGTTCTCGGCGAGGCGGTCGGCGGCGGCCAGACCGGCCATTCCGGCGCCCACGACGATGGTGTGGCCGCGTCCGGGCGCCGCCTCGCGTCCGCGCGGCTCGGGTTGGGCACGGGCGGCCTCCCCCTGCCCGTCCTCCGTGCCGGAGATGTCCTCCTCGGTGATCTCCGCGCCCACGTCCTCGCTCATCGCGCTCCCCCTCCGTGTCGGCGGCCGACTAGTGCGACCCTAAGCGCCCGATCTGTCCCGACCAGGGAGGACACACCAGAGGAAGCGGCTGACGCTCTCCCTCGCGGGGACCTCCTGGCCGAGGCCCTGGACGACGGGGTGCGCTCACCGGCGTCCCATCCGCCCCACGCGTCCGGTGATCAGCGAGGGTCAGGACCCGGCCGTGCTGGTCCGGGAGATCGCCGACCGGCCGCGCGCACGCCCCGGCGGGGAGTCGGAGCGGGGCCCCGGGTCAGGGCTCGACGTGGGCGGCGAGGTGGGCCAGTGACGAGGTCAGACCCGTCTCGTGGTCCTCGGGCCGGATGCCCGGGGGCACGTCCGTGGCCTCGACCGTCACCCGGGTGCCCTCGGGGACGGCCTCCATCCGCCAGTTCATGGTCATGGTGCCGTGGAAGGCGGGGTCGTCCGAGGCGAAGTCGACGGACTGGACGACGCGGTCGTCGGGCACGAGTTCCTCGAAGCGAACGTTGGTGACGTCGGTGGACTCGGTGGTCTTGCCGCTCGCGGTGTCGGCGTCGAGGTAGGTGAGCACCATGCTGAACCCGCCGCCGATCCGGGCGTCGAAGTTCTCGATCCGGCCTGCCATGTCCTCCGGCGGCAACCAGGCCTGGAGGGCCGTGCCGTCGGTCAGCGCCGCGTACACCTCGGACGGCGGCGCGGCCACCACCCGTGTCGCCCGGTCGATCCGTCCGTTCTCCCGCTGCTCCGTGCCCACGGGGCCCCTCTCCGACCGTCGTCCGGGCGGTCCGGACGCGCGCCACGACCCTAACCCGGGGCACCGACGAAGTACGGATGGCGGGGCGGCGGTCAGCACTCTTCCCACCCACCGCCGCCCCCACAGTCACGGGCCCGTCCCGTCCCGACCGGCCCGAACGAACGAGCGGTCCCGTCCTGACCGCTCCGGGTACCCGGGTGGCAGGGCCCGGGTCCGCGTCCTCACCGGGGGCCGTGGTTCCACCACCGCCGCCTCAGCGTCCGTCCGCCAAGAAACCTAGTGCGCAAGGCTTTCAGATTTCTTCCGTTCGCCCCGGAGAACGCGGGCCCCTCAGACCAGCCGGTCCTCGCGGGCCACGACCCGTCCCGCGCGGACGACGGCGTGGCGTCGGGGCGTGTCCACCACGACCTGGGCCAGGCACTCGCCGTCCACCAGGAGGAAGTCGGCGGGCGCCCCGATCGTGAAGTCGGCCCGCTCCAGGCCGACCAGGGACGCGCCGTCGTGCGCGGCGGTCAGGAAGGCGTCCTCCAGCTGCTCGTCGAGCCGAGCGCGCAGGGCCCGGGCCAGAAGGTGGGCGCGGTGCAGCATGTCGGCGTCGCCGAACGGGCTCCAGGAGTCGCGGACCCCGTCCGAGCCCACACCGACGCGCACCCCGTGTTCGCGCAGGCGCGCGACCGGCAGCACCCGGGCCGGGTCGGGAGCGACCGTGGTGAGCGCGATCCCGGCCTCCCCGAGGGCGGCGGCCACGGACGCGAAGTCCTCGGCCGCCGGGGTGACGCCGAAGGCGTGGCTGACGGTGACGTTTCCGCCCATGTCCAGCGCACGGGTGCGCTCGATGATCGCCCGCATGGTGCGCGATCCCACGGCGCCGCTGTCGTGCAGGTGGAGGTCGACTCCCACCCGGTACCGGTCGGCGAGGCCGAACACGAGGTCGAGCTGGCCGTCGAGGTCGGCGTCGAAGCCCTCGGGGTCGATGCCGCCGACCAGGTCGGCCGCGCCGGTGCGCAGCGCCTCCTCCAGCAGGGAGTCCGTGCCGGGGGCGCGCCGGACCCCGTGCTGGGGGAAGGCGACGATCCGCACGTCCAGGGCGTGCGCCAGGCGCCGGGCCGCCTCTCGGACGCCGTGCAGGCCGTCCAGGCCGTAGGCGGGGGCGATGTCGGCGTGGGCCCGCATCGCACGGGTGCCCCGGGTGACGGCGTGGCCCATGAGGCGTTCGGCCCGGTCGGCCACGGGGCTGGGGCAGCTGCGGAAGAACTCGGCGTCCTGCTCACCCAGCTCGCCGATCCCCCGCGCGGGACGCCGGGACTGCCAGGGTTCGCCCCAGGAGGTCTTGTCCGGGTGGATGTGCGCGTCGACCAGGGTGGGCAGGGCGATCCGGCCGCCGCAGTCGACGACGTCGGCCCGACCGTCGGGCACCCGGTCGGCCACCCGTCCGTCGATGACCACCAGGTCGACGGGGTCGCCTCCCATCGGGCGGACGTCGCGGAAGATCGTGGGGCTCGTCTGCTCGGTCATGACAACCTTCCTCTTAGTGGTATACCGAAAAATAGGGGATGGCGGCCCCCACGCCAACCGCCGAGGCCGGGGCGGCTCCGCCGACGCCGCGCGCGGCCCGGGAACGCCCGGAGGCCGGACGCACCGGTTCCACGGGCGCCGACCGACCGGTACGGGTGCTAGCGTCCGGGACACCACGACTTCGTCCCCTTCGGAGCCCCATGTCACCCACGAGAACTCCCCCCGACACGGTGGAGGTGCGCCTGCCCGCGTCCGCGGAGGCCCTCCCCGCGAACGCACCCCGCAGCATTGGTCGCTACCGCGTCCTCAAACGCCTGGGCGCGGGCGGGATGGGGGTCGTCTACGCGGCGTCCACCCCCGAGGGTCAGGCCGTGGCGGTCAAGACCGTGCACGCCGAGTACGCGGAGAACGCCGACTTCCGCGCGCGGTTCGCCCGTGAGGTGGCCCTGCTCCGCCGGGTCGGCGGCGCCTGCGTGGTGCCCCTGCTGGACGCCGACACGGCCGCCGACCGCCCCTGGCTGGTCACCCCGCTCATCGAGGGGCCCACCCTGGGCGCCCACGTGCGCGAACACGGACCCCTCGCCCCCGAGCTGTGGGGCGGACTGGCCGCCGGCGTGGCGGAGGCGCTGTTGAGCGTGCACTCCCAGGGGGTGGTGCACCGCGACCTCAAACCGGCCAACGTCATCCTCTCCCCGTCGGGCCCCCGGGTCCTGGACTTCGGCATCGCCCGCGCCGTCGACGAGACCGCCCTGACCCGTACGGGGTCGGTCATCGGTTCGGCCGGATGGATCAGCCCTCAGCACTACCGGGGCGAGGCCGCGACCTTCGCCGACGACGTGTTCGCCTGGGGCGCCCTGGTGGCCTACGCGGCGACGGGACGGTCCCCCTTCGGGGGAGGCGCGCCGGACGCCGTCTCCTACCGTGTCCTGCACGAGGCCCCCGACCTGACCGGCCTGACCGGGCCGCTCGCACCCCTGGTCGAACGCGCGTTGGACAAGTCGGCCGAGCGGCGCCCGAGCGCGGCCGAACTCGTCCGGGAGACCGGCGGCGGGCCGGGAGCGGACTCCGCCGAGGCCGCGGCGAGGGCGGTCACCGAACTGCTCCGCCACAGCTGGTCCGGGGTTCCCGAGGCGCCCACGCGACAGCACCGGGTACGGGTCGGTACCCGCCCCGCTCCCTCCCGGGGAACCCGGGGGCGCGCCCTGGCACTGGGCGCCGGAGCCACGGCCCTGCTCCTCGCGGTGGTCGCCGGCGGATGGTGGCTCGGGCGCTCGGCACAGGTCGGCGACGAGCCGGAGGAGGTGCCCTCCGACACCGCGTCCGCGTCACCGTCCGTGGTCACCACCCCGGCCCTGCTCGGGTGGTCCGCCGAACCCGACACTCCGCGCCCGGAGGAGGAGGCGCTCGGCCTCCACCCGTTCCGGTACCTGGACGAGCCGTCCGACCCGGAGTTCGGCATTCACGAACAGGACTTCTCCGGATCGGAACCGCTGTGGGCACGGATACCTGACGACGCCGACCTCTACTGCGTCTCACTCCTGTGCCCTCCGGAGCTGATCGCCGAGCACGGCCGGGGCGAGATCGACAACTCCGGATACGGCCGCACGCCGGTCCAACGCGAGGAGGTGCTCGGCTACTTCGCCGAGAACCGTCCGAGCGCGATCCGCCCCGAGGTGCACGTCGTGGTGGACGTCGACTACACCCTGGGGGAGGACGGGATAGCGCAGATCCACCGCCTGTCCGAACACTTCTTCCCGTGACACGCGCCCGCGCGTACGACGGCGCCCGCACCGGGAACCGGTGCGGGCGCTCAGGCGACCGGGCTCAGACCTTGCGGTACTGGGGGACCCACACGCCGTCCTCGACGGTGTAGTCGCCGAAGAGCGCCGGTGCCTCCTCCTTCAGCGTCTCGCCGACGAGGTTGAACAGCAGACGGATCTCCTCCTCGGCGCCGGGGGCCGTACGGGCCTCCAGGGTGTGCCGCAGGGTGCGCACGTTCGCGGTCCACACGAGGCCGGTCGCCACACCCTCGGGGGCGAAGCGGCGCATGAAGGAGGTCTTGTGCTTCTTCTCCGCGAACTTGACCCCCTCGTCGTCCAGACCGAAGTGCTCGGCCATCCAGAACTGGAAGTCCTCCATCTGCTGGAGCATCGCGGAGGCGCGCTCCATCAGCTCCGGGTCCTCCTCCGCCCACTCGGGGAACCAGAACGGCAGGTCGGTCAGGCGCACGAACCGCAGCGACTCCTGGGAGACCGCCACACCGGGCCGGTGCCGGATGAGCTCGTGGGTGAGGACCCGCGAGACGTTGTGCAGCACGAAACTGAAGCTCACGTGCTCCAGCACCGAACCGTGCAGGCTGGCCAGGATGTTGCCGAGGTAGGCGTCCTGGTCCTTGCGCACGCGGGTGACGTTGGGGTTCAGGCCCGGCTCCCACGACCGGTAGCACAGGCGTCCGGCGAACTCGGCGAGGTTCTGGGGGTCGTTGAGGTGGGCGTCGAGCTCACCCCGGTCGAACCGCTCCAACCACGCCTCGCCGCCGACCTCCTTGAGGTAGTCGGCGATCGCGTCGTAGTCCACCTGCGGACGTGCAACCAGGCGGACCTGGGGCTCGACCTTCTTCACGGCACCCTCTCCTAGCAACTCCCCCGCACCAGGGCACGCGTCAGGGCCGCGACCAGGGGTGTCCGGAGCACGGGAGCGTGTGTGGGGCGGGGCCGATTGACCTCCCCCGAGAGTACACGTCCCGCAGGTCGGCCGTGGTCGGCCGTGCGAGGGACGCCGCCGCCCCGGCAGGACGCGGCGCTAGAGGCCGTAGAAGTAGCCGGGTGCGACGAAGAGGCCGAGGACGATGGCCGCGGCACCCCAGAGGAGCTGACCGCGCAGCACTCCCAGAACACCGGAGACGATGAGGACGATCCCGAGAATTGATAGCAAAATACCCATGCACAACCCCTGTCCGGTCACGATCCGGTCAAACTTCGCCCCGGTGGACTCTTCCCTTCACACGGCGTCGACGCAGGTGGGCGGCGGTCACTGTGACACGGGTCGCGCCGCCGCCCCCACCGGTTCAGCCTCGGGCCAGCTCCAGGACGCGGGCCACGACGCCCTCGCCGACACTCGCCGTGAGGATCGACTCCGGGTGGAACTGCACCGCGTACCAGCGCGCCACGGGGTCCTCGATCGCCATCACCACGGGCTCACCGCCCGGCTCGTCCAGGACCGCGGTGACCTCGAAGCCCTTCACGAGGTCGGGGGTGCTGTGCGTGGAGTGGTAGCGGGCGGCGGGGAAGGCGCCGTCCTCGCCCATACCGGCGAGCAGCCGCCCTCCGGTCACCCGGACCCGGCCCGGCTTGCCGTGCACCGGCTCGTCCAGGGAGCGCAGTTCCCCGCCGGCGTGCTCGACCATGCCCTGGAGTCCCAGGCACACCCCGAACACCGGCAGGTCCCGGGCGGCCAGGGCGTCCAGCAGGTCCGCCATGGCGAAGTCCTCCGGCAGCCCGGGCCCGGGCGAGAGCACCACCAGGTCCGGGGCCAGTCGGTCCAGGAGTTCGGGAGCGAACCCGTACCGGACCGTGGTGACCTCGGCTCCGTGTCGGCGCACGTAGTCGGCGAGGGTGTTGACGAAGGAGTCCTCGTGGTCCACGAGCAGGACCCTCATACCCGCTCCGGGCCGGGGGCCCCCGGCGTCCTCGGCTTCGGCGGCGGTCCGTGCGGCACCGTCGGCGTCCTCCTCCCCCAGGGCGAGGGTCTCCAGCAGAGCGCGGGCCTTGAGGAAGGTCTCCTTCTCCTCGGCCTCGGGGTCGGAGTCGTAGAGCAGGGTCGCCCCCACCCGTACGGCGGCCACCCCGTCGCGGATGTGGGCCGTGCGCAGGGTGAGGCCGGTGTTCATGGAACCGTCGAAGTTGACCACGCCGACGGCACCGCCGTACCATCGGCGCGGGCTGGTCTCGTGCTGCTCGATGAAGCGCATCGCCCAGGTCTTGGGCGCACCGGTGACGGTCACCGCCCACATGTGGGTGAGGAAGGCGTCCAGGGCGTCGAAGTCGCGGCGCAGGGTGCCCTCGATGTGGTCGACGGTGTGGATCAGACGTGAGTACATCTCGATCTGGCGGCGGCCGATCACGCGGACACTGCCGGGCTCGCACACGCGCGACTTGTCGTTGCGGTCCACGTCCGTGCACATGGTGAGCTCGGACTTCTCCTTCACCGAGGAGAGCAGCTCCTGGATGTTCTCGGCGTCGCCGAGGGCGTCCTCACCGCGCCGGATGGTTCCGGAGATGGGGCAGGTCTCCACCCGCTGCCCGGAGCCCGGCTCCCCCGTGACCCGCACGAACATCTCCGGGGAGGCGCCGACCAGGTACTCGCCCCCGCCCAGGTTGAAGAAGAACTCGTAGGGCGCGGGGTTACGCTCGCGCAGCAGTTCGTAGAAGCGCGCCGGGGAGGAGCAGCGCGCGTAGGTGCGGTGTCCGGGGACCACCTCGAAGAGGTCGCCCCTGCGGAACCGCTTCTTGGCCTCGGCGACCACCTGGGCGTAGGAGCCGGGCCGCGGGCCGGGCGGCACCTCGGCGCGGACCACCGGCGGGGTGGGCTCGGTGGCGCGCGACAACCCCAGGGTGGTGGCCTCGGCGCGCGCCCCGTCGGCGGGGACGGTGAACTCGTAGGTGTGCCGCACGCACGTCTCGCGCTTGCGGTCCCGCACCACGAGGGCGTCGGGAAGGTGCAGGACCAGGTCGCGGTCGGCGGGGTCGCGGTCGATGTGTCGCTCGACCGGCTCGAACTGGAAGGCGAGGTCGTAGCCGAAGGCGCCGTACAGGCCGAGGTTGGGGTCCTCGGGACTGCGCAGGGCCGCCACGACCGCGCGCAGGGCCGTGAACACGCTGGGGCGGCGGCTGCGCTCCTCCTCGGTGAAGAAGGTGCCGGGGTCGGCTTCGGGCACGGTCACGGCGGCGCGGCCCGCCCCCCGCTCCCGGTCGGTCGCGCCGGGCACGGCGTCGAGCGCGTCGGCCAGGACGGGCAGCAGGACCCGGCCCCGGCCGTTGAGGGCCTCGACGGTGACGCGCCTTCCCCTAGTGGAGATCTCCAGGCACGGGTCCACGTAACCCAGGTGCCAGCGGTCGTAGCGGCCCGGGTACTCCATACCCGAGGACAGGACCCCGCCCCGCCGGTACTCCACCGAACTGACGAGTTCGGTGAGGGTTTCGGGGTCACACGGGGTGGTGGTGCGGTGGACGGTCACGCCGCTCGGGGTGCGGTACGTGGTGGTGGGTGCGTCGCTGGGCTTCACTGCCGGTCCTTTGGCGCTCTGCGGTCGGGTGTCCATCGCCGTCCGGGGCCGTTGGATACGACAAACGACCGCCGGTCCGGGGCGGTCGCTGCGGTGTTCGTGGATCGCGAACTGTCGGTGCGCCGCCTAGGAGCGGCGCCACCACTGTCCCTGGCTGGTCGGGCTGGTTCGCATGGGGCCGAGTGTAGCGGGTACCCGACGCCCGGTGGGCCCGGAAACGAAAAAGCCCCGCCCGGATCGGGAGGGGTCGGCGCGAACGCCCGGAACGGAGGCCGGGCAGAGGGATGGCACAGGGGCGGGTTCGTCTGCTAGGCTACGGCGCCCCGCACATCTTTGCCAGATTCCAGAGACTTCCTCTTCGCTAGGATAACCGCAACATGGACTCCTGTCAATCAGAAGTTTCGGCCGCCTCAGCCGAGGAGGCCGCTCTCGCGGTCGAGCAGGCCCGTGTGGACGCCATGTACGCACGCCTGGACGCCCTGCGCGCCCAAACCGGGCGGAGGCTGGCCGACGCCCACCTCCAGGAACGCGCCGGATACGCCGCCATCGTCGAGCGCGAGACCCGTTCCTACGAGCACGCCCGCCGCGGGGCACAACTCGGGGCCGTCGAGGAGGGGCTCTGCTTCGGCCGGATCGACGTCGCCCACGGCCCCGGGGACTCCGAGGCCCGCTACGTGGGACGCATCGGGCTGCGCGACTCCGAGTACGACACCATCCTCGTGGACTGGCGAGCCCCCGCCGCCCGCCCCTTCTACGCCGCCACGCCCAGCGACCCGGAGGGGGTCACGCGCCGCCGCCACCTGCGGGTTCGGGGGCGGCGGGTCATCGGCCTCGACGACGAGGTCTTCGACGTCGACGGCCTCACCGAGGGCGACCGCCGCCAGCTGGTGGGGGAGGCGGCCCTGCTCGCCTCCCTCCGGCGCGGCCGCACAGGGCGCATGGCCGACATCGTCTCCACCATCCAGGCCGAACAGGACCGGGTCATCCGGGCCCGGCTGTCGGGCGTCCTGGTCGTCCAGGGCGGTCCGGGCACCGGCAAGACGGTCGCCGCCCTGCACCGCGCCGCCTACCTCCTGTACACGCACCGGCGCGTTCTGGAGCGGCGGGGCGTGCTGGTGGTCGGCCCCAACCCGGCGTTCCTGCGCTACGTCGGCGACGTGCTCCCCTCTCTCGGGGAGACCGACGTGGTGATGCGCACGGTCGGCGGGCTCTTCCCCGGTGTGGAGGCGTCGGCCCGCGACCGGCACGCGGTCGCGGCGGTGAAGGGCGGCCTGCGGATGGTCGACCTGGTGCGCGCGGCCCTGGCGGACCGCCAGCGGTCGCCCCTCAGGGCGTTCGGCGAGGCCGACCTGCGTGTGGAGGCCGACACGGGAACCCTGACAGTGCCCGCGCACGTGTGCGAGCGCGTGCTGGAGACCACCCGCGGCCTGCGGCTGCCGCACAACACCGCCCGCAAGTACGCGGTGAACACCCTGCTCGGGGAATTGGCCCGGGCCGAGTCCCTGCGTCTGGGCCGCCCGGTGACGGAGGAGGACCTGCCGCACGCGGGGGCACGGCTCTGGGAGGAGGAACCCGTCCGGCGGGCGCTGGACGCGCTGTGGCCCGACCTCACCCCCGAGGAGCTGCTCGGCGATCTGTACGCGGACCCCGTCGCCCTGGACCGGGCGGGCGCCCGGGCCGGGGTCGGTGACGCCGGGTCCCTGGCCCGTCCGGCCGACGCCCCCTGGACCGTCGAGGACGTGCCGTTGCTCGACGAGGCGGCAGAGCTGCTCGGCCGGGACGACAGCCGTGAGCGGGCCCGCCAACGGCGCCGGGACACCGCGCGGGAGGCCGAGGTCCGTTACGCGCAGGGGGTCCTGGACCTCACCGGGCTCACCGAGGACCCGCGCGAGGGCCTGGACGCGGCCCTGCTGGCCGAACGCCACCGCGACACGGGACCGGACCGGAGCACGGCCGACCGGGCCGCGCGGGACCGCGACTGGGCGTACGGGCACGTGATCGTCGACGAGGCCCAGGAACTGTCCCCGATGGCCTGGCGCACGGTGATGCGCCGCGTACCGACCCGGTCCCTGACCGTGGTCGGCGACATCGCCCAGACGGGGAGCGCGGCCGGAGCCCGCTCCTGGGAGGAGGCCCTGGAACCGTACGCACCCGGCAAGCTGCACGTGGAGCGCCTGACGGTCAACTACCGGACCCCTGCGCCGATCATGGCCGTCGCCGCGGACGTGCTGCGTGAGGCCGCGCCCGACCAGGAGGTGCCCGAGTCCGTCCGGGAGGACGGGGACGCCCCACGGGCGGTGCGGATCAGCGGCCCCGGCGACCTGCCCGCCCTGGTCGCCGAGGAGCGCCGGGTGATCGGCTCGGGCCGGATCGCGGTCGTCACCTCAGACGCCTCGCTCACCGAGGTGGCTCGGTGCCTTCCGGGCGCGACCCGCGCGGACGCCGGGGCCCGCGACACCCCGGGGGACGCCGTGGTGGTGCTGACGGCGACCGAGTCCAAGGGCCTGGAGTTCGACGCCGTGGTCGTCGTGCGTCCCGAGGAGCTGCTGGCCGGTCCTCGCGGCGCCAACGACCTGTACGTGGCGGTGACCCGCGCGACCCGGCGCCTGACGGTCGCGCACGAGGCCGCCCTGCCGGACCCGTTGGGGCGCCTCGGGTGAGCGCACCGGTTCCGGGCCCGGGCACCACGCGGGAGCGGTCGTCGCGCGCCGGTCATGGCGCCGCTCAGGTGTCCCCGACCGCCCCGCACCCGTCCATCTCCCGTGTGGTCTCCAGGTCGTAGGCGTCCTCGATCACGCCCCCGGGACGGTCACCCTTGGGCATCTCGTCGTCGTAGCTGGGGGTGAAGGTGTACTCCTCCACGCAGTGCACGGGCGCCACCGCGCGGTACCACATCGGCGCGGCCTCCAGCTCCTCCACGCCGGTGTCGTAATAGCCGACCTCTCCCAGGTGACTGGTGACCAGGCGGGTGGAGGCGGGGCGCCCCGGACGAGCGACGGGGTGCACGATGGTGTATTCGGTGACCACCGACAGGTAGTCCCAGCCCTGCTCGTCGCGGGCGGCCTCCGCGCGCATCCAGCCGTCGACCCGCACCTGGTCACCGATGGGTTCGGCGGTGCCCGGAGTGAGGTTGAAGGGTACGTGGCGGCTGTTGAGTTCGAAGTCCTCGTTCGTGAGGTTGTCCATGTACCACTCCAGGCTCTGGCCGGTGAGCAGTCCCATGAGTTCGCTGTTGTCCTCTCCGAAGACGGCGTCCTGGTTGAGGTAGACCGCCTCCAGGAGCCGCTGGGTGTGGGCGTAGGCGTACTCGACCTGTTCGCTGGTGTAGGGCCCCACCGCCTCGGCGTCGGGGACGGGAAACCCCTCGCCGTAGTCCTCGGCGGGGCTGCCCGCGAAGGGGTCGTCGCGGTCCACCCGGTCGGGGTCGAGCGGGACGAGGGCGTCCACCCCCGGGGCGGCGCGGTCCAGGAACTCCTGGGCCGGGGCGCAGCCGACGAGGGGGAGGGTGAGGAGGAGCGCGGCCCAGGGGGCGGCGGTGGTACGTGGGGGCATGACGCAGACTTTCGTTCTCATGTGGCATTTGAGAATTTAGTCCGTTTTCTACTTTTTGCTGGCCCGGCAACGCCACACTTGCGTCACGATCCGTCCGAGCACCGGCGCCGGCGCCTCCTCCGCGTCCCCGGACCGCAGTCGGGGGCGGAGCGGGCGCACGGACGGGTGCGGGCGGAGCCCCCGTACGGCTACAAAGAACGCATGGACCGCGCCGCCGCACTCCGCCTCCCCCCGCCCCCACTACCGATCCGCCTCACCGGGGTGCACGTACGCAGCGTGCGGCAGACCTCCTGCGGCGGACACGTCGCCCTGGTCTGGTTCGACGCGGGCCCCGCCCACGGACATGCCGACGTCGAGTTCGTCGACGCCTCCTCCAGTGTCGACGAGTACGGCGAGCGCCCGCCCGAGGAGTTCGCGCGCGCCTTCCTCAAAGGGCTGCGCTCGGCCCTGGAGGACGCGGGAGGGGGCCGCCCTCCCCACTCGACACGGGTGGTACTGCGCGCGCTCCGGTGGAGTGTGGTCGACTCCCACCCGCGCGGCTTCGAGATCGCGGGCCGACGCGCCGCGACGGAGATCACCAAGCGTGTCCGGAACCGGCCCGAACCACCACCCGGCGAGCGGAGTCTGACCCCTCGTAACGATCCCCCGAACGAGAAGGACCCCCGTGCGGCACAGGAACATCCTGGTCCCCCTGCTCCCCCTCGCGCTCCTGGTGCCCGTGGCAGCGTGCGACCAACAGATCAACATCACCGCCAGTGAACGCCTGGAGTCCCTTCTGCCCTCCGCGTCCGACTACCCGGACGGGTACGAGGTGGAGGCCGTCGACATGGCGGAACTGGACGGTACCAGCGTCTCCACCACCCAGTTCGACTCGATCCAGCCCGCCGAGTGCGCGGAGGTGATGAACGAGGGACCGGCCGACCTCCCCGCGGGCGCGGCCGCCGAGGGCGCGGGCCAGGTGGCGGTGGACTCCACCGTCCCCTCCGTCTACACCTACGTCCTGGTCAGCGGCGACGACGAGGAGTTCGACTTCGACCCGTCCGCGTACGAGGAGATGATCCGCACCTGCTCGACCATGACGGTGGTCAGCGAGGGGATCGAGATGGAGGCCACCCTGCGCTCCGACGACTCCCCCGAACTGCCCGACCCCGGCGGCAAGTTCGTCATGGAGCTGTCCGCCGAGGGCCTGGACATGGCGATGTGGACGGCCTGGGGGCAGGTCGAGGACGTTCACTTCGTCCTGATCCGCATGGACATGGACACAGGCGTGAGCCCCGACCGGTCACTCCTGTCCAGCGAGTGCGAGGGCGACTTCCGCGCGATCCGGGAGTGTCAGGAGCGGGTGACCGAGGAGCTCGCTCAGGAGGCCATGGACGAGGCCGACACCGAGTTCGACGCGTTCCTGGACATCGCCCTGCGGGATCTGGAAGGGGGTCTGTAGCGGTCCGGAGTCGGCGGACGGCACGCGGGCGGCCCCGGAGTACCGTTGCACCGCCGTGTCACCTGGTGCCCGCGCGGATTTCACGCAGGGGGGCTGGCAGGGCGCACCGGGAACCGGCAGGGTGAGGGGGTCCGACCTGTCACATCCTCCCCCAGGAGACACGTTGCCCGCCTCCCCCACCCCCAGCCCCTCCCCCCGCCCGCGTGCGCGGGAGACCGCGCTCGGCGCCCTGTCCGCCGTCGCCGCCGCCGTCCTGGTCGCCGTCCTCGGGTGGGCCGCCCCGGCCCAGGCCCACCACGTCCTGCCGCCCGGCATCCCCTCCACCTCCGCCGCGCAGTCCCAGCTCGACGGACTGACGGTGCGCGCCAAGAACAACGGCGCGGGTTACGACCGCAGCCTCTTCCCGCACTGGGTGGTGATCAGCAGCCCCTGCGACGCGCGCGAGACCGTGCTGCGCCGCGACGGCCACACCGTGCACGTCGACGGCAGCTGCCAGCCCACGTCCGGGCGCTGGTCCAGCGAGTACGACGGCGTGTGGACGGACCAACCGTCCTCGTTCGACATCGACCACATGGTGCCGCTCTACGACGCCTGGAGGTCGGGCGCCCACACCTGGTCCGCTGCCCAGCGCCGCTCCTTCGCCAACGACGTCTCCTCACCCCAGCTGTGGGCGGTCTCCGCCAGCAGCAACCGCTCCAAGGGCGACCGCGACCCCTCCGCGTGGATGCCGCCGCGCACCGCGATCCACTGTGACTACGTCAAGGCGTGGGTGAACGTGAAGCACCGCTACAACCTGTCCGTGACCAGCGCCGAGAAGGCCTCCATCCAGGGCACCATCAACGCTCGCTGCTGACCCGCCAGGCGAACGGGCCGTGCGCGCCGATGCCCGCACGGCCCGTCCCGTGTCCGATCCGGGGGTTCACCGGCCGGACCCGGTCACCAACCGGCTCCACCGCCCAGCTCGCGCAGGGACGGGCGCACGGCGTCCAGGACCGTGGGGAACCACACCGAGAACGCGGCCGCCTCCCGCAGGCGCTCCAGCCCGGTGGCGTCGACGAAGCAGGTCTCGGCCACCTCCTCCGGGTCGGGACGGGTCTCGCCCCGCACCACCCCGACGAACAGGTGGTTGTACTCGCGTTCCACGAGCCCGGACACCGGGTCGGTGTGGTGGTAGGTGACCGTCCCGGCCGCGCGCATCAGCACCGGGGCCACCCCCAGTTCCTCCCCCGTGCGGCGCGACGCCGCGACGAAGGGGAGCTCCCCGGGTTCGGGGTGCCCGCAGCAGGTGTTGGACCACAGACCGGGCGAGTGGTACTTGGACAGGGCGCGGCGCTGGAGCATGAGCCGTCCGCCGTCGTCCAGCAGGAAGACCGAGAAGGCCCGGTGCAGCCTCCCCGGGGCCTGGTGGGCGGACAGCTTCTCGGCGGTACCCGTCGTCGTCCCGTCCTCGTCGACCAGTTCGAGCATGATCGGGCGGTTCGCGTCCCGCACGGTGCCGTTCGCGGTGCCGGGGGCCCCGGCGTGGGTGTCGGTGGTCATGGCGCCCTTCGTGTTCGACGGTGGTGCGGCGTGCCGCCGCGTGGTGACGGCCCGGGCCGGGGCCCCCGAGGGAGGGGCGCCCCGTGCGCCGGGCCGTGGGGGGTGGGATCAGACCTTGTCCGCGGCGATGAGCAGGTAGTGGAAGCTGCCCTCCTTGTACGCGGTCAGGAAGGGGTCCTCGACACCGGTCGCGATCTGCGACTGCGCCCGCAGCTCCCAGTACGGGATGGTCGCCTCGGTGAGGTCGACGACGTTGATCGGAACCAGGTTGTTGGCGGCCATCGCCCGGAAGTACGCGCTCCGGGGGTGGATGTTGCAGGTGTAGTGCTCGTCGATCCGACTGACCGCCTTGGAACGGCCGCCCGTCACGTCGTTGTAGCAACCCGTGATGGTGACGTAGCGGCCACCGTACTCCAGGAGCCGGGAGTGCTCGCTGAACAGCTCGAACAGGTCCACGTACATGGTGGACTCGTTGTTCCAGGCCGCCCGCATCGAACCCGTCTCGAAACCGGTGTCGAGCATGTTGCGGAAGTGGAAACGCACCTTGTCGTCCACACCGCGCTCACGGGCCTGGTTGTTGGCGAACTCCACCTGCTGCTCGGAGATGCTCACGCCGTCCACGTGGCAGCCGAACCGGGCGTTGGCCATGAAGCTGGTGCCGCCCCGGCCCGAACCGGTGTCCTGGATGCGGTCGTCGGGGGTGATGTCGCCGAGGTGGTCCAGGAGCACGTCCGCCTGCGCGGTCTCCAGCCGGTGCATCTCCTCGATGATCCGCTGCTCACGCGTCTCCTCGGGGCCCTCCAGCACGGAGGGGTCGTACTCACCGAGCCCGTAGTGGTGGTGGAAGAGACCGTCGACCTCACCCAGGCGGATGTTGACCGGGTCCTTCTCCGCGTTCCAGTAGTCCGCGACGGACTTCTGGTAGGCGGTGCGCAGCACCTGGTTCCGCACCGGGTTGTGAGAGGGCATGGTCGTGGTCATCGCGTGTTGCTCCTTGTCATGGTGGTGTTCGTGTCCTCGGGCGCGCCCCTGCGGGCGGCCCGGACCGGAGCGGGGCCGTGGGGCCCCGCTCGGAGGGGTGTCGATGCGGGTCAGCGCGCGGCGGCGCCGTGGTACCGGGCGGTCCGGGCGTGCCACTCCCGGCTGCCGCCGAGCCAGGCCCACACTCCGGCGAGGAAACGGCGCAGCTCGGGTGAGCCGGACAGGGCCAGCGCGGCGGCCTCGGCCTCGTAGGTGTGCATGATCTCGTCGTGGAGGAGGACGGTGCGCTCGATCGCCTCGCGCTCCGAACAGTTCTCCTCGGTGGCGATCAGCCTCGGCACGCTGAAGTCCGAGGGGTCCTCCTTGCCCATCGAGTAGAGGTCGTTGACGATCACGCTCGCCGACCCCGCGAGGGTGAAGACCCTGCGCACCCGGGGGTCGGAGAACTCCCCGTAGGGGAGCTCGTATCCCGCGACCGCGTCGATGAGCACCATGCAGGGCACGAAGCTGTTCTCGTGCCGGTGCATGAGGAACTCCCACACCGGGGGGCGCTGGCCGGTCGCCGCCCAGACCCCCTCCTGGTTGTAGGCCACGAACATGATCCCCAGCTCGTGCCGGAGACGGCGCACCTGCGCGGCGGAGGCGTGCTTGGACAGGTTGTCCAGCGCGGAACGCAGCGCCACCATGACCGGGTCGGCCTGGACGACCTCCTCCAGCTGGGGGGCGTACCTCAGCGGCAGGTGTGCCTGGTCGATCACCGAGTGGGCGATCGCCAGCCGCTGGCCGAGCAGTTCCGGCCGGGCCTCCTCCACCTCACCGTCCATGTAGTGGTCGTCCACCGACCACTCCGACAGCGCGCACTTGGCCGCGGCCAGCAGCCGTTCGGGGTCGTCCGACTCCGGGTGGGCGAGCATGATGAGGCGGCCGAAGTCGCAGGCCCGCACACGGTCGAGCTGACCGGGGTAGACCCCGACCTCCTCGGCCCACTCGACCAGCCGGTCGTTGACCTCCTCCCCGAGCGCCGGGTCGTCACGGACCGCGGGCGGGCAGTACAGCACTGGAACGGATGAGGCCCCCTCGCCCTTGGGGAGTCCGGGACCGGCCGGCGCGGCGGGAACCGGGGACGGGATCGGCTCCGGACGCGGCGCCGACGCGGGCGGGCGTTCGGGCAGCAGGACACGGGCGGCCGACGTGCCCAGGCCCGTGGGCCCGCCGGGGAGGGCGAGCCCGCCCACCGAACGGGGCGGAGCCGCCGGGGCGAGCAGGTCGGGGCTCCCCGGTCGTTGCGGGTCGCGCAGCAGCGACCGCACCAGTTCCGCCGTCGCGTGTCCGGCGCTGGTCGAGGACATCCGGGACAGCAGTGACACTCAGTCCTCCTTCCCTGTCGGGGCCGGTCGCTCAGGCACGGGGGCGGACCTCGACGTTTTCCAGGACACCCAGGGCGTCCGGGACCAGTACGGCCGCGGAGTAGTAGGTGCTCACCAGGTAGGAGATGAGCGCCTTGTCGTCGATGCCCATGAACCGGGCGTTGAGGCCGGGCTCGACCTCGTCGGGCAGACCGGTCTGGTGCAGGCCGATGACGCCCTCGTTGTCCTCGCCGGTACGCACGGCGATGATCGAGGAGGTCTGGTGGTCGGAGATCGGGATCTTGCCGCAGGGCAGGATCGGCACTCCCCGCCACGCGGGCAGGTGGTGGCCGCCGACCTCCACGGTGCCGATGTTGAGGCCCAGCTTGTTGCACTCCTTGCCGAAGGCCGCGATGGCCCGGGGGTGGGCGAACATGAACTGGGTGTTGCGCCGCATGCTCACCAGGTCGTCGAGGTCGTCCGGGGTGGGCGGGCCCGAGTGGGTCTGGATGCGCTGCCGGAAGTCCGCGTTGTGCAGCAGACCGAACTCGCGGTTGTTGACCAGTTCGAACTCCTGCCGCTCGCGCAGGGCCTCGATGGTCAGCCGCAGCTGCTGCTCGGTCTGGTTCATCGGCTTGTTGTAGAGGTCGGCGACCCGTGTGTGGACGCGCAGCACGGTCTGGGCCACGCTCAGCTCGTACTCACGGGGCTTGAGCTCGTAGTCGACGAAGGTGCCCGGGAGTTCGATCTCGCCGGAGTGCCCGGAGGAGAGCGCGATCTCGGCCTCGCCGTACTTGTTCTGGCCGCGTCCGGGGACCGACAGGAACGCCTGGACCTGGGCCTGGAGGCTGGGCGAGTCGTCCAGGAGGGCGATGAACTCGCGGCGCGGCAGCTCCAGCAGGGTGCCCGCCGTGGCCGCCTTGACGGTGTAGTCCCAGACGGGGTCGGTGTCCAGCAGGTAGCGCTCACCGACGTTGTCGCCGTCGGCCAGGACCCCGAGGCGGTTGGTCTCCCCGTAGGCGCCGTCGCTGGTCTGGTGCACGCGGCCGTGCGCCAGCAGGAACAGCCGGTCGGCGGGAGTGCCCTCCTGCGCGAGGACTTCCCCCGGCGCGAACTCGCGCTGCGTGAAGCGCCCGGCCAGCGCCTCCAGGACCTCGATGTCGTCGTAGCCGCGCAGTACGGCCAGCTCCCCGAGCTCGCGCGGGATCACGCGGACCTGGGAGCCGGTCTGCTCGAAGTCGATCCGGCCGTCGCCGATGGTGTAGCTCAGACGGCGGTTCACGCGGTAGGCGCCGCCGTCGGTCTGCACCCAGGGGAGCGTCTTGAGCAGCCAGCGCGAGCTCTTGCCCTGCATCTGCGGCGCGGACTTGGTGGTGGTGGCCAGGTTCCGCGCGGCCGCGGTCGCCAGGCTCTGCTGTTCGCTGGTCCGAACCTCGGGGGCTGAGTCGATCGACATCGGAGGTGTCTCTCCTCATGGTGGTCGCGTGTACCCGTGCGGCGGTGGGGCCACCGTGCACGGACTGAGAGGGCGAAAGGGACGCGAAACCGCCGGGACGTGCGCGAATACGAGCACTCCCGTACCGTCCCCCACAAACCGCGGCCCACCTTACGAGGAACACCACCGCGAAATCTCAGGAATCTCATTTTCAGTCACCAGAAGCCCCATCCGGGAAACACCGATACGCACATCGGACCTACAGCCCAAAGCGTCCGCGGCGAACGCGCCACCACCGTGATGATCAGCAAAGACATCAGCCCGACCGCACACCGACCCGGAATCGGACCAGCGTGGAATCATCCCCTACAAACCCCTCATAACCGTCCTGTCCCGCCGTGCGACACACGCGTCCATGGCCACCGAACTCCTCGCTTTTCGGTCAGGTGGAGAAACACGCCAAAGTCGCAAAACGGCCATTCTCCCGCCGGTGTCCTGCCCGTCACCCTTCGGGCCCCTCCTCCCGCAGCCGTTCCTGCTCGACGAGCGCGTCGAGGTCCGGCAGGCGACGCATCGTCGCGAGGGGCCGCGCCATCCGGTGGTTGGCGGCCAGGGCGTCCTCGTTGCGCCTCATCCACGCCCAGTACCCCGCTGTGAACGGACAGGCCCGCGGACCCACCCGCACGCGCGGGTCGAACGGACAGTCGCCGCAGTGGTCACTCATGCGGTGGATGTAGGCGCCACCCGAGGTGTAGGGCTTGGTGGCCACCCGACCACCGTCCGCGTACTGGCTCATCCCGGTCACGTTGGTCGTCATCACCCAGGGGAACCCGTCGACGAACGAGGTCGCGAACCACGAGCTCAACGCGTCGGGCCGGTAACCCCTCTGTAGGGCGTGACTACCGAGGACCATCAACCGCTCGATGTGGTGGGCGTACCCCCGGTCGCGCACTCCCGCCACGGTCGTCCTCAGGCACCGGGCCTCGATCCGCTCCGGGTCGAGCGCGCGCCACCACCCGGGCAGCTCCTCGCGCGCACCGAAGTGGTTGGACCGCGTGTACTCCGGCCCCAGGTGCCAGTACAGGTGCCAGGTCCACTCCCGCCAGCCCAGCACCTGCCGGACGAAACCCTCGACCGACGCGAGCGGGGCCCGGCCCTCCCGGTACCGGCGCTCGGCGGCCTCGACCACCCGGAGCGGGTCCAGCAGCCCCAGGTTGAGCGGCACCGACAGGAGCGAGTGCGACATGCTCCAGTCGTCCTCCAACATGGCGTCCTGGTGCGTGCCGAACGTCGGCAGCCGCTCGTCGAGGAACCGGCGCAGCGCCCGCCCCGCCTCGGCGCGGCCCACCGCGAACAGACGTGGGCCGTCCCTGCCCACCACCTCGCTTCCGGCCTCCCCGCACAACGCGTCCAGGTCCCGCCGAACCCCCGCGTCGACCGCGTCCTCCCGAGGACGGTAGGGGGCGGGCACTCCGAGCGAGTCCGCCCCACGGGGCGGCCCCTCGCGGTTGCGCGTGTCGAAGTTCCACCGTCCCCCGACCGGCCCGCCGTCGGGTTCCAGCAGGACGTCGAACCTGCGGCGCTGGTCCCGGTAGAAGTCCTCCATCCGCAGGCCCGACCGGCCCTCCACCCACGCGGCGAACGCCGCCCTGGAGAGCGCGAAACCCGGAGTGTCCAGCACCTCGCCGACCAAGCCCGCTTCGCGCAGGCGCTCGACCAGCGACGCCGCCGCGTGCGAACCCGGTTCGTGCACGTCGACCACACGGCCGAACCGGCGCAGCCCCTCCCGGTAGGTCGGCGCCCGTACGTAGGTGACCCGCTCCCCCAGGTCCTCCGCCAATCGCCGCATGGCCGCCAGGACCAGGTGCAGCTTCTGCCGGTGGTAGGGGCGGCGGCGCAGGGCCAGCTCGGACTCGATCAACAGGATCGGGCGGCCCCGGTTGCGCGGGGTCCCGTGGAAGTGCCCGCCGAGCTGGTCACCGAACAACCACAACGGCCTGCCGTCACCCATGGGACCCACCTCCGGCGTCGAGGCCCGCAACCCACCCTGACCTGGGGGGGTCGTCCCCGCGCACCCGACCATGACCCATCAGGCCGGGGCGGGCAAGCCCTGACCCACGCGTGTCCGCGGCGATACCGACGACGGCCCGACCGGAACCGTGGGAACAGAGCGGGCTCCGCGCGCACCGGCGGGGTCGGGACGGGTGGCGCCGGGGCGGTCCTCCGCGGGTCCGGCTCGCTCAACCCACGATGAGCTCCTCGGCCACCCAGGCCGCTACCAGCACCGATCCGGCGCCCAGGAAAAAACGGACGTAGGGGCAACACCATGGCCGAAGACCAGAGTGCGGCTCGGCGGGTCGGTGTTCATCGGAGGAGTCTTGCAGGACGGGCCGTCTCCGCTGGGAGCACTGCCGACTCGACCGGCGCAGAGGACTCAGGAATACCGTCCTAGGGACTCCGCGGACGCCCCTTCATACCGAAGGCCGACTCCCCAGAGCCGTCACGATCGGCGGGAGCGCGCACGTTATCGCGATCTTCACCGGTGCACACACCTATGAGCACGATGACCTGAACCCCCGAGCGACCCACCCGCGCACCTTCACCGGCGACGACGGGGCAGTCTACGGTGTGCTCGCCGCTGTGGCGGTCTCAGTTCACGCGGAGCCACTACGAGACCGCAGCGGACTCATTCTGTGTGACCGCCCACGACTACCTCTCACAGCGTCCCTGCTTCCAGGGGCCCGCGGCGCAGCCCGTGATGCCTGAAAAGTCCTCAGAACGGCGTCCCGCGTGCACGATTCGTGCGTGACGGACACGCCCCCCAGGGATTCACTAAGAGAGTCACGAAGAGCTCCGCATTCCCTACCTCACCTTCCTACATGGAACACGGTTCTATCCGAAAGGTGATACCGCGATACCTCCCGTCGCTGGTAATTCTTGGCCAGCAGCCAAGCGAATCACGGCCACCGCTTGCCCGACGCAACTCCCCGAATGGAAAGCCCGACGGGCTCGCGCCGAGCCACCAGGTAAATCACCTCCCAAGGGAGAGCACTTGCCCGCTATTCCCCCCAAGCCGCACACCAAACACAACCACGCCTGTGAGAAGGCCAAGCAGGCCGACTGCAAGTGCCCCTGCCGCGGTGCCGGGCATCAGAACGACCTACTCGAGCGTGCCTCGACGTGCTCGAACCACACCGCCTATGCGGACCTCCAGGCCGACTTGAGGAGCATCTTCGGTGGCTTCCACCGGAGTGCAAGGGACGTCACGACCCACTCGCGCGGCGCGCGCAGGGTTCCGAGCCCGAACGAGATACCGCATCTGCGGCTCACCGTGGGTAGGGGCGCGACTTGGCTGGAGACCCTCCTGGTCGACGAGGCCCTGCACGCGGCCCTTCTTCTCCTCGCGCGAAGGAGCCTCCGACTCGACGACGCGGAACGCCAGGCGCAGGGTCTGTACATCGCATGGGTCACACAGAGCGCGATCGACGTCGTCCGATCGCCTTGGCCCTCCACCAGTTCAGTGGACGCGCACGTCTGGTGCGGCATCGTCTCCGAATACCTGGCGTCATTGAGCTCCCCGGAATGCGCAGCGCCGCACCCCGACAACTTCGCCGACATCCGGTATCCACGCAAGAGCAAGGGGCGGACCCCCGTTTCACTGGAGGGCGTCCAGAAACGAGGACTGCGGCACCTCGCCGACACCTTCGAGGCGCACGAACTCCTTTCGCGTGTCCGAAAAATCGAACTCCTACGACTCGTCGGAGCGGCTACCTGCCCCGACCTGTGGAGCCATTCCGCGGCCGTCCGCTTCTGTCTCGACCCCTTCGTTCGAACGGAGTCCTGGCCACCGGAGAGCACGACGAGAGTCGCCGTGAGGCCCAACTTCGATCAGCTTCGCGACCGGTGGAGCCGCAAGAAGAACTGGTGAGCCGCCGCGTCGCCTCGACCACGCCTACTGCGTGACTCGGTTCTCACCACCTCGACTCATCCGCGTGGGTCCGGCCCGGAGGAGAACCGGACCCACGCACATTCTCTGATCCGGCCTGGGTTTGTGGGCGGCCTTCGAGCGCACCCGGCCTATCCGGCGTGCTCCTCCCATGGGAGGGCGTTGACTCATGCCGGGCAGGCCGCCTTCCCCTGGACGGTGAGAGGCGGTCTCAGTTCGCCTCTGGCATGGCGGGATCTGACTCCAGAGGACACGATTACCTGACTTGGGGCTCTCTCGTCGTGCTGTGGCGGGTGATCGGTAATCCTTCCTGGGGAGGGCTGCGCCATACCCGAACAAGGGAAACCACGAGTGGTGTCTCATTGACGGGCCCGACCTGCCGAGTGGTACCAGCATCCTGCCCCGGCTGTCCGAACCACGCGAGCTGACCAGCGCATCAGCTGCGCTACGCACCGGAGATCAATGCTCCGCTAGCGCTCCCCTACCCCCTCCACATGGCCAAACTGGCAGTGGAATACGTGTTGCCAACAGCCGAGAACTACATGCGTGTCGAGTGCCAAGTGACTCGCAGGCTACGTCTGCACAAAACGGGTGGGAGCCCTCAGCAGGGCTACGGCACCTTCGACGTCGGCCAGCCTCGCGGACAGGGTGCGTTCGGCGAGATGCTTCGGAAGCGCAGCGTTGAACTTGAGGCCGTCCAGTGCCCGGGCGGAGACCCCGGGGAGCACCACCCGTTCCCGGGCCGCCTGTTTGGCGGCGGCCCAGGAACGCGGGTCCAACTCAGGGTTGAGGCGCAGGCACGCGTCCGTGGGCTGCTGTTGGGGATCGGCGGCAGGACCGAGGGTGGCTGCCAGGGTCAGGTTGGCCCGCGCCCCAGCCCAGGTCCACCAACGTAGGTCGCCGTTGGAGGCACGGACGATGACCGTTCCCCCGGGGTGGACCATGTCCATATGGTCCTCGCGGGCCTCCGCCAGAGCCTTGACCGCGCGCTGGGTGAGCCGCACCTTGGGGTCGGCTCCGAGCAGCACCTCCCGAACGGCTCGGGTCAGGGCGAAGAAGGAGCCCAGGTGACCGCCCGAGTCCCACTTGGCCTTGCCACCCCCGCCTTCGACCGGTTCGACCTGGCAGCGTTGCCGGCGCCAGTCCACCCAGGTGACCATCCAGGTACGACCCGCGAGGAGCAGTCGACGCGGCCCGGCCTCCTTCTCGTCCGCGGCCAACAGCGACGGGTCCACACGGCCGATCTCGGTACGCCCGTGCAGGGCGGTGAACTGGGGCGGCGCGGTGAAGACGCTGGTCAGTTCCATGAAGTGGCGGTGCCCGAAGCGCTTCTCCGCTTCGGGGCCGACCATCATCAGTCCGCCGTCGAGCTCGATGAAGCCCTCGCGAACCAGGTGCCCTGCGATGGGCTCCCCCTGGCAGAACGGTTCCAGGTCGCCCCACCACTCGGGCCACAGCTCTCGTGCCACCTGGGGTTCCTGCAGGCACAGGGCGAGCAGTTGCTGGGCGACGATGTGCCGGGGTTCCGGGGTGGGAACCACCGGTTCGACCCAGTGCTCGCCCCACAGGTGCAGGAGCGCGGCGGCGTCCAACAGGCCGGGCTTGTCCACCGCGAGGAACAGACAGTTGCGGACACTCCCCTGGCGGCGCCCGGTGCGACCGATGCGCTGCAGGAACGAGGCGACGGTCCCTGGCGCGTTGATCTGGATGACCCGGTCGAGGTCGCCCACATCGATGCCTAGCTCCAGGGTGCTGGTCGCAACGATGACGCAGTCGCGGGCCTCGGAGAAGGCCGCCTCGGCGCGGCGGCGTTCGTCCAGGGCAAGGGAGGCGTGTGACAGGAAGGTGGTCACCCCGAACTCGCGCAGGGTATGGCCGAGTTCCTCCACGTACTTGCGGGAGTCGCAGAACACCAGGCGTTTCTCGCCCGCGTGAAGGGAGGCGATGACCCTGGCGGCGTTGCGCAGCGAGCCCACGTAGTCGAGTTCGACCTCCCCGGGTGGCGGCTCTTCGGGAACACGACCGGCCTGGGGCAGGCGTACCCCGGGGGCGACCACCCGGCCGGGTCGCTTGCCCGCCTGCGAGCCCTGCAGCCAGGTCAGGAGTTCGTCGGGGTTCCCGACGGTCGCGGACAGCCCCACCCTCTGGATCGGACGCCCCGCCACCCGGCCGAGGCGTTCCAGGACGGCGAGCAGGTGCCAGCCGCGGTCGTCCCCGGCGAAGGCGTGTACCTCGTCCACGACGATGCCGTGCAGGTTCTTGAAGAACGCCCGGTGGTCGACCTTGGTACTCACGAGCATCGACTCGAGGGACTCGGGGGTGGTGAGCAGAATGTCGGGCCGGTGACGCAGGATGCGCTGTCTCTCTGCCGAGGAGATGTCACCGTGCCACAGCTCGGCGGTACGGCCCATCCACCCGGCGTAGGCCTGGGCCCGGGGCAGCAGGTTGTTGAGCAGCGCCTTGATGGGGCACACGTACAGCAGGGACAGCCCCTCCCCCGTTCGCCCGGCCATGGTCGTGAGTAGGGGGAACAGGGCCGCCTCGGTCTTACCTCCAGCCGTGGGGGCGAGCAGGATCGCGTCGTCCCCGTCGATGAGCGGGCCCAGGGCCTCGCGCTGCAGGGGGCGCAGCCCCGGCCACCCCAGGGTGTTGACGACGTGGTGGGCGAGCGTGGGGTGCAGCAGGTCCAGGGTGCTGGGCTCCGCACCGGCGGGAGCCGAACCACCCACCCTGCTGCCCTCCCCTGCGGCGGAGGAGGCGTTCACAGGTCGAGCTCCACCTCGTCCGCGCTACTGGCCCGCTGCACGTGGGCGCCGCGTTCGACCTCGGTCAGTTCACTGCCCCCCACGGTGAGGTGGTAGTGCAGACGGGGGTCGAAGTCCTCGTTCTGGTCCACCCGGTCCATCACGTCCACGAGTTTGCGCAGGTACAGCCTGGGCGCGATGCCGACCTTGCCCCCCAGCTCGCCCGCGACCGTCTCGGCGAAACCGAGCAGGTAACTGTCGTCCACCCGGCTCCGGACCCGCTGGGGCGCGTCGGCCCCGTCCGCGTACAGCTCCCGCACGGACACTCCCAGCTCGTGGAGCTTGTCCAGGTCGAATCCGCCGAGGCGGATCTGGGAGGCGTACAGGTTGTCGTGCCGGGGGTCGGGGAGGAAGTCGGTGTGCAGGCGCTGAGCCAGGGGTGCCAGCCGCTGCACTCCCTGGGGGCCGTCGAAGAACGCCGGTGTTCCGGTGATGACCAGGTACAGCCCGGGAAACTGCCTGTTGGCGATCTCGTCCAGCAGCTGTCGCAGCGCGTTGAGCCCTTTCTCCCGGGTGTCGGTGCGAGCCCGCTGGAGGGTCTCCAGCTCGTCCAGGACGACCACCAGTCCCGGGTGGCCGCAGTCGCGCAGCAAAACCAAGAGCCCCTTGAGCGCCGCCAGTGCGCCGAAGTGGTCGAGGTCGCCCTTGATCCCCGCGTAGCGCTTGGCCGCGGCGGCGACGTTGGGTTGTCCGCCCAGCCAGGCGATGAGCGCCTCGGCGATGGCCGGCTGGCCTTCGGCCTGGGCACGGTGGTAGCCGCGCAGTGCGGCGGCGAACCCGGGGTTGGTGGCGGCGACCTCGGTGAGCCGACGCTCGAGGAGAGCCGTCACGGCCTGGTTGAGCGCCTCCTCGTCGGTCTCCTCCACCGTTCCGTCGGCGAGGACGTCCTCCTCCAGGGAGTACACCCAGTTGTCCACGATCTCGCGCAGCGCGCTGGGGGGCTGGGTGGACGTGGTGAGCCGTTCGGTCAGGCGCCGGTAGACGGTCTCCAGCCGGTGCAGCGGCGTCTCGGTCTCGGAGATCTGGATCTCGGTGACCGCGAAGTTGGCCCGCTTGGCCCGTTCACCCAGCCAGCGAACGAAGAACGTCTTGCCGGAGCCGTACTCACCGCGCACGGCCTTGAAGTCGGCTCCGCCGGTGCTGACGTTACCGAGTTCCTTGTCGAGGGCGTTCTCGTAGCGGTCGAGTCCGACGGCGAACAGGTCGAGGCCGCCGTGCGGCACGGTGCCGCGACGCAGGGCACTGACGACCTCCTCACGGCGTGCGGCGCTGACGGAGTTCACGCTCGGCCCCCTCGGAGGAACTGCTGCTGGAGCAGGGCGGTGTTGAGTTCGACGCTACGGTCGCCGTCGGTCAGGGTGAGGACCGGGTAGGCCTCCACGTTGAGGACCTTGCCGACCATCTTGAGGAAGCGCACGGCCCGTGGATGGCTCTGGGGCCCGTTGGCCGCGCGGGAGGCCGCGCCGACCGGGAGACGCGGGTTGCCTCCGCCCACGGCGGCGAGGGCGTCGACGAGCGCGGCGATCTCCTCCGCTGCCGGGGCCCGACCGACTCTGCTGAGACTGGCCTTGAACACGGAGGTGTCGATCACCTGGGCCCCGAGGGTCTGGTCACCGAAGAGGGCGGGGGTCTGCTCGGGCTGGGCCTGCTTCTTGCCCTGCCGTCGTTTCGGGGTGTTGGCGCCCTTCTCCTTTCGGGGGTCCCGGGTGACGGACCCGGTGAAGTCGTCGCACCGCGTGTGGGGCCCGCTGTCGGCCGCCGGGGTGCTCTCCAGCGGTTGGGACCACCAGACCGGCTCGACCTCGGCAGGGCCCAGTCGCTGCCAGCCCTGCGGGGCGGTGGCGTGACCGCTCTCCCCCGAGCCTCGGCGAGCTGCCTCCACGGGTACGAACACCAGCACGGGGATGACCATCTCGGCTGCGGAGAAACCGCCGTGGTAGCCGTCCTTGCGGTCGGTGTAGCGGATGTCCTCCCGGTAGGGCACGACGAGGGTGCCGTCGCCGAACAGGACGCGGTCTCCGCTCGCGAGGATCTCACCGTCACCGGGTTCCCCGACGCGGTAGCGGGCGGACTCCCCCGAGACCGTCTTGGTGGCCTGCCCCCGGTCCCACACGTGACCGTGGTCGGAGGTGAGCACGACGGGGCGACCGGCCCGAGCCGCGGCGTCCAGGAGCGAACCGAGCTTGCCGACCTGCTTCGTGGACCAGGTGGCCTGGTCCGCTTCCCGGCCACGGGAGAGGGCGTCGTCGATGGTGTTGAGGACGACTCCGACGACGGTCTCGGTGTCGTCGATGTCCTCCTGTACCCGCGCGGGAAGGTGGAGTCCGGCACCGACCTCCAGGTCGCGTTGGTAGTAGAGCACCGCTCTGCGCTGACCGAAGGCCGTGCTCTTCCACAGGGCGGTGAAACCGGAGCGTTCGCGGTCCTGTTTGCCCGTGGCGAGTTCACCGGTGAGCAGGGAGGCACGGGAACAGTTGGTGATGGAGGGAACGGTGGCCAGGGCGCCTTCGCGCGCACCGGTCTGGGTTCCCTTCGCGGTGCGGCCGACCTCGGCGAGGCGTCCGCCTCCGTTGACGTCCTCCGCCAGCTGGACGGCGACCTCCACGCTCATCCCGTCGAGCACGATGACGAGCGGTGCCTGGTCCTGTGCGAGCGGCAGGGCCACTCGGCTGAGGAGGTTCTCGGCCCGCAGTTGGGTGTCGGTGGGCGCGTGCCCGCTGTTCCAGCGGTTGACGGCGGTGGCGAACGCCGCGTCGACGCGAGCACGCCAGGCGCGGACCCGCGTGTAGAGGGTGCTCAGGGCCTGGACGAAGGCGGGCACGTCACCGTGGTGGTGCCAGATCGCCGAGGCCGCGCGGTCCACCCATCCGGTCTCCTGCACGTGGACCTGGATCCACCCGCGCGCGGTGGCGGGTGTGGTGGCACCCAGCGGGCGGTCCGAAGAACCGAGCGCCAGGCGGCGCAGCAGTCGTACCGCGTTGGTGGCGGCGCTTGCCTGCTCCTGCTTGTCCCGGGAGCCGTGGCGGCGATGGTCGCGCAGCAGCCCCAGTGCCCGTTCCACCTCCCGCAGATCCTGCGGCAGGGGCCCTCCTCGGCCGTCCTCGCCCAGGGCGAGGGTGATCTGACGCCCCAGTTCGGCCAGGCGGGTGTGCAGCCCGGCGTCGAGCAGTCGGCTGGCCTGGGCCACGGGCGCGGCGTCGAGCTGGAAGAGGAGCTCCTCGGTGCGGCGGACGGTCTCGTCGGCGTGGTCCTCCTCCGCACCGTCGAGCAACCGCACCAGGGACGCCGTGCAGGCGTTGCCGAACTCCCTCAGTTCTCCGGCCTGTGGCTGGTTGGCTCCGAAGTACCGTTCCTGGGCACGGATCAGGGCGTGCTGGGCCGCGCGGGCCGCGTCCCGGTCCCCGTCGGGGCGGTCCTCCTGGGCGGCCTCGTCGAGTTCGGACAGGGTGAGGCCGATGGGGACGGCGTCGAGCGCGTGGCCGCGGTCCAGGAGTTTGAACAGCACCCGCGGGACGGCTCCGAGGTTCTCCTCGACCTCGCGGCGCAGGTCCTCCCGTTCGTCCTCGTGCAGACGGGTGAAGGCGGACACGGAGGCGGGGTTGCGGGTCCAATCCAGGAGCGCCGCGCTGTCCACCTGTTCGCCGGGTTTGCGGCCGAAGCGCGCGGAGACGGCGATGGACAGTGCCTGTTCGAGCTTGAGCACACCGGTGCCCAGTTTGAATTGGTGGGTGGCCCTGACCTCGCGCAGGGTGTCGGCCAGCCAGCTCAGTCGGCCCGAGTACAGCCGTGGGTCGATCCGGGTGACCTTGAGTTCGCCGCGCAGCAGCTCCCAGTCGTCGAGGCGGACCACCTCCTCACCGAGGAAGCGGCCCAGCAGCGCCTCACCGAGGTCGGCGGGGTCGAGCGGGGTGAGGACGACCACGTGGTCGACGTCCTCGTGGTTACCGCTCAGCGCGTGCACGAGGGTCAGGACGCTGTCGGCGCCCACCACCCGTACGGTTCGCCGCTCGTTCGTGCCCTGACCCGTCTCGATCTGCACGGTGAGGGTGTCGGGGCCGTCCCAGTGGGGGGCCGCGGACAGGGCCAGAGCGGTGGCGCCGGAACGCGGGTGGCCCTTGGCCACCCGACGAGCCTCGGCGTCCAGCGCGCGCTCCAGCGCACCGGCCAGGCTCTCCGCGCTCACCCGTCCCAGGGCCGGGGCGGTGGGCCGGGAAGCACCTTCGCGGGTGGTGGCGCTGTTCACTCGGCCTCCCGGATGGTGATCTGGATCTTGCGGTCCTCGGGGATACCGAGCCGGGTACGTAGCTCGGCGACGGCCACGTCCACGCCGACCCCGGGGTCGACCGTGGCCCACGCCCCGGCGGAGGTGGCCGGGGGCTGCGGCAGGGTGGGACCGGCTCCACCTGTCACTCCGGTGTGTTCCGGCACGGTGCCGCCACCCGGCTGCGTACCCGGCGGGGTCCCCTGTCCTCCGGAGGCCTCACGGATGATGAGGTTGTTCAGCGCGCTGGCGGCGCTGTTGGCGGAGCTGAGAGCATTGGCCAGTTTCTGGCTGCTCTCGTTGTGTCGTGCCGCCTCCCGGAGCGCGCCCAGGATCTGTTCGGCCCGGGTGGAGTGCTTCCCGCCCGACTGGATGATGGTCTCCAGCGCCTCCAGCAGGTCCCACCGGGCAGCGGCCAGGGCCTGAGCGAGGTTGCCCGCCCCCGTGATGCTGAGGTGGTAGACGCCGCTCTCCTCGGGCAGGTCGGCCTGGCCGAGCGCCCTGACCAGTTCGGTGTCGTCCGCCAACCCGCTGAGTCGGCCGAGGAGCTCGTCCGAGGCCCGTGCGGTGCGCAGGCGTGGGGCCTCGTCGTTCAGGCCGAGCACCTGGGTGTGCTTGGTGAGTTCGCGGACCAGGTGTTCGCTGCCCGCCTGGAGCCGGTGCGCCTGTTCCTTGAGCTGCTCGGCCATGCGCTGCACGGACCGGCTGTTGAGCAGCGGCTGGGCGGGGAGCCCGAAGATCCGCTGGGCGCGTTCGTTGGCCCGTTGGAAGTCCTCCTCGGAGGGCAGTTCCTGGCGGCGGAGCACGATGTCGTCGGCTAGCTGGCCGATCTCCGCGCCGGTGTAGCGCTTGCCCGCCCGGATCCAGGCTCGGTCGCTCTGCACGGCATAGACCAGGACGAGGAGGTCGACGATGTCCTCGGGGAGCCCCTGCCCGTCCTCGCGGGCGCGGATCCACTTCTTGAGGTCGCCGACGCGCACGTCGGTGCTGGTGGGCATGTTGACCTTGACGAACCGATCGATCTCGCGCTGCCAGTCGTCCCGCAGCACGAAGACCTCGCCGACGGTGGCGATGCGCAGCGGACCGGCGATGTGTCGCAGGGTGGGCAGGTCGCTCTTGGGGGCGTTCTCGTACCGGTTGAGCCTGTCGGCCTTGGCCTCTTCCACCGCCTTGAGCACGATGCTGAGGTCGCCGCGCCGCAGCGCGGACTTCTTGGTGGGGCTGGCCAGGTCGGGGTGCTCGGGGTAGAGGTGGTCCAGGAGCTTGGTGGTGATCCGCTCGAGGGCGGCCGGGAACTGGCTGCCGGCCTCCAGAGGGATGTTCAGGCCCTGGGGCATCGGCTCGATGTGCGGGTCGGCGGGGGCGCCGTAGTCGCTGCTGTCCCGCTCCACCTCCACCAGGCCGTAGGCGCCGCGCAGCAGGTTGCCGATCTGCGTGGTGAGCTGGTTACGCTGGTTGTCGAGCTGGGCGCGGGCCTCACGGCGGTCGTCGCTGCTCCAGTCGGGTGCCTTCTCCTCGATCACGTTGGGTTCGAGGAGGTACTCCATCATGAGGATCCGGCGGGCGTCCTCCAGCTTGCCCGGCGACAGGAACGTCGGAAGCCAGACCAGACCCGGGACGGTCTCGCCGAACTCCTCCCGCAGGGCCTGCACACGGTAGCGGTCTTCGGAGGGGCTGTGGTCACCGTCGTCGAACGGGTAGTCGATGACCACCCGGACGGCGTTCGTGGCGACCGGCCGGAACTCCTCCCGGCCGAGGTCGTCGGTGGAGCGTACGTTGCCGAAGACCAGCTCGACGGAGCGCTGGGTGCCGCGCCAGACCACCCCGGCGCGCTCGGCCCCCGGCTCCAGACCGAACTGCTGCCACAGCAGGCGCTTGAACAGCCGACGCAGGGCGTGGTCGTTGGCGGCGGAGTAGGCGCTGCGCATCAGGGACTCGGTGTCCACCCGCAGTAGGTTCAGGGACAGGGTGGGGTTGTCGCTCTGCGCGCCGACCCGCACCTCACCGAACTGGGCGGCCATGTCCTGGAAGAACGTGGTGGCCGCCTTGACGTCCTGCCCAGGGCGGCGGGCCTTGACGATGCCCTGGTTGAGCGCCATCGCCCGACCCACGGTGAGGTCCTTGAGCGCGGGCACGTTGGGGGTGAGCGCGCTCAGCAGGAGGGTCTTGACCAGCAGGTCGTCCCGGCGGAACGGGGAGCGCACGTCCAGACCGGCCACCTCTGCCTTGGTGACCTCGTGCTTCTCGAGCAGCCAGGGCTGGACCTTGTTGAGGTAGAAGTTGCTGATCTTGGCGTACTCGGCGCTGAGGTGATCCTTGAAGGGCTTGGCCTCGCCCTCGATGAGCACGTCGAAGACGGCGCCGATCGGCACCATCTGGCCCACGGGCAGGGTGGTGCGGTACTTGACCAGCAGTTCCAGGAGGAGCTTGATGGCGCTGCGCTGGCGCTGCAGGGCGTAGGACATCTCCACCAGGACGTGCAGCGCGGCGGGGCTGAACGGGTAGAGGCTGCGGAAGTCCTCCCAGGTGCTGGTGTCGGCTCCGCCCGCGCTGTCGAGGAGCGTGTCGCGTACCTCGGCCCGGCTGCCGCGCATCCGCTCGAAGGCCGCGTCGATCTCGGCGGCGGCCTCGTCGCTGCGGGGCTTGATGAGGCGGTGGCGAGCGATCTCGGTGAGGTTGGCGTCGGCGAGCTTGATGTGGCCGAAGCGGCCGTCCCAGTAGCTGATGGTCTGGGAGATGCCCTCGGTGCCTCCGCCGAGCCCGACGAGCTCGCGCAGGTCCCGCTGGCGGGGCACGAAGCTGATGATGGGCGCCGGACGGTGGCTGTGCGAGGACTCCACCAGCTTGGCGATCTTCTGCACCTCGCTGCTGATCCGGCCCTCGTCGCCGATGAAGGCGGTGAAGCGCAGGATCAGCTCGTCCAGGAGCAGGACGACGGCGTCGCAGCCCAGGTGCTTCTTGGCGTGGCGGCTGATGACGGACAGGCCCTCGTCGATGCTGACGTAGGCGCCGCTGGAGTCCCCCACCGCGCTGGTGTAGCGCTTGAAGGGACCGCTGATCAGGGCACTGATCAGCTCTTGGCGCAGACCCTGTTCGGTGGCGACCTCGGTGTCCGGGTGGACGGCGAAGGCGGCGTCGAGGGTCTCGGTGCTCCAGGTGGAGGGACCGGCGAGCTCCCCCCAGACGTCGTCGGACTCACCCTCGGCGGAGTCGCCGCGGGACGGCAGCAGGTCGATGAACGCCTCGTCCCCCGTGCGGGCGCGCTGCTCACGAGCGTCCTCCAGCAGTCCGTCCGCGCGGTAGACCGCCGGGACCGGAGCGTCCGGGTACTCGTGACGCACCTGGCGCACGTACCCGCCGAGGATGTTGGCCTCGATGGAGACATCCTTCTCGACCAGGTGCGCCTTGACCTCGATGAACTTCTTCCCGGACAGCCAGCTGTCGTGCTTGGCGAGCAGGTCGGCCAGGCCGGGCTTGCTCCGGGCGTCCGGGTGGTGGTCCAGGATCGCGGAGAGCACCGCGAGGAAGTGGCTCTTACCGGCACCGAAGGAACCGTGCAGGTAGGCGGCCTGGGACTTGCCGTCGGTGACCGAGGAGCGGATGGTCTCCAGGGCCTGGTCGAAGCTCTCGGCCAACTGGGGGGTGACCACGTACTCGGCGAGGGCCTGGGCCTGGCGGGTTGAGGTGCTCTCGGTGAGCTTGACGACCAGGTCGCCGTCCTGGACGGCGAGGGGGATGTCGATCAGGTCGCTGATCACTCGGCCGGTGCCGCTCGAACCAGGGGAAGGGGTCGTCATCGCCGGGGCGCGCCTTTCTGCGTTCTGCTCGGGGGGGGTGGGAACCGTGGGCGCGGCCAGTGCGAACACGCCGGGCGCTGGGGCGTCCGGTGGGGCGCACGGTTCCCGATTTGGGCCGGGGTTCCAGCCTAAGTCCGGGTGAGGACAGGAACACCCTGTGCGGTGGAGCGGTGAAGCGCGAGGTACTGGGGGAGGTTCGTCTTGCCGTGTTGGAAGGAGGGTTGGGGCACTGATGTGACGAACGGGGTGGGATTCGGGTTGTCATACGGTTTCAACCCACTGCTTGCCCACAGGAGCGGCGGCATGAGCACGCCGCGTCCAAGGGATGGACGCGAGTTGAGGGGTGTTGTGCGTTCCCGGGCCGGAGACCAGCGGGCGGTCTCCGGCCGTGAAGTGGGGGTGACTCCGCATTGTTGAAGCGGAGGGCCCTGGGGCTCAGGCCTTCTTGCGCCCTCGGGCGGATTGCGGACGCCAGGCCTTCATCTCCGACTCGGTGATGCCGGTGGTGTCACGCAGTTCGGCGAGGTCCGCTTTGAGGTGGTCGGCAGGGGTCTCGCCGTACTCGTCGGCTTCGGTGTGCCACTGCTGGACCCAGGGAAGCAGCTCGAGCATCCCCGCGAGAAGCGGAACCATCCTGTCGCGGGTGTCCTCGTCCTTACCCCAGCCGAGTTCGTCGAGGCGCTCATGGGCGAGGGTTCCGAGGGCGTCCGCTTGCTCGGCGTGGTCCCACCCGGCCCAACCGAGCAGGAGGGTCGAGTCTGTGTCCGTCTCCGCACCCGGGTAGGAGACGAACCGCTCCTTGGGTACGTCGAGCTTGCCGCGGTTGGACCAGTACTCGTTTCGACGGAAGTCAGCGGACGTGTACTTGGGCGGGACGGGGATGTCGAGGCGGTGTTCCTTCTCGCCCTCAGCGAGATCGGCGTTGAGCTTGTCCTCCTCACGCTGGAGGTCCCAGACCTGCTCCCAGTCGGCACGCTTGCGCATACCGGTGTCCTTGTAGCGGAGGGCGGCGAGGTAGGGAACGTGCTCGGTTTTGACGATCTCCACGATGACCTCACCGAAATCCTTCGTGGAGTCGTAGAGCGCAGCGACTTCAGCTACCTCGGGGAACAGGTCCCGGACCCGGTTGGCAAGGGCGCGAAGCGAGAGCGGGTGGGCCCGCTCGTCCCCGTAGTCATCGGTGTTGAACCAAAGACGCCGGTCTTCGCACTTGTCCAGCAGCCAGGACTTGAGTGCCGCCTTCTGCTTCTTCTCCCAAGGCTCGGACTGCCAGCGGCGCTTGTACTCGGGGCGTTCGAGGAGGTTGATGTTCTTGTCCGACTCGATTAGTTCGATCCGCTTGGCGACGACCTTCTTGTATGCGTCCGGCCAGTAATCAGGGATCTCCGTGATGGGATCAGAACGATGCCGATTAAACCACACCGTTGTGGTTTCACCAGCCGCCACCTTGCGAGCAAGCACGATCTCAAAGGCCCGTTCCCCTGCTTTGATCATGGGGATTTCAGAATCATCTGAAACGACCAATTCCCTGAGTTGATCATCAGAGATAATCCCGTAGAGATTGTAAACTTTCCAGTCAAGTTCTTCTTGAAGGAAAGTCATACGCCGCAAGACAGACTCTTGCCGCATCCGACCTTTCTCCACTAGAACCGTACTAGGAGTGTTCAAATTAGCCAGAGAAGCTGGCTCAGCAGAGACCAATTCCTGCCCCAGGGCATCGATTTTTTCGACTTCACTCGGAAGAACGCCACCAGCGAGCGGAAACTCTTTGACTTTGGTTCCGGTAAACTCATAGAAGACTTCCCATTCGTCATGCATGAAACCACCACTGCCAGACTGGCTTCCTTTGTCATGACACACTTGCTTGAGCCAAAAGCAAGCCAATGATGAATTCAACACTCCCAACAGAGACAAATACTGCTGCTCTGTAGCATCGACAGGGAGCTTGATCAGTGGCGCCGATTGCTTAAACGCCCTACCCTCCCTCTCTAGAGAGAAATTCGCGTGAGTGGAAACGAAGGAAAATGGAATAGCCCAAGGATGCGCACCAACATCACGGGGAATCTGGTGCCACTCATACCAAGTCTTCCCGGACGAGAAGTACGTCATTTTTCCGAAAGTTGCACGCGATCCCAGTAGCGCTCGATAACGCCACAAATAAGACCACTCTCCCCCATCCCCCACAGAGATCAGTTGACGACACTTGTCATAAGGAAAGAAGACCGAAAAATCGCTAATAGCAGTCCAGTCACGAACACTCTCACCCACAACTAGCGCCTTGTGCAGGCCCTCGGATCCCGGCATTCGCTGCCAAACTCGTTTATCCAGCTGCATGACATCATCCGCGTGCGTCATACCGAAAAACCCCACACGCAACGCCACATCAGACAAGGTTTTAGAGGAGGCTTCTTCGATTTTTTCCCTAAGCCGCGAGGCACCTCCTCCACTCAAATTCCACGGATGCACAGAAAGGCGAGACCATGAAAGCCCTTCCACGCTGATCCAACTTGACTCAGAGTCTCCCGCAGTTGACATCTGAGACACAATGGAATTCCAAACCAATCCCTCAGCAGGATTCCTGGGAAGGTTCGGTTCCCCACGAATCCCTAGAGCCGCACGAACCGTTGATCTGTGGGAGTTTTTCTCGTTCCGACCAAAAAGAACTACAGTCGGAGTCCCGTGACCTGGAACATGCGCACCTGACGAATCGATAACATGCGTCAATCTAACATCATTGCGAAAGAAGACTTCGATCAGCTTCTTTCCAAACTCCCTGCGCATGAATGTATTTGTAGTTATTTTTCCAACAAACCCAGAAGGACCATCAGAAGGGGCCCGCATCGCCAAATTGAAAAACCGTTCTGCAAAAGGAACGGAGAGCGAGTACTCTCGATGGCACGATGCATAGCTGGCCCGATAGGCTTGATTTTCCGCATCGTCGGAGACTTGCACATATGGCGGATTTCCGACAACGGCATGATAGCTGGACCGCCCAAGCAGATCAAATTCTTTCACATATTCATGGAAATCTTCAGTAGCATACGAATGCGATAGATCTCTGCTCAAAAAAAGTGAGTCTTGAACACCAGAAGCTCCACGACCATGAATAAGCGAGTCCCCCGAGGCAACTACGATTGGCCACTCGGGCGTGCTCGCACTTAGTTCCCAGATTCCACCTTCCTTCATCGCGGCGATGAGGAGACGGAAGCGTGCGATGGCCACTGCGTAGGGGTTCTTGTCCACGCCGTGGACGCTGCGCAGGCTACGGCTGATCAGGTCCCAGTCCGAAGTACCCGGCTCAGCCTCACGCCATTTGCCAAGAAGACGATGAAACGCCCCCAAAAGGAAGTGCCCTGACCCGCAGGTCGGGTCGATCAGGCGGAAGCCCTTGTTGTCCCTCTGGTAGATGCGGTTACCGTCGAGGCCGAACTCCTCGACCGCCGGTTCCAGGGTGTAGTCGAGGATGAACTCCTCAACGAACTCCGGTGTCTGGAGCAGCGCGTACTTCTTCCGAGTCGCCTCGGACAGATCCTGGTAGAGGTCGCCCAGGAAACGGGTGTTCCACTCGGAGTCGGTGAAGTCATGGACCAAGTGGCCGTCTTCGCCCACGGCACGCCAGAAGTCGATGATCTGCTTGGCGGCCGAGTGGGACGGGGTGATGGTCCACATGGGGTTGTGCCGCTTGTCGAAGAGCCCCGCCATGACCGAGGACACGCTCATCTGTTCGAAGGCATGCTCCAGCCAGTCACGGTCAGTTCGCTCGGGTGCATCAGGGTCCTCGCTCCGTCCTTGGAGAACCCATGCCTCCTTCAGCTCCTGGGCGACGCCGTACCGGTCACGCTCATCCTTCGGACCTGCGATGAACGGCTGCTCAAGAAGTCCGTTGTCCTCGCAGAAGCGCAGAAAGACCGTGGACAGCACCCACGCCACTGCGGCCTGGGTGATCTGACCCTCGCGCCACTCCGCCTCGGTGACAGCCGTACGCTCGGCGTCCCGCGCGCGCTGGTACTCGCGCTTGAGGGAGGCATCGAAGGTCTCAGGCTCCCCGGTGGAGTCGGTTCCCTTGATCGCTGTCGGGTCCTGACCACGTTCGCGTAGGTCGTCCTCCAACAACTTCACCTGCTTTTGCAGGTCCTTCAACAGCGCCGCCTGATCGACCACGGGGGGCTCCAACCACAACGAGAGGGACGGGGTACCTCTCCATTGTCACGCGTGGAGCACCTTGGTCACACCGGCATCCTCGATCGTGATCCCCACGGTGTGACGGTGGTGGACATCTAGGTATGGAGGTCCACCACCGTCTTCGACCGACGCGGCTACCAGAGTTCGACGAGGGGCGGCAGGAGCCGGGTGAGAGTGGGGGCGTCGGGGACTTCGGTGAGGCCGGTGGGGTTGGCGATCCAGTAGGAGCCGGTGTGCTCGCCGTACCAGATGATCAGGTGGGGGTTGCGGGCCTGGAGGGTGGCGGCGAGGGCGTGCTCGGTGCGGTACTCGGCCAGGTGTCCGCCCAGGCGGGGCAGGCGTTCGGCGCGGCGGTCACGGCAGGAGCGGTGTGCGCAGGAGGCGCAGGCCGGTCCGGTTATGGAGGTGCGGTGGAGCGGAGCGTCGGGAGTGTAGGGCTGTCGGGGTGCGGGGATAGGATGCGTCACTGATCCTGCTTTCTTACATGTCGCAGTGTGGAATTCGGGGTTGTGTGGGGGCCCGGGAAGCGTTGGAGCGCTTTCCTGGGCCCTTTTTCGTGCCTGCGTTCGTGGGTCTAGTGGGTCAGGTGGGGCCAGGCGCTGCCGTGGAGGTCGTAGGCGAGGAAGCCCCAGACTTCGCGGTGGCTGGGTCGGCCGTTGTCGCCCCAGTCGGTGGCCAGGGCCTCGATCATGGCCAGCCCGCGTCCGGAGTCGCTGGTGGGGTCCAGGCCGCCGGGGTCGGTGGTGAGGTGGTGGCGTTCCCTGTAGTCGATCCTGCGGTCGGTGGCGACGCCGTCGTCGCGGCAGATGACGCGAAGTCCGTCGCGGTGGCGTTCGCACAGGAGCCGGTAGGAGCGTCCGGGCAGGCCGGAGCGGGAGTGTTTGAGGGCGTTGCTGGCGAGTTCGGAGCCGATGAGGGTGAAGAGGTAGCGGTAGTCGGGGTTCTGTTCGGCGGCGCAGGTGTTCAGGAAGGCGCGGACCAGTGGGAGGAAGAGCGGGGAGGCGCCGAAGTCGTAGCGGCGGGTCCGGTAGTAGGGGCGGTCGGGTCGGCCGTTGAAGTAGTGCCGGTAGGAGTGGGGCACGAGTTCGTGGAGGGCGATGGTCACCTGGGCCATCGGGGGTACGGGGGCGAGAACGGGCATGACGAACGGACTCCTGACGCAGAGGGAAGCTGCACGTGGGTCGAGGGAGTGCCCGCAAGGCCGATGACCTTCACGTTTTCCCTGCGGAGGGAAAGGGGCACGACGTAGCCTGAGTGCCAGAGATCCTGTGGACTGTCAGTGAGACCCCGATCACTGGCTACAGTCAAACTCTACTCTCAATCACACTCCAGTCAAGCAATAATTCGAAAATTGAGAGTTTCCGGCTAGGATCCTGCCATGGCCATCGAACGAAGCCCCTCCCTACGACTGCGTCGCCTCGCTGCTGAGCTGCGACGTGCACGCGAGCGCCAGAATCTGACCGGCTCTCAGGCTGCGAAGGCTCTCCAGTGGAGCGCAGGCAAATTAAGCAAGATCGAGAAAACCGAGACAAAACGCATCTCTGGCGGCGACCTTGACAAGATGATGGACCTGTACGAGGTCAACGAGCCACGGATGCGCGAAGCCATGCATGCGCTGGCCAAGGACGCCAAGGTCAGGGGTTGGTGGTCCAAGTACAAGGACGTCTTCGGCGATCGGGCTCTACCTGACTTCGAAGCCGAAGCTTCGGTCATCCGAACCTTCACAACTCAAACCATCCCTGGGCTTCTCCAGACTCCTGGGTATGCCGAAGCCATCTTCCAGGGCGGCAGATACGTCAGCCCTGACGAAGTTCGACGTCGCGTCGAGTTTCGGATGGCACGACGTGAGATCTTGACCAGGTTCCGTCCCGTCCAGCTCCGAGCCGTGATCGACGAGGCAGCCCTGCGCCGACAGATCGGGGACGCAACAACCATGCGTGAGCAGCTCGACCATCTGCTCTACATGGCACAGCTGCCGAACATCGACATCCAGGTGCTCCCCTTCTCCGCTGGGGCACATGCTGCCCTCGCTGCGCCGTTTACTATCTTGGAGTTCACGGAACCCCTGGATACGCCAGTCGTCTACGTCGGCACCGTGACTGACGCCCTCTTCATCGAAGAGACTGATGACGTCTCCCAGTACTGCGCTACCTTCGGAGACGTCCAGGGTTCCGCGCTCAGCACAGCCCTGTCTGCCGGCTTCGTAAGAGAAGTGGTAGCGACTCAAGAGAGCAACCATTGACAGACCTCGTGTTTCGGAAGAGCAGCTACAGCGGCCAAGACCAAGACTGCGTAGAGGTCGCTGACTTGCCCTGCGGAGCGGCTGTCCGCGATTCGAAGAACCTTGCCAGGGGCCACGTCCCCTTCCCTGTAGCCGAGTGGTCCGCCTTCCTGACATCGGCCTGCGCATCCCAGAGCTGACCTCAGGGTCACGTGGTGGTCGACGGACACAGTCCAGTCGGCCACCACGCTGTTTCTCGCAGCCACGGTCCCCCTGACCGCCGACGACAGCGCGACTCCACCTCTCGTCGACGACCAGTCAACTCGACGCCGAGCTCTCGCGCTCATCTCCCGCGAGCGGCAATACGAACACCCAGGGGAACCACCAGTCATCTCTGCTGGGATCCGGGGCATCCCTGGCACCGCTCGGGAGGCAGGCACAGTGGTCAGGTTCCCGAAGTCTTCCAGCTGGGAGACGGGTAGCGTAGGCGAGCCGGTACGACAAGCAGGGTGCGTTCCTGGAGGGCGATCGGGTCACTGGCCGCGCCCCACCGCGAGAAGCCGCGCGGAGATCGCCACCCTCCGCCACACCGGCGAAAAGCTGGTGCACCACTCCTCCCCCGCGACGTCGAGGGGACCACGCTCCAACGCGACTGACTGCGGGTCCTCCGAATCCCAGGAGGCAGCTCGAAGCGCGATCCGGCACCGGACGCACGCACGGGCGTTTGATCCCCTCTGCGCCCTGCTGCTTCTTGAGCCCATATTTGACTGATCGCGCAAATACCCCACATCGGGGTTCTTGTCGCTTACTCCGGCCCTGACAGCATCGCAACCGATCAGTCTCCTGAACTGCGGACAGAAAGACTTCAGATCCACGCTGGCGACCACTCCTCAGAAGCACTCAAGGACCTACGGAGACTTTCAGGGATCTCCCACCTCATCCGGCCCAGGCCACCCAAGGGAACCGGACATCAACCGTCCACGCTCCAGGCCCGCATCTCGCCATGAGCTGCTACTTCCCCGGCGTCGACCGACTGTCTGGCAGGATCCGGAGGCCCTGCCACCACGGCGAACCCGACCTTGGATCTCCCCCACCAAGACCACTCTCGGCCCGCGACCGGTACATGTTATTTTGCTTGCAGCGCGCTCACCCCCCATGCCGGAGCGCGCGGGAGGGGAACCCATGGCAGACCCTTGGGAAGCGGATTCATCAGCGGAAATGAAGCGCAGGCTCGGAGCGTCACCAGCTGAACTCGGCAATTCCAACCACATCGACAAATGCCCGGACATCTGGGAGCTCGACAACGGGGACATCGCGGCCATAGGCCGTGACCTCACTGATTCCTACGCTCCGCGCCTCCCTGAAGGTGTGGATATTGCAGAAGACGAACGGCTGGTCATCATCCCCCGTTCCACACTCGTCTCAGCGAAATCGGACATCGCAGATGCTTGACTCTGTCAGCTCCCTCCCCGGCGACCATCTGAGTCTCTCCGAGTACGGCGATGACTTCGGAGACCGCTTCCGATCGCTCCGCAACGCCGACGTCTGGAAACTCGAACGGCAGCAGACGTTCCACGAGCCGGAGAGCGAGAGTTGGATGGCCTTCCTCCAGGGCCGCCGGGAGGAGTCCCTTCGGCTGATGGAGGCTGATCGTCCCGCGCTACGCCAGATGTTCGAAGGTCTGGCCCAGGCCGGGTGCCGGGTCCGGCGGGTTCGGGTCGTCGAGCAGCCCTTGTCGACCTACCTGCTGTGGGAGCTGCACTCCGCACGGATCCGAGCCCAGTGCGGCGAGGACATCCGTGTCGTCACCCCAGAGGCGCTCTCCGCCTTCGAACCGGAAGGCCCCGTCCCGGAGATCGTCATCCTCGGTGAAGAGGTGACCTACCGGATCCTCTACGACGCTCACGGAGAGGCCGAGGGAGCGGTTCGCTATACCGACCGTGCTCTCCTCGAACAGTGCCGGTCCGAAATCGCCGCCCTGCACGAGCGGGCCGAACCCGTGGAGGACTACTTCATCCGCGAGGTGGCCGAAGTGGGAACGCCCCGTGCTCGATGAGCACACGCCTCTTCCGGGCGAGGAACCCGAGGAGGGTTCGACCAGCGGCCATCAGCCACGGATGTCGGGTGTCTCCGGACGAGCGATCCAGGCTCGGGACGTCCGTGGTGGAGTGCACTTCCACGGGGACGGCCAGGAGAGCTCCGGTGCCCTGGTACCGCGACAGCTCCCCGCGGACGTGCGCGGATTCGTGAACCGCACCGGTGAGCTCGAGCTACTCAGCAACCACATGCCCGGTACCGGTCAGGAGTCCGACGGGCGAGTAGAGGCGGCGATGCCCGTCATCGTCGGTACCGCCGGGGTGGGCAAGACCGCCCTGGCACTGCGCTGGGCACACCGGGTCCGCGGCCGCTTTCCCGACGGACAGCTCTACGTCGACCTCCAGGGGCACGGCCCCGGGCTGCCCCTGCCACCAGACCAGGTGTTGGAGCGGTTCCTCCGGGCCTTTGGCGTCGCCGCAGACTCACTCCCACCCGACACCGACAGTCGGTCCGCCCTCTACCGCTCGTACCTGGCGGAGAAGCGTCCAGGCACTCAACGACCTATTCGCGTTCCTTCGTCAGACGGATCCTCAGCGCTCCGCAGCATGTGGACGGTCTGGAATCCGCAGGGCACATGGGGCAGGTCACCAATGAACAGCGGTTCGGCAGCGGGAAGGTTCACAACGACGCGAGACGCCGCCACCCCGTGGAGAGGGGTGACGGCATGTGTCACCTGGCTATGTGTCACCTGACTACCCGACCAGCGTCGCCTCCGGGGCGGTGAAGCCCCTCGGAAGCAGCACCTGCTCGGAGTCGGCGATGATGCCGGCGGGCTGGCCGTCCAGCGTGGCCGGGGTCTGCGGGCCCCGCATGGGGCACAGCAGCCACAGGCCGTACGGTGCACGGTCGGCCTCGCGAGCCTCCTGGATGAGGCGGCCCAGGAGGGACCGGCCCGCCTCGTAACGGGCCAGGGGCGTCGCCCGGTAGAGCATCACCACACCGCTCCCGGCGGGAGACTCCGCGCTCGCGGTGCGCACCCTCTCCCCCAGACGCTGGAACACCTCCTGGAGCAGGGTCTCGAAGGGCCTGGGTCGGGGCTCACTGTTGTCGGCCTTGGCGAGGTGCTCCCAGGTCAGTCCCCTGCCCTTGGCCTCCATGACCTCGTCGACCACGCGGACGAACTCGGTCGAGACGTCGAGGGGAACGGTGCCGGGCATACGCGTGAGCATCCGAGCTGAGCGCTCGGTGTCGGGCAGCCAGGTCTTGAGCGCCCGGTAGCCGCCCCGCTGGACCGCCTGTTCCAGTCGCTGCCAGGCCTGCAGGGACGCGGTACCCACCTGGTCCAGCTCGTGGTGGTGTCCGGTGTGGGTCGAGGGCTGGTAGGTGGTGAACTCCGGCTCCAGGTACCAGCAGACGGTGTCACCAACCCGTTCCTCACGGAGTTTGGGGTGGCGGTGCTTGAGCAGTGTGTGCAGCTGCTTGCGGCTCGGCGCGGGCAGGGCGGGGAAGCGCGAACGCACCCGGTCGCTGATCTGCTCCGGTGTGATCCCGGGTTTGCCCAGATAGCCGATGGCCTGGGTGATGCGCAGGGCCCGCTCGAGGTCGAGGTCGACCGGGTACAGTTCCAGTCGCGGGGTCGCCGCCGCTCGTTCCGATGCTGCCGCGGCGAGCTGCACCAGGGCAGTGTCGGAAAAGGGCTTCATGCCCTCCGGCGGCTCCGTTCCGCGCAGAGCCTCACGCACCGTTCCGGGACCGGGCAGGGCGTCGGAGCCGCCGAGTGCCACGAGCTCGTCAGCGCGCTCGCCGAGGGATTCGGCGTAGTCGAACAGGTCGCCCTCGACCGGTACCAGGGGGTCGTTGTCGATAACCCGAGCGACGATCACCCTGCGTGGGTAGCGCCGTGCCACGAAGCGCTGTTCGGTCCGCTGCTCCTCGTACTCCACCACCGCGCGGACCGCGGCGAGCGCGTACACGGAACGCTCCTCCGTCTCCAGGGTGGAGCCGCGCATGGACAGCAGCTCGGAGGCGATCTGGCGCACCTCCCGGAGCCGGTTGTTGCGGTCGAGGATGTCCGTGACGTCGTCACGGACCGACCCCATGAGTGAGGCGTTCTTCGCCCAGTAGGCGAAGGCCTCCTGCAGCGCCTCCTCGACCCGCTCCTGGGGAAGAGAGAGCCGGTTGGCGATCTCGCGCCGAGTAGGCCACCAGTCCAGGAGACCCTTCTTGCCCTCGGGGGTGCCCAGAAGCTCACGTGCCACCCGGACCCACCACCGGTTGGCCTCGGTCGTGTTGGGCAGCAGCTGACGAATCACCTGGTCGAGCAGGGCGTTGCGTTTGGTCTCGTCATCGGCGCCGCTGGGCAGCTTGGCCTTGGCCGGGACCGCGTACTCGGCCACGTCCAGGCTCTTGCGCCAGTAGGCCGTGGCACTGCTGAGTTCGTTGCGGATCCCCCGGGTACTGCCCCGCATGTGCGTGATGTCCCGGACCGGGGTGCGCAGGAGCTGACCCACGGTCTCGCAGCGCAGGATCCGCTGGGCGGTGTCCACCGCGAGGGGGGTCAGGCCCGCGAGGTGGAGAGGGGTCTCCACCGTGGAGCTCTCCATGTTGCGCCGACGGGTCTCCTCCGTGTCCTGCGCCGCTTCGGCGGGGGGCGCGGCGTGGAAGGAGGCCTGCCACGCGGTGCGCATGTCCGCGAGGGAGGCGAAACGCTTGCCGATGTCCCGGTGCAGGGCGCGGTGGAAGAAGTCCACCAGCGCGGCACGGCTCTGTTTGGGGAAGGCCTCCTCCGTCAGACGGGGCACCTCGACGTCCTCGCCGAGGAACTCGGGAGAGACACCGTCCTCGTCCCAGAACGGCAGTTCGCCGGTGGCCATCTCGTGCAGAGTCACTGCGGCCGCGTAGCGCTCGGCGAAGTCATCGTAGGGGCGGCTCTCACCGAGGAAGGGGTCGAGGTAGCCCCGGGTACCGGCCGAGGTGTGGGTCAGCGGAGCCTTGGACAGCGAGAAGTCGAACAGCAACAGGGCGCGCGCCTTCTTACGGGTCTGCGCCACCCCCAGGTTGGCGGGTTTGATGTCCCGGTGCAGGACGGCCCTCTCCTCCAGGTGCTCCAGAGCCTCGAACAGGTGCTGACCGAAGGTGTGGAGTTCACCACTGGTGAGCGCCCCCTCCTCGCCCAGGAAGTCGGAGAGGGTCTTCTGTCCGGCGCGCTCCAGGACCAGGACGGTGCGATCCCCGATCTCCTCTAGACCGGGGTCGGCCCCCTTCTCGGTGGCGGCCATGTCCACGATCCGCGGATGCGCGCCCACCTCGCGCAGGGTCTCGGCCTCACCGCGCAGAGCGGCCGCCGCGGATCCTGTGTTCAGCGCCACCTTGTAGACGATCTCGCGTCCAGCGGCCTGGTTGCGCATCAGCAGGGCCCGGGAGGTCGCGCCCTTGCCCAGGATCTCGCCCACCTCCCACCCCGAGGTGATCTCGTCCCCCGTCCGGGCTTCGAGCGGGTCGGTCGTGACCTCGGGCAGGGTCAGGCGTTCCTCGACCTCGTCCAGGCCGCGCAGGAACGCCTGCACGGTCGCCAGCCGGTCGTTCGGGGAGCGCTGGGTCGACTCCCGCACCAGGGTGTCCAGCTGCGGGACGATGTCGTCACTGACCGCCGCCGGGGTGAGGCACTCGTGCTGCTGGATGGTCTGGCTGAGCTCGGCGCGGTCCCTCGCGGGGGGACGCCCGGTGAAGATCAGGTACGTCAGGGCGCCCAGTCCGAACAGGTCCTGGGCTGCCGCCCGGCCCGCGTAGTCGGGGAACTCGGGTGCCAGGTACACGGCGGCGGCCTTCTCCACGTGCGCGGCGAGGGCCCGGCCTCCCAGAGCGGCGTCCAGGTGCTCGGTGGCTCCGGTGCTGGAGGCGGCGTGCGAGGTGCGGTTGCCGCGCAGGCGCAGGCTCTCCCTGGAGGCCACCTGCCAGTCGGCGATGTACAGGTGCGGGTAGTTGCCGTCCATCTCCACCCACACGCTGCGGGCCGCCAGCGCCCGGTGGTAGAGCCGGTTGCGGTGGGCGTGGTTGACCGCCTCAGCGAGTTGGCGGACCATCACCATGCGGGTGTCGACGTCCAGGCCCTCGCCGTGTTCGGCCATGAAGTGGTCCAGGCGCTGCCAGGACTTGTGGTGACGGAAGGCGATCGCCGGGCCCAGATCGGTTCCGCCCTCCTCGATGAGCCCGTAGTACTCGGCCTTGACGATGCCTTCGTGCGAGATGCCCTCCAGGGACATGTACTCGCGTTTGGCCGCGCGTTCGACGGAGCGGCGTTCGTCCTCGTTCGCGTCCTCGCCGTAGTGGTACAGGCGCACTCGGCTGAGTCCGCCGAGACGCTGGTGCTTGGCCTTGAAGTCGGTCCAGGTGGGTCCGCTGTCGAAGGACCGCTTCTCCAGTGTGTACTCCCCCAGTTTGAGGGCGCGGTCCATGGGCGTGATGCCGATGGTCTCCATCAGCCGGGTGACGTGTTTGAGGAACCCCGGATCGACCCTGCTGTGGGGGGTGTTGATCAGCCCGTCCGACACCCCGGGCAGGTCGGTCTGCTTCTCGAGTCCGTCGCGCCCGTAGACGTTGGCCTTCTGGACCTCGTCGAACTTGCATTGCAGTCCGGGGTCGGAGAGGAACACCCCCGCCTCGATGAAGGGGATCCGCACATTCCGCAGACCGAGCTTGTTCACCGCCCACTGCAGGCGGTTCTTCAGCTCCTTGGCCTTGAGGTCGGTCAGGTGCAGGGGGTTGCTGATGGTTCGACGGCGTTCGTCGCGGTCAACGAAGGTCCACTCACTGCCCTGGTTGGTGGCGCGTCCGGGGTGGCTCTTGATCTCGATGAGGTAGGCACCGGTGGGCGTGACCGCGAACAGGTCGCACTCCCGGATGCGCTCGTTGCGGGCGGTGAAGGTGAAACCGGCCCAAGCACGGTAATTGCCAGTGGTCGGGAACCGTTCCCGGATGTGCTCCAGCGCGGCCTGCTCCCAGGGGAACTCCGAGGGCTTCCCCCACCACCGGTTCGACATCCGATCCGCTCCCTGTCCGGTTCTGCGACGCGCGACTGCCCGCCCAGCATAGGACTCTCGTGAGACAGGAGGGGTTGTCACGAATCCCTGCGACTCCCCTCCGGACCCGAGAAGACCAACAAGCGCTGTCAACAGCGTCGGCGGGGTGCGAGCTCACGCGGCAAACTGATGCATCAGCCACTCAAAGAGCGCACTGTCACTCCAGCAACGCGGATGGCTCTCGCCCGTGACCGCTACCGGTCATTCCCGTGAAGCGACATTGGTCAGGGGGAAGAGACACAGCACCGACAGAGGCGGACTCTCATGAGGTGAAGCGGTGCAGGTGCCCCCAGTTCATCCCCCTGTACGTCAGACCGCTGAAAGCCCGCTGGACTCCGTGCGCGACCAGATCCTGTTGCATGTCAAAGACCCTCGGTCCGCGCCATTGGGGCGATTGTCCTCTTCGACCCAGGGAGTGGTCTTCTCCGGGCAGGAGGCACGGAAGAATCTACGGAACCATGCCCTGCGGCACGGATCCCTGGGGCCTCTGGTCCTGGATCCGTCAGCGTACGAAAAGGAGCTGGCCACTCCTGACGCCCCGTTCGCGTTGGCGCAGCCCAGTCTCTTCGAGAAAGATCCGCTGACCGAGACGCTGGGGCAATTGGAAGACGATAAGGCGGCTCTGGTCCTGACACCCACCAGGTACCTCAACTCGTCTTCCGAAGGAGTCAGCGCGCTACGCCGAGCAGTGAAGATGATCAACACGGTCGAAAGAACGAACCTGGTCCTCTCGGTGCCACTCGATGCGGCGTGGTTGACCGAACGTCCTGACGACCTCATCTCCCTGCTCAACGAAGCCACACTGCCGAAAGCACTGATCCTGGGATCGACAGGCAACCCCGTTGGCAGCAGAGCCCAGGCAGCCTCCTTGCGCAGAATCATCAGAGAGACCGAGGACACCGCGTTACTGCGGACCGATATGACAGCGATCGACACCATGATCCATGGCGCGGCTTTCGCGTCCATCGGCGACACGAGCTCGACCAGACGCACCTACCCACCACGACAACGATCCTTCGTACCGAATCCGTCGGACACCAGCCCGAACATCCTCGTGCCAGGGCTCCTGTCCTACTACCGAGGCGCGAAGCTGGCGGTACACCTACGCGAGGACATTGCTTTCTGTACCTGCTGGTCCTGCGTCGCTTGGTCCGAGGGAGGAAATGGGAACCTGGATTCGCCAGGCAGGTCGATCACCAGCTTCCGGGACAAGGAGGACACAAACGAGGCTCACGCCCACAATCTCGACGTATGGTCCGAGATCTGGCGAGAGCTCCGAAAGGAGCGCAACCCCTACGTCGCACGCCTTGCGTGGCAGCAGCTCTGCGCCGATGCGCTCAGCCACCACGAGGTGTACAACAGGACGGTCACTCCGAGGGGAAGTGTCTTCAGACCTCCGCCGGCGCTGCGATTCTGGGCGGGTTCTGTGTCTTGAACTTCCCTTGAGACGCCGCGAACACCCGCTCGGCCATCCTCCAGCGTAGCGACGCTAGGGACTCGGGCACTGTTGTCCTCGGCGAGACCAGCACTCGCAGTTCCCCATCTCGGTGCTCGGCCAGCCCCACACCGCGGTAGTCGGCTTCCCACACGGCACGCTCCCTGTCCCCCGAGAGACCTGAGCAGACCGCCATCCGTGGAGCACCCAGACTCAGCACACAGGCGCGTTCCAGGGAATCCAGCCAGTCCGCTCCTACGGTAACGAGCAGGCCGAGTCGCACAGGACGGTCGGCGAGTCTGAGCAGTTGACCGCTCCTGCGCCTGCGGGCCCACGTGGGAACGGCCGGGAGGATTCTTCGCTCGCGGTCGCTCAACGTGTTAATGGGAACCCACTCACCCAGAGGCAGTGCCTGGAGGAACTCGTAGACGCCCAGACGCGGGCCCAGGGCTTCCCCGGCTGTGCGCAGTGCCTGCTGCTCCTCAACCGGACGGTAGACAGCGGTCACACTGCCTCCGCGCAGGTTCATCTCCACGGTGCTGACGTCCGTGGAGCCAACGAACTGATGGAAGTGAGCGGGTTGGATTTCCATCCAGACGATGGTGGCAGAGAAACCCGTCGCTGTCTCGGGCTCTCCACAGAACGGGTGACGGGCCCTTGGGCCCGTCACCCCGAAGTCATCTGAGGCCTCTCGGCACGAGAGAGGTCAGGAACGCCTGAGTCTCCTCGTCGGTGGAGTACACGCGACACGAACCCATGCCGCGGGTCATGAGCACCCGGTAGATGTTCTTCGCCAACGGCAGGTAGTCATGGGCGTCCACAGACCGCATCGCCGGGTCGTGGCTACGCCGCGGCTCGGCAATCCACTGCTCGCCACGACGGACGAGATTGGGGCCGAAGATGACACCGGCGGCCTGGTACTCGAGCCCTTGCGCGCTGTAGACACAACCCACCTGGTGCGCACCCCCCGGATCGGTGGCCCAGAACCTGCTAGCGGGAAGAACCGTCTTCCCTTTCTCGTCGTACTGTTCCTTGTACAGGTTCCAGGGCATCGCCCAGTGACGGAGCGAACCAGTCTCGTGGTCCCGCCACTCGACACTCACCCCGGGCAGCTCGAGTCCTGGTGCCGACTCTGCCCAGCTCCAGCAGTACCCCGCAGCTACCCGGGCCGCCACCCGTTCTCGAAGACAGGCGTGGAGCCACTCTTCCATCTGTGAGGGGTCGTTCACCATAGCGAAGTCGTAGTCATCACCTTCCCACGGTCCAGGGTCACCGTAGAGCAGTGCGTCCACCCAGGTGGCGAACCGCTTGGACCCGTTACAGCGAAAGCTCCCGTTCAGCTCGTGGCAAACCAGCTCGATACCCGCGCTGTCAACGACTTGACGGACCTCACCCGCCTTCACTCCCTCGTCCGGGCGCACCTTCTGTCGCTCGTCCAGGAACACCACCACGACCGGGACATGGGCGTAGTTCCCAGAGATCAGGGTCTCGAATCCGCTTGCCCCGCCGTCGAGCCGGTGCGCTTCGTCGAGAAGGACGAGGCTCGCGTCCTGAACGGCATTTTTCGGCAGGCCGAAGAGCGAAGCGGAACCGATCACCTCTTTGGTACTTCTGCGGAGATTGCTGTTGAGTGCCCCTGAAGGACTCCGGAAACGAGCGCCGAACTCTCCACCCCTGGCATAACTGCCGAGCAACCTCATGGCCAGTGCGGTCTTGCCACTTCCCGGACCTCCCTGAACTAGGACGATGCTTCTGCGTCCACTCTCGAGGGCTCGATCCACCTTCGCCTTGATACCGAGAAAGGCCTCTTGCTGGCCTCCCACCAGACGGAACGAAGGCTCCCGTTCGATCGCATCAGCGACCATGGACAGAAGCTCCCGGTTCGGGCGCCAAGATGACGCCTCGAAGGACTTATGGGCGTCCTCATCGATACCTCGGGCATCGGAGCAGAGCAGCCGTGCCCGCAGTTCCGCCTCTTCCACTCCCCGAGCCAATTGCTCCCTGCTCAGCACAGAGCACGCGTATTCGGGTTGAACAGAGTCACGGAACACCTCGACCTGCTCCTCATCGGCCTCATGGAGATACGCCAGGCCACGGACGTCCAAGTCGAGATTCTCAGAGTCGAACCAGAAACGGAGGAAGGCTGTATAGCTGGCGACCTGCGAGGAAGGGTGGGTCCTCACACTGTTATCCCACTTCAGTCGAACCCGGTCATAAGGCAGTGACTCGACCTCAGTCCACTGTTTGAGTTCCACGACGACGGCGACGAGTTCGTTCGTGCGCCGTTGACCCAGGAGGAGGGCGTCGAAGCGGCTGTCACCTTCGGGAGTACCGAACTCGAGGTAGATCCACAGGTCGTCCAGGCCCGCCCGAAGCAGCGCGTCCAAGAGCGGAGGCCAACTCTTGACCCAACTATGGACTTCGGACTCGCCCGGCTCACCGAATCCGACCTGCTGGTAGGCCTCCACGCAGCGCCGGACGAAGCCTGGTCGCTGGAGTCTCCGGGCCACGTCGCCCACGCGGCCCGCGTGTACGTACCTCAAGGGGATGGGGGAGGTTTCCGGCATCAGCTCTCGTTCACGTTGGCGATGTTCTCACGGTGCCAGGCGAAGTAGTGCGCACTCTTGTTCGAGAAGGCTGAGCAGTCGTCCCCGACGCGCAGGGACGCGATGGTGAGGCCCTCACCTTTGACCTGATCCGACGCGTGGATGTAGCCATCGACGTCGACATACACGAAGCCGTGTTCGAAAAGGGAGTCACAGCCCAGGACACAGGCGTTCATGACGTTGTTCAGGTCGCCGCGCTCGTAGGGTGAACTCTCGCTGCGCCGCTTGATGTGCGCGGTGTGCACCAGCCGCCTGGGCAGGACCAACTGGCACAGATCGCAGGCCACCTCGGTCTTGTCCCCCAACTTCTTGGCGCGAAGCTTCTTCTACTCAGCACGGACATAGATGTAGGCGGGACGGTCCAGTACCGGGGGAAGATCGAGATTCGCCTGGTCAGCGGGGTCGTCCGGGTCGAGGAGATCACCCTTGTGCGCCTTGATCGCCTCGTCCAGGAGCTGCTCCACAACCGACTGGTAGGCCTCCGGGTGCTTGGGGCCGCCCTGGCCGCTCGCGGACTTGCGAAGCGCCTCGATCGCCTCGGCACCGATGTCCGCGCGAGTGACGTCGTACCGGGTCTCCACGACTTCCAGCGGCACGCGATAGGGATGGGTCTCGTCATCCCAGACCGGCGCCTCGTCATAGTTAGGAAGCGCCGGTCAGTCGGGTGACCACGAGCTCGGAGACCGTTCGCGTCTGCGCTTCAGGACCGGGCATCCTCCCCAGCCCGAGGTGCCCGAGGTAGAGGAGGTCCCCCTCCTTGAGCGAAGAGATCACCGCATGGTGCCCCTTCTGTTCCGCGGTCTCCGGCTTCCAACCCCAGACCGATGCGTCAATACCGCGACGCAGATTCTTCGCGCCGTCCTTGCCGACGTAGACGTAGACCTCGGCGACGTCCTTCTTGCCCGCTTCTTCCGCCACAATCCTCCTCAGCGTGTTCCCCCGACCCCTGTGGGTGGGGCGTCGTGTCCTCCGGCCGACGGCAACCGACTCCCGGGAATTCCTATGCTACGGAAATCCAACGACATTCGGAGTGCTCCGTTGAATCGCCTGTTCACAGCCATCCCGGAGCGTGAATTGGCGGCCTACCACCGATTCTCCGCACCCCTGTGCGTTGACGAACCCGTTCTGGAAGAGGGGCGCGGGAGGCGGGTTTCCGAACACGTACGCCGTGCCTTCATGCACGTTCGCGCACTCGTCGAGATCCGCACCTGCTATCGGAGCTTCCTCTTCCCCGCCAACGACCTGATCGACATCCGGGTCGGGCCCGACCGTGACCAGGACCCTGCACGCGGACGTGATCCCCACCGGGTGGCCGGGTCCGGCGGTGAGCGGCGCTGGGGCGTTACGCGCGACGCCCTCGCACAGGTCGCGTACCCCGCGGGGCCGTAGGCGGAGAACACGGCTCCCCCGTCACCGTGCCCGGCGAGGGTGGGAACGGTGTGAACTCGCGCGGATTACCACAAACCCCAACGCGGATTCAACCCCCGAACCCCCTACAGCTTCGCGTGGTTTACCTCACTGTTCACCATTTCCCCGACCGTCGCTTCGGCACGAGGATGACCGACGTGATCGACCGCCCGACCAGCGGTAACGACCCCACCGACGCGGGACGTCCCCCAGCCACCGGACGACCGCGCCCAGCCCTTGGAGACGCCCTCGTCTCCCGGTGAGAATTCGGCACTGGTTGCCCCAACCCCCCGAGGAGTCCCATGGCACTGGGAATCATAGGCATCGTCACGTCCCTGCTCCTGCTCATCACCCTCGCCTACCGCGGCGTCCCCGTCATCCTCGCCGCCCCTCTCGCCTCGGCGGTCGCGGTGGTCTTCTCCGGGGCACCGATCCTGGCCTCCTACACCGAGATCTTCATGCCGGCGATGGCCGGTTTCGTCGGCAGCTGGTTCCCGGTGTTCCTGTTCGGTGCGATCTTCGGTGTCCTGATGACCGTCACCGGCTACGCGGAGAGCATCGCCCGCACCGTGACGAAGCTGGTGGGGTCCCGGAGCGCGATCGCGGCGACGATCGTCACCTCGGCCCTCATGACCTACGGGGGCGTCAGCCTCTTCGTCGTGGCCTTCGTGATGTACCCGCTGGCGCGCGAGCTCTTCCGGGTCGCCGACATCCCCCGACGCCTCATCCCCGCGACCATCGCGCTCGGCATCTTCACCTTCACGATGACCGCGCTGCCCGGCAGCCCGCAGTTGCAGAACATCATTCCGGGACAGTTCTTCGGCACCGGTTCGTTCGCCGGTGCCGGGACCGGGCTGCTGGGTGGTGCCCTCATCTTCGGTCTCGGCCTGCTGTGGCTCGAATACCGGCGCACCGCGCTGATCCGCAAGGGTGAGAGCTTCGACAGTCCCGAGAGCGCGCGTGCGGTCGGCGGTGCCTCCGACGTCGGCGCCGGACACCAGGTCACCACGCTCGAACCGCCGAACCGCCTCGTTCCGTTCCTGCCGCTGCTCACGGTGTTCGCGGTGAACTTCGCGTGCACCCTGATCATCTTTCCGGCACTCGACTGGTCCTACCTGGCGGACGAGAAGTTCGGCGGGATCACCATCGAGCAGCGCCTCGGGCTGTGGGCCGTGTTGCTCGGGATCATCGCGGCGATCCTCGTCCTGGTCGCCCTCAACGTCCGCCAGCTCGCCACGGTGTGGACCGGATGCGTCGACGGGGCCAAGCGGTCCATGCTGCCGATCTTCAGCACCGCCTCCGAGGTGGGTTACGGCGCGGTGGTCGCCTCGGTCGCCGCCTTCGCCGTCGTCCGCGACTCCGTCTTCGGTCTCGGTGTGAGCGCACTGTGGACCTCGGTCCTCTCCGTGTCCATCACCGCCGGGCTCACCGGTTCCTCCTCGGGCGGTATGACGATCGCGCTCAACGCCCTCGGCGACGACCTGCGGATCATGGCCGAGCAGGAGGGCGTCAGCATGGAGGCGATGCACCGGCTCACGGCCATGGCGGCGGGCGGTCTCGACACGCTGCCGCACTCCGGTGCCGTGGTCACCCTGCTCATCGTCTGCGGGCTCACCCACCGCCAGTCCTACAAGGACCTCGGTGTCGTGACCCTGGTCATCCCGGTCTTCGTGGTCATCGCGCTCGTGAGCTTGGTCTCCGTCGTCGGATCGTTCTGAGCGAAGAGGAGTGGAGCACGGAGAACCCGGTCTGGGCATCGCCTCGATCGGGTTCTCCGTGCGGGCGCAACCCGCGGTCACGGTGCGTCCGCACCCGGCGCACACGATGGCCGGAGCGGAGGTGCCGCCCCCGGGGGTCACCCTTGCGACCAACTCTGTTGGAGTTGTCGGATGAGGTCGGGGCGGCTGTAGGCGTCCAGGATGTCGGTCAGGCGGATGAGCAGGGCCTCCCGCTGCTGGTCGGTCACCCCTGACAGGAAGGCCGCCAGGATGGGGTCGGCGGGCGCGTCACCGTTCCCCTCGGCCACCGCCTCCTCCGCGGGCGTGTCCGCCTCGACGCTGCCGGTCCCGTCACGGCGGGCGCACTGGTCCACCAGCAGGTCCAGGGCCTCGCCCGCGCCCCTGATCTCGCTCCACCGGTCCTGGTTCTGCTCGAACCACCACATGCGCGCGGTCAGCGGGTCCGTGAAGACCTCGGTGACCAGTTCCCGGACGCGGTCCATGCGGGCCCTGTGCTCGGCGCGGGCGAGCTGGGCCCGCTGGCCGACGCGTTCGCGCTGGCGTTCCAACGCGACGTCCTCCTCGTGGACCTTCAGCACGGCGCGCACGGACGTCTCGCGTACCCCGGCCTCCGGGTAGCCGCCCGGCCCGTTCAGGGCGCGGAAGAGGGCGGCCTCGGCGAGTCCGTGGTCGCCCAGGGCGTAGGTGTCGGTGGTCCGGTGGGCGACCTCCAGCACCTCGCACTTCATGCTCTCCATGACGCGGTTGCGCGCGAGCTCGTCGGGCAGGGCCAGCCCGGCCTGGAGGGTGAAGGCGGCCTCGAACCGGAGCCCGTCGCTGGCACTGGGCAGCCGCGCCGTGAAGGTGAGCGTGTGCTGAACGGGTCTGGGTCCGGATTCGCGTGTGCTCCACTGCGGGGTCGGCAGCCCCTCGGTCAGTCGTGTCCACATGTCCGGATCACCTCTCGTCGTTCTGGGTCAGGGAGCGGCGCAGTTTGTCCACGGCGACGGACGCGCGCGTGTGGGAGACCGTCCATCTGCGCACGCACCGGGCGAGGTCCTCCGCGAACGCGGGTTCGGCCCGCGCCGCGCCGGACAGGCTCTCGACGGTCCTGCTGGATCTGGGGCCCTCGGCCAGGGCGTCCACCCAGGTCCAGAGGAGATGGCCCAGGTCGGTGTTGTCGGGGCCGGGCAGGTGGCGGTGGAGCGCCACCCACACCCGGGAGGCGGTGGTCGCCTCCAGGTGTCCGCGTTCGAGCGCTCGCGGCAGGTCCAACGCCGTCCCGCCGCCCAGGAGGCAGGTGAGGAACCTCGTGGCGGCGGCGCTGGCCCGTGGTCCGGCGGCCAGCCAGTCCGGCATCGCCTCCAACACCACGGGGAGGTTGCCGCGTTCGGCCGTGATCTCGACCAGGGCCCGGTCCAGGTTCTCCGTCCACCGCCCGGCGAGCCGGTCCGCGACGTGGCGGAGCCGGGTGAGGGCGGTGGTCGGTTGGAGCCTGCCGTAGACACGGCAGGCCTCCAGCACCATGACGTGGCGCGAGGTCGGCTGGTCGGTGGTGGCGATCCGGTAGAGGTGGGACCTGATCTCGGGACCGAGCTCGGCGGAGACCGCGGCCTCGGCCACCACGGGCACGGCGGCCCAGGTCAGACCGTCGCGCAGCCCCCAGTGGTACAGGAGGGACAGGACGGGGGAGGTGTCCCGGTGCCGCCTGGCCAGGTCCAGCCAGCGGTCGGCGACCCGAATCCGCCCGTGCCTGGGCAGGTGTGCGACGGCCTCGTCGGCCCAGCGCTGGTAGGAGGATCGGGCCTCGGGGTGCTCGCGCCACAGGTGGTCCAGGGCGTCCCTGGCGTGGTCGCCCCTGTCGAACCGGACGTGGTCCCCGTCCAGGTGGGCGCCGATCTCCTCCAGGAGTCCGCTGAACCCCTCTCCTGACACGGGGGTGGCGTGCCGGGGCGCCACACCCCAGCTGTCGGCGAGGGCGCGGGTCCGCTCGGCGATGACGGCGGCGGAGGCCCCTTCCAGAAGGGCGACGGTCTGGATGAGGGCCCGGGTGTACTCCGTCCGCTGTCCCTCTCCGTCGCTCCCCGGCTCCTGGCGCCACCCGGGCAACGGTTCTCCCGCCTCGGTGAAGGACTTGAGGGCCCGCTCCAGCCAGGCCTGGTGGTCCTCCTCTCCGGAGGGCCCGTACGGCGGACGCGTGTGGTCCACCTCGCGGACGAACCGGACCGCGCGGGCCGCTCCGCCCTCGGCGAGGAGCCCGCGCACCCGGTCGTCCGACGTCCACAGGGCGGTGTGGGGGTCCGCGCCGTGCAGTCGGCGCATCGCCGCCGCGAAGACGTCCTCGGGGTGGGGCTGAGCGGTCAGGCGCAGGCGGGCGCGGCGGGCGACGAGTTCGTTCTCCCAGACGCCCGGGCGGGCGACCACCACCAGACGGGCCCCGTTCGTGCGGACCTGTGTCATCAGGGTCCGCACGGCGGCACGCTGGGAGGCGTCGGGGGCGGGCAGGACCGTGAGGTCGAGAAGGCGCGGGCGATCGGAGTCGAGGGTGATCCCGGCCAGCCCCGCGTCGGGGGAGTCGGGGTCCACGACGATCTCGTCGACGCTGCTCTCCGACTCCTGCTGTGGGGTGAGGCCCCTCCGGAAGGCGTCGGGGTCGGGTCCGGCCAGGGCGCGGATGGCGGTGTGGGTGCGGCCGCTTCCCGGTTCGCCGGTGATCAGCCCCAGACCGTGGGCTTCGAGGTCGGTGACGAAGCGCTCGAACGCCTCCGGGTCGGCGGGCCGGAAGGTGAGCCGTACCTCGCGAATCCGGTCCGCTCCGAGTCCGGCCGCGTGGCGCAGCCTCCGGGTGGCGACCTCCCCGAGGAACTCCCGGTAGTCGGGGCGTTCGTGGAGGTTGACGTCACCGTTGAGGACGCCGACGTTGACCGCCTGCCCGTGGTTCTCGTCGACCCGGTTCTCGTGGGTACCGGGAGGGGGCGGGGGAACTCCGTCCCGCTCCCCCGCCCTTCCGGTACCGCCACGGGGGTCCGTGGCGGTGTCGTGGTGCCCAGGCGTCCCCGGCCGGTCGCCGTGCCACCCGCCCGCGGTGCGCGGCAGTTCCTCAGCGGTCACGGCGCAGCCCCCCGAGGTTGATGTCGCCGTGGTTGGAACCGAGCTGCACGGCCTGCCCGTGGTTGGTGTCGATCCGCTGCACGGTCCGGGGTCCGTTCGGCGCGGCGGGCGCCTCCTCGGGTCCGGGCTCGGCGGCGCCCCCGGTGCCCCTGTCGGGGGCGCCCCCGTCCCCGGACCGCTCCGCGCGCCGTTCACCGTTCTCACCCGGGTCGGTTCCCCAGGAGGGGGTGGGGACGTACAGGTAGCCCTCGGCCTGGAAGCTCTTGCCGCCCACGGTGGCGTTGACCTGGCGCCACCGCGAGGGGCGGATCGGGGTGAAGCCGCCGAGGACCACGTCCTCGTAGACGCGCCGGGAGATGATGACGGCGACCAGGGTGGTGTCCGGGTCCGTGCGCCGCAGTTCCTCGCGGACGGGCTCGGCGTCCAGCAGGCGGTGGGTGCTGATCATGGCCTCGCCCATGGCGTTGACGGGGCTGCCCTCGCCGAGGTCCGGCAGGGGGCCGACGTCGATGCTCACCCGCAGGCGCATGCGCAGGCCCCGGTCGAGGTGGGCCAGGTGGGGCTGGATCTCCTCCAGCTTCTCCTGGAGGTTGTCCAGGAAGGGGCTGACCAGGTAGGGCAGGTGTTCCGGTTCGGTACCGAACACGTAGCCGTCTCCCCCGTGGCGGGCGAACCGCCGGTCCCGCCACACGTGGGCGAGGTCGGAGCGGCTCAGGGCGTTCTCCAGCAGGTTCGGGATGAGCGCGCCGATCACCTGCTGGTCGCGCCCGCTGGTGCGGCTGAAGTTCTCCATGTCGACGGCCAGCACTCCCCGGTAGGGCGGCAGGGGCGAGCTCTTGCCGCGTTCGGGCAGGTCCAGTTCCATGCGGGTACTCCTTCGGCGCGCGTGCGCTGGGGGGCAGGGGGCGTGGGCGTGCGCGGCGTCGGCCGCACCGTCCGGAGACAGCATTCCTGGCAGGCGGAGGACGTTCCGTTCACTTCTGAACAGAACGGCGGATCAGTGGCGTACGGCACCCGGACCGCGGTCCTCACCGAACGCCAGGGCCTCCAGGCGGTCCAGGTCGACGACGGCCACGAACTGGCGTCCGGTGCGGATGAGCCCGAGCTCCCTGAGCTGGTTGTAGGCCTTGTACACGGAGGTCCGGGAGAGTCCGGTGAAACCGCCGACCTCTTCCTGGGGCAGGGGGATGCGCAGGATTCTGCCCGGGCCGGGGCGCTCGGGCCCATCGGTGAGGGCGGCCGGAGCCGGTTCGCCGAGCATCGCGGCCAGATGGACCAGGGCCGCGGGAAGGCGCCGTTCGGCGGGCAGCCGGGCGAGTTGGACGCGTACCTGGTCGCTCTCGTCCTGACGGTTGAGGACGCTCTGCCACAGCACGGACACGAGGTCGAGTTCCCTGAGCCTGGTCTGGAAGCGTTCGGCGGACAGGTAGGCCGTGCGGCTCTCGGCCAGGGCCGTCACCGTGGCGTTGCACGCGCGGCCGCCGCCCGCCAGAACGGACTCTCCGAGGATCTCTCCGCGCGTGCGGTAGGCGAGCGGGGCGGAGGTGCCGTCCGGGTACAGGGAGACCACCCGGACCCGGCCGCTGAGGACCAGGTGCACGCCCAGCCCGTGAGCCCCCTGGTTCAGCAGGGCCTCGCCGGCGCCGTACGAGCGGCGATGGGCCGTGGAAACGAGCTCACTCCACTGCTCGTCGGTGAGCAGGCTACCGAATCCGTGTCTGGGCATGGGGGACAGTCCTGTTCTTCGCTGTGACCGGCCCTCGGATTCTCGCGCCGGGCGCTCTCCGGTATCCGGGCTTGGCCGACTCCGGCCACAGCGGTGCCTCCCCCGCCGCCCGCTGGGAACGCGGGGCGGCGGGGGAGGCGGCGGGTCAGCCGCAGTCGCAGCAGGAGCAGTTGCTGCAGCAGTCGCACGCCTGGCAGCAGGTGCCGCAGGTGTCGGACACGCAGGCGCAGGCCTCGCACCAGGAGTCCCGGGGCTCGCCCGACCACGGGCCGGGGTGGGGGTCACGGCAGCAGAACTGGCAGGTGCAGCACATGAAGAGCGCCGCGGCGCACCCGGCCAGGAGGCCCCGGCCGCGCTGTGGCTCCCGGAACCCGGGGGTGTCGCAGGAGCAGGCGCCGCAACAGCCGCCCTTGCCGGGGCGCTTCGAGCCCTCTCCGCCGTGACCGGAGTGCCCTCCGTGACCGTGGTGATCGCCGTTCCCACCGTCACCGGGGTAGTCGACGTGGTCGCCGCGACCGGGATGGCCGCTGTGTCCCCCGTGCCCCGGGTGCGGACCGTGGCCCGGGTTGCCGGGGTACCCGCCGTGGCCCGGGTGTCCCGGGTGGCCGCCGTGTCCCGGGTGGCCGACATGACCAGGGTGCGGCTGGTGACCGGGGTACGGACCGTTTCCCGGGTGGCCGCCGGGACCCGGGTGGCCGCCGTGGGCGAAGGTGCGGGTGACGGCGCGGCGCAGTTCCTGGACGAGGAGGACGCGGACCAGGCGGTCGTCGGCGAACTCGGCCTCGCCGAGGGCGAGGTCCACACCGAGGACGGCGTCGTCGCAGAGCTCCCGTGCCCGGCCCACCGGGGTGCCGGTGACGGTGAGCGGGTTCCAGGAGCCGTTGGCCAGGTCCTCCTCCCGGTCCTCGACCGCGTCCAGCAGGTGCGCGACACGGCCGAACAGACGCCCCGCCTCCCGGAGCGGGGCGGCGTTCCCGGGAAGCCCGGCCAGGACGGCGGTGTGCGCGAAGGCCTCGCCCGTCGCCTCCTCGGTCGGCCGGGTCACGGTCAGTACGTCGGTGCCCTCCCCCGCCGCGCGTTCGGCCGCGCGCTGGCGGTCCACCACCGCGGTCAGGGCGCCACCTTCGAAACCCAGCCCGCTCCCGGCCTCACGGGCCCCGTTCCGCCAGCGCGCGGCCACACGTCCGGCGACGGCGCGTACCCCGGGTCGGGCGTAGGCGCCGTCGCCGTCCTCGATGTGGTCGCTGATCTTGGCCGAGGCCAGCATCAGAGAGACCGCGGCGGCCAGGTGCGCGCCTGATCCGTCCGCCACCGTCGCCCCGCGCATACCGCGCAGGAGACAGCGCCCGGCCGGGCGTGTGCCCGCCTGGTCGGCGGACTGGGCGGCGGTCAGGACCGACACGACCAGGCCGTCGTAGTTGGTGGCGACCCTGGAGGCCTGGCCGTGGTCGTCGCGAAGGGCCAGGCACAGCCCGCACATGTGGGACATCCACTCCCGTGCCAGGTCCTCGGACAGGGTGTGCCGACAGGGCCGCAGGATTCCGAACACGAACCGCTACCTCTTCTCCCGGTACGCCGAGCGCGCACCGACGCGGGATGTGACTCCCGGAGAAGGCATCCGGTTCTGGTGGGTTCGCTCTGGTTCGTGACTGGTCAGCGAGCCAGGGGGGACGCGCAGCACTTCTTGGACTTGCGGCCGGACCCGCAGGCGCAGGGTTCGTTGCGTCCGGGCGGCGGCGGGGTGGCGCGCCGACCGGGTCCCGTGGGGGCTCCGGAGGCCTCCGGTCGGGGCGGGGCGGCCCGGAGGTCGCCGTGGGCCTCCAGCGGGGGCAGGTAGGCGTCGGTGGAGCGGGTCGCGAGGTCGTGGGCGTCCGGGGCCATACCGAGTTCCTCGCGCATGCGCGCGCGGCCGATCAGCGGCATCAGGCCCAGGCGGTTGAGCTCGGCGACGGTCTCCGGCGGCTGGGCGAGCATGCCCCGGCAGACCACGTTGTAGCAGTGCAGGGCCCTCTCGTAGTCTCCCCGTGCGGCGAGGTCCTCGGCGAGGAGCACGGCCACGCCCCGTTCCAGTCCGGGGCCGAGGAGCTCACCGAGGAGGTTGTCCGCCTCCTCGGCCCGGCCCTGCGCCCGCAGCATCGCGGCGATCTGGTGGGTGGCGAACTGGCGGTGTCCGGCTCCGGGGGCGTGCGCCCGCAGCGCCTCGGCGAGCGTGCGCGCGGCGGGGAGGTCGCGCTCGCGCAGGACGTCGACCGCTTCGAGGAGGATCTCTCCGGCCTCCTCGGGGAAGGCGGTCAGGTCCCGACGGTGCCGCTGGGGCAGGTCGAGGTCGCGGACCGCGTCCCAGAGCGGTTGCGGGAGTGCGGCGGGGGCCGGGGCTGTGTCGGTCATCCTTCCAGGTTAGGCGTGTCCGATGGGTGCCGCCCGTCACACGGCACGCAGGCCGCGCGCGGTTCAGTCCGTGGGGGCAAGGAGGCCGAGGACGCCGCTGCCGGTCGCGGAGCCGACCTCGAGACCCGCGACGAGGGCGAGGGCGACCAGGGCCAGGGCGAGCAGGACCAGCGGCCAGCGTCGCCTCGGGGCGGGTACCTCGTCGAGGGGTTCGGTGTCGATCCAGGACTGGTCCAGCCGGGCGATCTCCCTACGCAGATCCTGCACCTCGGTGTGGTAGCGGTCGCGTTCGTCGCGGACGCGCTGGAGTTCGGCGCGTTCGGCGCGGACGGCGGCGCGGGCGTCCACGATGTCGACCCGGGCGCCCTCGGGGCCGCGTTTGGCGTGCCACCGTTCCAGCCGGGAGAGGGGGAGGTCCACGTACTGGGTGGGCCAGTTGTCCTCGGGGGCGTCGACGTCCTCGTCGGGTTCCGGTTCGGTCTCGACCGCGTAGTCGTCGGTGCCGTGGTCGCCGACCGTCCGGACGCCGAGGGGCGGCGCCTCCTCCGGGGCCCGGGTCTCGGAGGGAACGGTGAGCGGGGCGCGCGGCGGGGGCGGGGTGGCGGAGTCGGACCGGGGCGCGGGGGCCGGGGGTTCGGGCGAGTGTGCGGGGGCCGGGGGTTCGGAGGTCGGGGAGGGGTGGATCTCGGGTGCGGCGGTGTCGGTGGCCGGTTCCGAGGTCGGGGACGCCGCGGCGCCCGGGGGCGCCTCGTCCCAGAAACCCGGTCCCGGGAGCAGCGGGGGCCGTGCCGGACCGTCCCCGGCCGACCAGGCCGTGTCGGGCGATCCGAGAGCGGCGGGAGGGTCCGTGGCCCGCTCCCGGATGGCGCGTTCGCGCTCTGGTCCGGGTGGGGACGGGCGCCGCGCCACGCCCAGGAAGGTGCGGCCGCGCGGGGCTCCGGAGCCTCCGGAGCGACCGGCCCAGGTCTCCTGGTCAGCGGTGTCCTGGGAGTCGTCCTCGGCGAAGGGGTCGGGGGCTTCGGCGAGCACGGTCTCGGGTTCCGGTGCGGGGGCGGCGGCCTCGGCGTCGGTGAGCACGTCGGAGCGGGACGGGGCCCCGTCCGTGCGTGCGGGTTCGATGGCGCCGGGAGCGGGCTCGGGTGCGGGCGCGTCCCCGTGCGGGGGCTCCGTCACGGACGGCGTCTGGAGGTCCGGCTCGGGCTCCGGGGCCGTCACGGCCTCGGAGTCGGGGGCCTCCTCCGGGTCACCCGTCCCCGACGGGGTTCGGGAGACCGGGTCGAGCCAGTCGCGCAGCAGTGCGCGGCGTTCGCCGAAGGTGGCGGCCTCCGGCACACCCCGCTCGCCGAGGTGGTCGGCGAGTGCCTCGCCGCCCTCCTCCCTCAGGAGCGCGACCAGCCCCTCGGCGACCCTGAGGTACTCGCGCGGCAGGGGTGAGAGGAAGGGGGTCCCTTCGGTCGGGGCGGCGGAGGGCGGCGCGAAGGCCAGGTGGGGACCGCCCTCGCCCCCCAGGGCGGGGTCGTAGGTGGAGAACGACCAGTTCCACCCGGCGGCGGGCAGGGCCGCGCGCGGAGTGAGGACCTCGTGGAGGGTCCGGTGCACCCCCCACAGGAAGCGCAGTTGGACGGCCTGCCACAGGTCGGCGCGGTCGGGGTCCAGCGCCAGGTGGAGGGGTCGGTCGGGGTGGGCGAGCGCCCGGGCCACCGCCCCGACGAGCAGGGGTTCGCCGCCGATCAGGGTCTCGGCGGCGCGGCGGTCGCGAGTGCGCGGGGCCCCGGGAGCGGCGGTGCGCTCCCAGGGCTCGGGGGCGGGCAGGGTGCGCATGGTGGCCCAACCCGGTGCCGGGGGCCGACTGGCGGCGGGCCGGGTGTGCGGGTTCTCGTGCAGGGCGAGGACACGGGGCAGGTCGAGCCCTCGGGTGGGCCCGACGATCGCCCAGGCGTGGGCCTCGCGGACCCCGCCCGGCCACCGGTAGACCAGTGCGCTCTGGCCGTCGGGGTAGTGGTGGGCCCAGAGGGTCTCGGGCAGGGCCGCCGGATCGGTGTCGGGCAGGGCCGCGCGGTAGTCCGCGGTGAGGGCGGGGATCAGCCGGTCACGCCAGGAGCGCAACACGGGTTGGTCCTGGTCGGGGAGGGAGGTGGCCGCCGGTCCGGGTCCGACGCGGCCGAGCAGGGTGGGTTCGGCCCAGGCGAAGTGGATCTGGTGGTAGGCACCGGGGTCCGCTTCCAACGCCGTCGTGCTCTCGGGCAAGTGGCCCCTCCCCCTGATTGGCGGATGCTCGGTGCGCGTGGCCGGTGCCGCACGCCTTCCTAGGGAAGGTATCCGCCGCAAGCGTCAAGAAACCGCGAAAGCGGAGCTATACGCCCATCCGAGTACTTTGTCGGCTTTCCGTTCAGTGTGTGGCGGTGAGCCGCGCGTGCTGCTCCGGGGTCAGGATCAGGTCGGTGGCCTCCAGCGCCTCGTCCAACTGGGCGGTGCTGCTCACCCCGACCAACGGGACGACGACCGGGTCGTGTCCCATCAGCCACGAGAGCACCACCTGGTTGCGGGTCGCCCCCGCCTCCACGGCCACCTCGTCCAGGACGGCCAGGCGGGCGAAGGTGCCCGGGTGGTCGTAGGCGTACTCCAGGGGCCGGTCCGGGCGGGTGTAGGCACCGCTGAGCAGTGAGGTGTAGGCCACCACGACGTGTTCGCGCCCCTGGGCCGCCTCGGCGCGGACGTAGTCGAACAGTTCGGGGGTGGCGTGCATGTGGCCCGTGGACTCCAGGGGCGCGTCCAGACGGGGCTGGAGGTAGCTGTAGCGGTACTGGAGCACACGGGGACGCGGCCCGCCCCGGGCCTCGGCGGCGGCCCGGGCCCGCTCCAGGCGCCACGTGCGGTGGTTGCTCAGGCCGAGCTCCCGTACCGTTCCCTCGTCCACGAGTCGGGCGAAGGCCTCCATGGTCTCCTCGACGGGGGTCGCGGGGTCCTCCCGGTGGGCGTACAGCAGGTCCAGGGAGTCCACGCCCAGGCGTTGGCGGCTGCGCTCGGCGGCCGTCGCCACGGCCTGGGCCGAGAGGCCCTCCTGGGTCTCCAGACCGGTTCCGGGAACGGTCGGCTGGGCGCCGACCTTCGTGGCGATGACGACCTCGTCGGTCACGCCGCGTTCGCGTCGCCAACGGCCGAGGAAGGTCTCACTCTCGTGTCCGTGTCCTCCCTCGACCCAGAACTGGTAACAGTCGGCGGTGTCGACGAAGGTGCCGCCGGCGTCGACGAAGCGGTCGAGGAGGGCGGCGGAGGTGGCGGCGTCGGTGGTGCTGCCGAACTGCATCGCCCCCAGGCACAGGGCGCTGACGGTGCGGCCGTTGATCGTGGTGTGTCGCATCAGGAGCCCTCTCCGTTCACGGAGGCCGCCTCGGGCACCTGCTCGGCGAGCACCTCCACGTAGTAGTCGATCTTGTGCTGGATGGTGTCCTGGCGTTGGCGCAGTTCGGCGATGCGGGCGTCGAGGTGCCGCTGGTGGGCCACCAGCACGTCGAGGCGCTCGGGGATGGTGTGGTCGCCGTCGCGGACCAGCTCGGCGAAGCCGCGCAATCGGGAGATGGGCATGTCGGTGTCGCGCAGGCACCGGACGAGGTGCAGGAGTTCGACGTCGTCGGCGCGGTAGCGGCGGTGGCCGCTGGGGGCGCGCTCCACTCTCCGGAGCAGGCCCTCCTTCTCGTAGTAGCGCAGGGTGTCGAGGGTGAGACCGAAGCGCTCGGCGATCTCGCCGGGGGTGTGGTAGTCCTTCATGACCGCAAGCATGCGACCTGGAGCGCGCTCCAGGTCAAGTCCCAGCGGCATGGCGCCCTCGCGGGGAGGGCGAGGGGACGTGTCCACGGCGGGTGGGGCGCCGTCGGCCGGGTGGCTCCGGTTCCCTCAGGTTCGGCTGCCCCGAAGGGCGCCGACGACGGCGTCGGTGAGGTGGTCGATGATCTCGGTCTCACTCACCTCGGGGTGTTCGAGCCACCACTCCCCCGCCGCCTGGACCATGCCCACCACGGCGTGGGCGGCGATCTGGGCCCGCAGACGGCCGCTGATCCGTCCCTCCGTGATGAGCAGGTCCGCGAGCTCCTCGCCGAGGCGGCGCACCATGAGCCCGAGGTCGCTGCGGGTGCGCACGTCCTCCGAGGTGGCCCGGTCCATGAGGAAGCGGTAGAGGTTGAGGTTCTGCGAGATCATCGACAGGTACGCGCCCACCGTGGCGCGGGCCCGCACGTCGAAGTCGGTGTGCTGGTGCAGCTCGGAGCGGATCGTCTCGATGAGCGGGTCGACGTGGCGCTGGGCCAGCGCCCGGTAGAGCCCGCCCTTGTCGCCGAAGTGCCGGTACAGGATCGGTTTGCTGATCCCGGCCTCGGTGGCGATGGCGAGCATCGAGGCGTCGGGGCCGTCGCGCTGGATCACCCGGTCGGCGGCGTCGAGGATGGCCCGCCGTCGTTCGGGGTCGCGACCGCGACCCCGACCGCCGCGACCGCGCCGGGGCGCCGTGGCGTGGGGGTCGTCGTCGGGCGCGGTCTGCTGAGCGTTTTCGAGGGCCACAAGGGTTCACCGTACTGGAGGGGACGCCCCGGCGGTCCGAGGCGAGGGCGCTCACCCTCGGGTTCGGATCGCGATCCAGGTCGCGCGGGCCACCGCCAGTGGACGGCCGTCCCCGTCGTGGAGGGCGCTGAGGGTGTGAACCTTGCGGCCGTCGACGGACTCCAGGTGGCCCATGACGACCGCGGTGGAGCCGACCGCGGGCGCGGCCAGCACCCGCGCCGTGATGCGACCGAGAACGATGGGGCGGCCGACGACGTCGCTGGACCAGCCGCCGGGGCAGTCCAGGGCGGCCCAGACCTGGGCGAGGGCGGCCGTCCCGTCACCGCCGTCCGTCTCCGGGCGCACGTGCCAGGGGCAGGCGACGGTGTTGCCGACCCCGTCAGGGCCCCCGCCCGGGCGCACCGATCCGGCGAACAGGCGCAGGCCGTCGCCCTCGGCGCGTTCGGGCCCGCAGGAGTAGCAGCGGGGGAAGGGGTGTTCGACCAGCCCGGCGTACCGCTGACGCGCCTCCCGGGCCTCGTCGGCGCCGACCGGACCGCCGGGGATCAGATCGGGGTCCAGGGGGTCGGCGACGACGGCCTCGGCCACCGGTCGGGCACGGTCGGCCGAGGCGGGGTCGGTCGAGGCGGGGTCGACCAGGAGCAGACCCCCGCCCGGGGCGTCCTCGACCAGGAGCGGGCGGTCCAGCGGCGGTGGCGAGCGCAGGGTGACCTGGACGGTGGGGCCGCCCGGTCCGGTGAGTCGCGCGGCGAGCAGTCCCGCACTGTAGCCGCCGTTGCCGGAGCCGTCGGGGCCGTTGTAGGCCGCCGGAACGGTGAGGGTGGGGGCGCCGTTGCCTGGTGTCATGGGTCACAGGGTAACGGGGGCGTGCGGGGGCGGCGGCGGTCGTCCTCCGCTGGACGGCGGGAGGGGCGGGGCACGGAGCCGGTCGCGGGACCGCTTTCCCCAGGCGTGCCCGACGACGCTGGCCGCCAAGGAAAGGAAGGGGAGTTCGCGCGGGCGGAGGTGGAAATGCGCGATAGCGGCGCTCCCTGCTTCCACATTCTTCTCTCTTCTTTCTCCCTTTTCGCCCGCCACACGAGCTGACTGGAACCACTCCGGGAAAAGGTCCGCGCTCCGTTTCGAGGTGCGCTCCGTCCTCTCATGGGATGACGCGACCAGGGACCATCCCATCGTCCCCATCGCCCGTCGAACCCGGTGATGATCACCGGACGAGCGGACGCCGGGCCGACCGTTTTCCTCCCCGAAGTTCTCTTTCTGCGCATTTTTCTCCCCCCATTCGCGTCAGGTGGATAACAGCACAAGCCGGACTATTGCCTCAGACCCACCCTCTGCCCAGAATCCGTTCTACTTCGATCCTGGATTCGTCCCCCGAGCGGCAGAGGAACACTGCGTGAGAATCACCGGGAAGATCACCAAGGCAACGGCCGTGGCGGCCGCGGGAGCGCTCGTGCTCTCCGCGTGCTCCACGTCGGACGGCGGCGACAGCGGCGCCTCCGCGGACTCCACGACCATCACCCTGGCGTGGGACCAGGAGTACGACAGCTTCAACAACACCACCGCCGGAGCCAACTCCAGCAAGAACGCCATCATCAACCACCAGCTGACCAGCGGCTTCTGGTACTACGGTGAGGGCGGAGCGGTGACGCCGAACACCGAGTTCGGGACCTACGAGCTGGTCTCCGACGACCCGCAGATCGTCGAGTACTCGATCCACCCCGACGCCGTGTGGTCCGACGGGGAGGACATCGACTGCGCCGACGCGCTGCTGTGGTGGGCCCAGCAGAGCGGCCGCTTCGCGTTCTCCTCCAACGGTACGGCGGGCACCGAGGACACCCTCCTGCCCGACTGCGAGATCGGGGACAAGGACTTCGCCCTCGAGTACGAGGTCCCCTTCTCCGACTGGAACAGCAACGGACCGGGCAACGGCAACAACACCCTCATGCCCGCGCACGTGGTCGCCGACCAGGGCGGACTCACCGTCGAGGAACTCGTGGCGGCCATCCGCGACGAGGACCACGACGCCCTCGCCGAGTCCGTCGAGTTCTTCAACGAGGGCTGGACCGTCAGCGGAGCCCTGCCGGACCCCGCCCTCACCCCCTCCTCCGGCCCCTACCAGCTCGCCGGATACGAGGCCGGGCAGTCCCTGACCCTGGAGCCGAACGAGAGCTGGTGGGGTGAGGCCCCGGCCACCACCAACATCGTCGTGCGCTGGATCGCCTCCGACGAGCAGACCCAGGCCCTGGAGAACCGCGAGATCAACATCATGCGGCCCCAGCCCACGGTCGACCTGATCAACCAGATCGAGGCCCTGGCGGGCGTGGAGTACCAGGTGTACGACGAGTACATCTACGAGCACCTCGACTTCAACTTCGACTCCAGCCCCTTCGAGGACTACGACCTGCGCGAGGCCTTCGCCGAGTGTGTCCCCCGCCAGCTCATCGTGGACAACCTGATCAAGCCGGTCCAACCGGACGCCGAGACGATGGACGTCCGCAACATCGCGCCCTTCGACCCGGGCTACGCGGAGGCCGTGGCCGCCAGTGGCGGCGACCAGTGGGCCGAGGTGGACCTCGACCGCTCCCGCGAACTCCTGGAGGAGCTCGACATGGTCGGCCAGGAGGTGCGCCTCGGCTTCATCGGCGGCAACCCCCGCCGCCAGCAGACCGCCGAGCTGATCAAGGACTCCTGCGACCAGGCCGGGTTCGACGTACAGATCAACGGCGAGGACACGTTCTTCGACACCGACGGCGGGCTGTCGCAGAACACCTACGACGTGGCCATGTACGCGTGGTCCGGGTCGGCCCAGGTGAGCAGCTGGAACTCCACCTTCCGCTCCCCTGAGGAGTGCACCGGCGAGGCCAAGGGCAACAACAACGGCTGCTACTCCAACGACGAACTGGACGGGCTGCTGTCCGACGTCCTCCAGGAGGCCGACTCCGACGCCCAACTGGAGATCATCAACGAGATCGAGACGATCCTCTGGGACGACCTGGTGACGATCCCGCTGTTCAGCCACCCCGGCACCGCCGCGTGGAGCGACAACGTGGAGAACGTCGTCCCCAACCCCGCCCAGACCGACATCGTCTGGAACGTGTGGGACTGGTCGGTCCGCTAGGGCGTGTTTTGTGGATCATTCCGCGCTCGCGTGGCCAGGCTGCCTCTCGCTGCGCCGATGAAGCTCGGACAGCCAAACCCGGGCGGGCCCCCGCTGTGCGACACTGCGGAGCTTGCGGAGCAGAGCACAGTAGGGGCAGCTTCGCTCATCGTCTTGCGAGAGATGGCCTGGCGGCCGCTCGCGGAGCTGGCGGCTCCGCCGCCAGAAGGCGAAAGCACCCACAAAACACGCCCTAACCCGCCCCCGCCCACAGCGCGTGAGGCCGCGCCGTCCGGTCCCCTCCCGGACGGCGCGGCCCCGACCAGGGCCCCGCGAGGCCGCTGCGGTCGGGCGCGCGTGAACGTCCCACTGCCCCCAGGAGTCAGCACACGTGCTCGTCTTCATCGCGCGAAGGCTCGTCGTCTCGGTCTTCGTGCTCTTCGCCGCGACCTTCGTGATGTTCGTCCTCGCGACCAACACCGGGGACCCGCTCGCCGACCTCAGGGAACTCCCGGAGAACGCCCGCGAGGCCGCCATGGCGGAGCGGACCGAGCGGATGCGCCTCGACCTGCCCGTCCACTCCCGTTACCTCCTCTGGCTCGGCGCGGTCGCCACGGGCGACTTCGGTGTCAACCGCCAGGGCCAGGACGTCAACGTCCTGCTCTCGGACGCCGTGTCCGCCACCATGCAGCTGGTGGTGGCCGCCACCCTCCTCGCGATCATCATCGGCATCGCCATCGGCATCGTGTCCGCGCTGCGTCAGTACAGCGGCTTCGACCACTCGGTGACCTTCGGCGCGTTCGTCGCCTTCTCCCTGCCGATCTTCTGGGTCGGGGTGCTGCTCAAGCAGTACGGAGCCATCGAGTTCAACAACTGGTTGGAGCAACCGGTCATCCCCGCCCCGCTCATCGCGGCGGTGGCGCTCGCCGCCGGTCTGGCCTGGAGCTCCCTGGTCGTCGGCGACCGCAGGACCCGGGTGATCGCGTTCGCCGGAGCCGCCGCCGCCACGGCGGGGGTGCTCACGTTCGTCTCGGTCACCCGGTGGTTCACCGACCCCGGTCTGGGTCCGGTGGTGGTGGCGATCAGCGCGTTCGGCGCCGCCGTGGGCTTCAGCGTGCTCATCTCCGGTCCGCGACCGAACCGTCCCATGTACGCCGCGCTGGCCTCGGCCGGGACCGGCACGGTCCTGTACTTCGCCCTGTCACCGGTCCTGGCCGACCCCGGCCTGGTGGTCATCGTCGGCCTGGCGGCGGCCACCGTGGTCGTGTGCGTGGTCCTCGGCCACGTGATCGGCGGAGTGCTGTACCGGCGCGAAGCCGTCGCGACGGCCCTGTGGACGGGTCTGTTCACCGGCGGAGTCATCTTCGTCGACCGCATGCTCCGCTCCTTCGCCTCCTACAGCGCCTCCATGCAGGGCCGCCCCATCTCGACGGTGGGGGCCAGCACCCCCAACTACCAGGGCACGTTCTGGGAACTGTCGCTGGACTCGGCGGGTCACCTGGCCCTGCCCACCCTGGCGCTGATCCTGGTCTCCCTGGCCACCTACACCCGGTACAGCCGCGCCAGCATGTTGGAGGTGATGAACCAGGACTACGTGCGCACGGCCCGCGCCAAGGGCCTTCCCGAACGCACGGTCATGACCCGGCACGCCTTCCGCAACGGCCTCATCCCCGTCACCACCCTGGCCGCCTACGACTTCGGGACCGTGATCGGCGGGGCCGTGGTCACGGAGACGGTCTTCGGCTGGCGCGCGATGGGCCACCTGCTGCTCACCGGGCTCAACGAGGCCGACCCCGCACCCGTCATGGCGTTCTTCGTGGTGGCGGGCGGCGCGATCGTGCTGTTCAACATGGTCGCCGACATCACCTACGCCTACCTCGACCCCCGGATTCGGCTGTCGTGACGGAGGGAGACACTCGATGACGACGCACCACGGCACACCGCCGCCCGACCCCGAGGGCGGACCGGCGGAGCCCGGGGTACCGGCCTCCGACGCGGCCCAGGGCCTGGACATCGCGGCCCGTACCCAGTGGCAGCTGATCCGCTCCCGCTTCTTCCGGCACCGCGCGGCGCTCCTCGGCATGGTGCTGCTGGCCGGGGTGGTCCTGCTGTCCTTCAGTTCGATCGGCTTCGGTCCCGTACCCGGCTGGTGGGACAAGTCGCCCTCGGCGACGGGTCCGCTCAACGACGGCGGCGCGCCCACGCTCGGCCTCGTCCCGGGGTTCCTCGGCGGCTCGGGCGTGACCCTGGGGGAACACCCCTTCGGTCAGGACAACGTCGGCAAGGACTACTTCGCGCTGACCATGCGCGGCACCCAGGTGTCCCTCACCATCGCCTTCCTCGTCGGGGTCGTGGCCACCGTCGTGGGCACGGTCATCGGCGCCTGCGCGGGCTACTTCCGCGGCTGGACCGAGACGGTGCTGATGCGGGTCACCGACGTCCTCATCGCGATCCCGCTCCTGGCCATCGCGGCGGCCGCCGCCAAGATCGCCGGTCAGGCGGGCATCCTCTACCTGGGCGTCGTCCTGGGGCTGGTGACCTGGACCCAGACCGCCCGTCTGGTGCGCGGCTCGGTGCTGTCCCTGCGCGAGAAGGAGTTCGTGGAGGCGGCGCGCTCGGTGGGCACGTCCTCGGCGCGGATCATCTTCAAGCACGTCCTGCCGAACACGGTGGGCGTGATCATCGTCAGCGTGACGCTCGCGATCGCGGCCGCGGTACTGCTGGAGTCCGCCCTCTCGTTCCTGGGTATGGGCGTGCAGCCGCCGGACACCTCTCTGGGCCGCCTCATCACCGACTACCGGAGCGCGATGGGCACCCGCCCCTGGCTGTTCTACTGGCCCGGCCTCTTCATCATCCTGATCGCGCTGTCGGTGAACTTCATCGGCGACGGCCTGCGCGACGCCTTCGACCCACGACAGAACAGGGTGCGTGACTGATGACCCGGACACCCCCCGTCCCACCTCCGCCGGGGATACCGCCGGGCCGGGCCGCGAGCCCCCCGGCCGGTGACGCCTCCGGTGGGGCGCACACCGCCCGCACCCTCGCCGAGGCCCAGGCGCCCACCGAGCGCGAGGTGCTGCGGGTCGAGAACCTGTCCGTGGAGTTCCCCACCGACGACGGCGTGGTCCGCGCCGTGCGCGACGTCTCCTACACCCTGCGCGAGCGCGAGGTCCTGTCCATCGTCGGTGAGTCGGGATCGGGCAAGTCGGTCTCCTCCATGGCGCTGCTGGGCCTGCTTCCGCGCGGGGCGCGCGTCTCCGGTCGGGTGCTGTACCGGGGACGCGACCTGCTGTCCGTTCGGCAGAAGGAGCTGCGCTCCCTGCGGGGCCGCCGCATCTCGATGGTCTTCCAGGACCCCATGACCGCGCTCAACCCGGTGCACACGGTCGGGGACCAGCTGGCCGAGGCGGTGCGGGCGCACGACCTGGTACCGCCGAGGAAGGCGCTCGAACGGGCGCGGGAGATGCTCGACCTGGTGGGCATCCCGCAGGCGGCCCGGCGTCTGCGCAGCTACCCGCACGAGTTCTCCGGGGGCATGCGCCAGCGGGTGATGATCGCCATGGCGATCATCAACGGCCCCGACGTCATCATCGCCGACGAGCCGACCACGGCGCTGGACGTGACCGTGCAGGCGCAGATCCTGGAGAAGCTGCTGGAGGTCAAGGACGCCGTCAACGCGGCGATCCTGCTCATCACGCACGACCTGGGCGTGGTGGCGGGCCTGGCCCACCGGGTCCTGGTGATGTACGCGGGCCGTCCGGTGGAGATCGGCGACACCGACGAGGTGTTCTACCGGACCCGGATGCCGTACACGGCCGGGCTGCTCGGCTCGACGCCGTCGATGACCTCCGAGCGCGGCGAGCGCCTGCGCCCCATCCTCGGGACCCCGCCGTCGCTGATCCACCTGCCGCCGGGGTGCCCGTTCTCGCCGCGCTGCCCGCTGGCCGACGACGCCTGCCGCGCGAGCGAGCCCGACCTGGCCCCGGTGGAGGGATCGGGCGGCGCCCACCTCGCGGCCTGCCACCACGGCGACCGGCTCGTCGGAGTGGCGGACCCGACCACCTTCTTCCGCAACGGGGGGACGACGCGATGACGACCGCTTCACAGGAACGGTCCGCGCCGCCGGACCGGACCCCCCTGCTCGAGGTCCGCGACCTGGAGGTGCGTTTCCCCGTGTACGGGAACGGCCTCCTGCGCCGGGTGGTCGGACAGGTGCACGCCGTGAACGGGGTGAGCCTGAGGCTGGCCGAGCGCGAGACCCTCGGCGTGGTCGGGGAGTCCGGGTGCGGCAAGTCGACCACGGGGCGGGCCATCCTCCAACTGGTGGCGCCCACCGCCGGGTCGGTCCGGTTCCGCGGCGAGGAGCTCACCACGATGTCCTCGTCGGGGATGCAGCGGGTCCGGCGCGAGGTCGGCATGGTCTTCCAGGACCCCTACGCCTCGCTCAACCCCCGGCTGCCGGTGAACGACATCATCGCCGAGCCGCTCAAGGTCCACCGGCGGTGGCGGGAGGGCGGGCCGGGGCGGGTCGCCGAGCTGCTGCGCATGGTCGGGCTGAGTCCGGAGCACGGCAACCGCTACCCGCACGAGTTCTCCGGCGGTCAGCGCCAGAGGGTGGGTATCGCCCGGGCCCTGGCTCTGGAGCCCCGGCTGCTCGTACTGGACGAGCCCGTCTCGGCACTGGACGTGTCGGTGCAGGCGGGTGTGGTGAACCTGCTGGCGGAACTCCAGGAGCGGCTGGGGTTGTCGTACGTGTTCATCGCCCACGACCTGTCGGTGGTGCGGCACATCTCGGACCGGGTGGCGGTGATGTACCTGGGCGGGGTGGTGGAGACCGGCACCCGCGAGGACGTCTACGACCGGCCGTCGCACCCGTACACGGTCGCCCTGCTGTCGGCGGCCCCTTGGGCGGACCCGCGCACCGAGCGGACCCGGGAGCGGATCGTCCTGACGGGGGACGTGCCCAGCCCGGTGGACCCTCCCAGCGGCTGCCGGTTCCGTACCCGCTGTTGGAAGGCGCGCCAGGTGTGCGCGGAGGAGGCGCCGGAGCTGGTGGACCGGGGGGCGGGGCACCCGGTCGCCTGTCACTTCCCCGAGTAGTCCCGGCGGGGCGGGCGTCCGCGGGGTGCCCGGGCGGCGGGGGTCCGACGCAGGGCCCCCGCCGCGACGCACCGCCCGTGCGTCAGCGGACGGGGAGGCCGGTGACGGTGCGGCCGATGATGAGTCTCTGGATCTCGCTGGCGCCCTCGAAGATGGTGAAGATGGAGGC